>JAAYSX010000030.1 GCA_012518255.1 Candidatus Epulonipiscium sp. | reverse complement strand
GCTTTTTTAGCACTTTTTTCTTGAATCCCTGCCCATCTTCCTCAAAAACAAAATAGTCATGAAATAGCTTGAAATACAGGATTTCTACATATTTGTTCTTTGTAGTAACGCTATGCACTCCACATGCCCTGTTTGTGGAAACATATCCACTGGCTGTATCCCCTTAACCTTATACCCATTCTTCACCAGATACTCCAGGTCCCTTGCCTGGGTCTCCATATTACAAGATATATATACTATTTTCTCCGGATTTAACTGGCACATGGAATGTAGGAATGCCTCATCACTTCCTGCTCTTGGTGGGTCCATAATTACAGCATCTATCTTCTCATTTTTAGAGGCTAAGCCTACCATAAATTCCCCTGCATCAGCCTTATAGAATTTTACATTATTAATATTATTTATTTTAGAATTTCTTATGGCATCTTGAATGGCATCGCCGTTTAGCTCAACACCTATAACTTCCTTTACCTTATTAGCTACTATTAAGGATATGGTTCCTATACCGCAGTAGGCATCTATTATCCTTTCATTACCCTTAAATCCTGCCATTTCAATGGCCTTATTATATAAAGTCTCTGTTTGGCTAGGATTTATCTGGTAGAAGGATTTAGATGATATCCTAAATCTTAAGCCGCATAGGATATCTTCTATATAGCCTTTTCCGTACATATTTGACTCTCTATCACCTAGAATCATTGACGTATTTTTACTATTAATATTTTGTATAACTGTTGATATCTGGGGGTGTTTTTTCCTTAGTATTTTAACAAAATTTTTCTTACCATGGAACATATGGTTAGCTGTTACTACAACTACCATAACTTCTCCTGTTTTGTGGCCTGTCTTTATAAGAACATGCCTTAGGAAGCCTTGCCTTGTATCTTCATTATAGGGCTCCATCTTATATTTTTTCATAATGGATTTAATGGTTTTTATTATTTCATCTGCTATAGGATCCTGTATTAGGCATTTATCTATATCTATTATTTTATGGGTATTGCTTTCATACATACCTGAAATTATTTTGCCCTTTTTGTCATAGCCAAAGCTATACTGGATTTTATTCCTATAATTATAAGGATCATCCATTACAAGTATATTTTCTACCCTGCCATATTTACCAAGTAATTTTTCAGCTTCTTTTTGTTTATATAGGTTTTGGTCTTTATTAGATAGGTTCTGAAGTTGGCAACCACCACACTTACCATAGTAGGGACAAGGGGGTTTTACATTTTTATTTGAATCTTTACTCACTAATTAGCCTCTCATTTCTAGCATTTTATTTTTTAACTCTTCTTCTATTCTGTTAAGCTCAGCTTCTGCTTCCTTACGTTTTTGTCTTCCTTCTTCTTGGATGGTCATTACCTCATCGAAAGTGGTAATTAAGGATTCATTAGTCATTTTAAGCGTTTCTATATCTACTATTCCCCGCTCCGATTCTTTGGCTGTTTCGATTGTTGCTGATTTTAGTTTTCTGGCATTTTCTTTTAGTAGTTCATTGGTTAAATCTGTTACTTCCCTTTGGGCTTTTGCTGCTTGGGTTGAATGATTAACACCAAGGGCCAGTACCATCTGGCTTTTCCATAGGGGAATTGTATTTACAATGGTTGACTGGATTTTTTCTGCCATAACAGAATCATTACCTTGTACTAGAAGGATTTGGGGTGCCATCTGCAGGGAAATCATTCTTGTTAGTTCAAGGTCATGAATTTTTTTCTCAAATCTATTGGCAAGGGCTGTTAGATCCTTATACTCCTGGGCATCTTCTGGTAAACCACTCTTTTTTGATTTTTCTAGAAGTGCTGGTAACTCCTCATTATATACCTGGTCTAACTTTTGCTTGCCTGCCATAATATACATGGATAATTCCTTAAAATAAGTTTTATTAAGATCATACATCTTATCTAGCATAGCTATATCCTTAAGTAATCTTATTTGATGAGACTCTAATTCCTTGCAAATTTTGTTTATATTAACCTCTGCCTTATCATACTTGGCCTTCATAGCCGTAAGTTTATTTGATTGCTTCTTAAATATTCCAAAGAAGCCCTTTTCCTCTTCAGCATCGAAGCTCTTTAATTCTATAACTACATCAGAAAGCATATCTCCTACTTCACCTAGATCTTTTGTCTTTACATTGTTTAGGGCTGTTTCCGAAAAATCTGCTATCTTCTTCTGGGCCCCTACACCGTACTGCAGAATTTCATTTGTTTTGCTTAAATCAATTTGATTTGCAAAGTCATCAACCATTTCCTGCTCTTCTGGTGTTAGTATTATTTCTTCCTTTTTTACTTGCATTTCACTTGTCTCTTCTTCTATGTCTTCACTAAATGGGTCAAAAGTTAATGTTGGCACATCCTTATTCATTTTTCTCCTCCATTATCCCATGATTAACATCCATATTTGCCTTTGTTAATCCTTCCTGTATAAACATTGTTTCTAGTACAGATATATCTGTTGATATATCCATAGCCATATCCTGAAATAAACTATCTAATAGATTTTCAAATGCCAAATTTATGGTATCCATAGTTTCTTCAATTTCTGCCTTAGCTTTTGTAATATTTCTTCCTTGTACTGGCTGCCCCTCTAATTTCTTATAGGACTCTACAAGTTTTAGTGTTGTTGGCAGGAAGTAATCTGTAAACTTACTTATTTCATTGAGTTTCTCTGGGTGTGTTTCTACATGATCAAATATTTTATATGTTATCTTTTCTAGCTGGTTAAGTTTTCGTGTGATTTCTTCTCCTGGTAGGGCAACATTTGCCTCCTTTATATCTGATACAAGCTTACGTCCATCATTTATAACTTTCTTTACTTCATCATCTACTGTATCCTCTTTATTTTCTACCTTCTTGGCTTCTATAGCCTGGTTTTCAATATGCTTTTTTTGCAGTTGAAGGTACTGATTGTAGCACTCATCACTTAGCATAAACCAGGTCCTTTTCCTATCTATATGGCCCTGAGGAAACATCCCCTTATCAATCATTTTACGTAGATCCTTTGCTATATAATTCTGACTTAGGCCTGTTAGGTCAGATAAATCACTAATAAGACAGTAGCTTTTGCCCTCCATATAAAATATGTATTTGTTAAATCTTTGTAATCTTTTTCGAATTTTATTACCTGTTACAAAAAGAACTATACTTATAATTAATAAAGGCAAAAGACCTACAGCTATAGTGTTGAATATGCTACCCAGGGTAAATCCTAACAATGTTAGGACAAACACTGGTATTCCAAACACTATGGTTCCAATGCTTCCAAATACTATAAGCAAAACACTTGAAACCTGCCCCGCTGGGGAAGTAAGCTTATTAATCTCCTGATTTCTAGTGTATGATTTTAGATTTCTGCTACTATTCATGTTAGCCTCCATATGATTTTTCTTATTACTTATATCATATCACTAATTTGTCAATTGGAAAACATATAGCTGTAAGTCTTTATATTATTTTATAATAATTCTCCATATTTCTTAACGTATAGATTTTTAACAACCGTTGCAAGTGCCATATATAGAACTATGGTTATTGCCAGATATAGGAAATATATCTTTGGCAAAGGTGCTAGCCCTATGGATGCACCAAAACTAGTAAATGGTATGGCCGTTAATATTCCTATTGCCGTAAATGTTAATAGTGTTAGTTCCATAGATGCCCGGCTTTCTATAAATGGTATCTTTGGGGTTCTTATCATATGGATTACAAGGGTCTGGCTCCACATAGATTCCACAAACCATCCTGCCTGGAAAACAGCTATATATATGGCCATCATCTTAGGATCTGTTAGCTCGTGAAAAAGCAATCCGCCTGTAAACATTGGAGATATAATAAAGTACATAAGAAGATATGTTGTAACATCAAATACTGAGCTTGTTGGGCCTATCCACAACATAAACTTGGATACTGAACTTGCATCCCAAGCCCTTGGTACCTTAAGAAATTCCTTATCCACATTATCCCATGGAATTGCAATACAAGAGATATCATATATTAGATTTAACAGAATTAAGTGTATAGCTGCCATTGGCATAAATGGCAAGAATGCGCTTGCTATTAATACAGAAAACACATTTCCAAAGTTGGATGATGCTGTTAATTTAATATATTTAATCATATTAGCATAAGTTTTTCTTCCTTCTATTATACCGTTTTCAAGTACCATTAAATCTTTTTCGAGTAAGATTACATCTGCTGACTCTTTTGCAATATCCACTGCATTATCAACTGATACACCTACATCCGCAGCTTCTAAAGCTGCAGCATCATTAATTCCGTCCCCCATATATCCAACAGAGTGGCCCCTATCCCTTAAAGAATTTATAATTCTAGCCTTCTGGGCTGGGGACATTTTTGCAAATAGGGAGGGTTGTTCTGCTACATCTCCTAATTCTTCATCTGTAAGCTTATCAATATCTGCACCTATATAAACCTTATCAAATTCAATTCCTACCTGCTTACAAACACTGGTAGCTACTTCCTCATTGTCGCCTGTTATAACTTTTACTCCCACGCCTATACTGTTTAAGGCACCTATAGCAGGCTTTGCACTTTCTTTAGGTGGGTCAAGGAAGGCTAAATATCCTATTAGAACCATATCCTCCTCATCAGCCTGTGAAAACTCTCCAACTGGTGATGGATTAGTCTTTTGGGAAACTGCAAGAACTCTCATTCCCTTATTATTTAGCTGCCTTACCTTGGCGAGAACAAAATCCTTCCTTTCTTCTGTTAGTTCAATAACTTCTCCCTTATACTCTACATAGCTAGATATTGTCAGCATTTCCTCTACTGCACCCTTTGTTATCATTTGCGTTTTACCATTTTTGTCCTTTACTACAACACTCATTCTCCTTCTTGAAAAATCAAAGGGTACCTCATCTACTTTATCGTATTCTGTTATGCTTTTACCTATACCTTCGTCACTATCTTTTAGCTCCATTGCCTTATTTATAATAGCAATATCCATTAAATTCTTTAGGCCTGTCTGATAATAGCTATTTAAAAAACCATGCCTCAATACCCTAGTATCGCTATTTCCGTCCACATCCAGGTGATATTGAAGGGTTATTTTATCTTCAGTAAGGGTACCTGTCTTATCAGTACAAAGTATATCTATTGCGCCCAAATTTTGTATGGAATTTAGGTTCTTAATAATAACCTTATGTTTAGACATAGTAAGTGCTCCCTTTGCTAAACATGTAGTTACTATCATGGGTAGCATTTCTGGCGTTAGACCTACTGCTATAGATATAGCAAATAAAAGGGCTTCAAGCCAGTTGCCTTTAGTTATTCCATTTAGAAAAAATACAATGGGAACCATAACAGCCATAAATTTGATAAGTACCCATGAAACTGAGTTAACACCTTTTTCAAAGCTTGTTACAGTCTCTTCTTTATTAAGATCCTGGGCTAACTGGCCAAACATTGTATCATTTCCTGTTGTAACAACTATCCCCCTAGCAAAGCCACTAATAACATTAGTTCCCATAAAGGCTAGGTTCTCTATTTCGTGGATTGCCTCTTTATCATTATAGTTAACTGGGTGTTTCTCTACTGGCTCACTTTCACCTGTTAAAGCTGATTGGCTTATAAATAAGTCCTTGGCCTCGAAGATTCTAATATCGGCTGGTATCATATCCCCAGCAGAAAGGTGGACAATGTCACCTACCACTACCTCATCTAGTGGAATTTCCCTTGCTCCGCCTTCAACCCTTTCTATGCGAGTTGTAGTTTCAATCATTTCTAGTAGTTTTTCTGCTGCATTACCACTTCTTGTTTCCTGGACAAATCTTAAAACCCCTGATATTACTACCATGGTTATAATTATTATCATGGTTGTATAATCTTTTTCTGCAGGATCTGCTAAGATTACATCAGTAAAAAATGATACAATGGCAAGCACAATTAAAATCATAGTAAATGGATTAATAAAAGATTCAACCAATCTTTTGAACACACTGTCTTTATCAGTGTATGTTACAATATTCTCCCCATATAAACTTCTAGCTGACTTTACCTGTTCTTCTGTTTTTCCTTCTTTTGAGCTATCTAAAATACTATAAATCTTATCCTCTTTACTTTTAGATGCCAAAATTAATCTTTCATCTGTTGTCTCTTTCAATTGAGACACCTCCTAACTTGTATTCTCAATTAATTGTTAATTGAGACTTGGTGAAAAAATAATAAGCAGGTGTACTTAATATTATGTACACATCTGCATTAATAATACTACTTAACAATAACAGATTACATGGATAATATCAAACTATCCATGTAATCTGCCTAATACTCATATTCATTAATTAAATTTTACAGTGGCTGCATTCCTATTGTATCTAGTTGCTCGCCTGTTATATCAACACCCATTTTGGATGTTATCATCCTGTAGTGACCTGCACGTCTTTTTATACGTCCGTCTTCTTCACCCCTGCCTGATTCAAGTCCACCATTAATTACAATAATAGTTACTCCAAAACATGGTTCATCACAACCCTTAGCAATTTGTGTTGGTGTTGGCACCCATGTTCCTGCCATAACTTCGTGACATGATGGCTTATTTCCTTGTGGCGCCATCCAGAATGATATAGCTGTTGCAAAGCCTACTACTGGGTCATGGGAAACCTTTTCTGGGTTTTGTAGCAATATATTCTTATCACCATATAAAATAGCACTCATTAATCCATAGTTATAGTTATAACTAAGTTGGATTGGTCCTCTACCATGGTATGATTTATCACCATATGGTGGGAACTCAGCATTTGGCTCTGAATACCCTCCCTTAGTATCGTCTGAGTGGTTAACTTCTTCTTTGTAGTATAGTCCCCATGCAAATTCTCCGCCTGGAGCTGTTGGCCATCCACCACCTGTTTCGTGGGCAACATTTGCTAGGAAGGCTGCAATTTCTTTCTTACGATGATCCATTGTACCTTCTGATAAGAATGAACCAAAGTCTACTATTTGTGTAGTTACTGGCTTATCTAGATTCCAGTCTGCATCAAAATCTACTGAATCTGAAACAAGCATTTGCTCCTTAGTAGTTTTATCTAAACGCCAAACCCTTGTATTCCAAGCCGCATCCCCGCGGGTTTCAATCTTATACTTTACATTGGCTACTTGAGTAACAGCTTCTTGTAATCCATCATAGGTATAGTATTCTGGAACATTTGAGTTATTGTATTCATTAAATAATTCTGATCCATGACGGTATGGGAAAAGTTCTTCGAATTCTTCCTTAGTAAGTAATTCCTCTAACTTTCCTACTGCATTTTCTGCTGAAAATGCTGGGTCAATCCCACCCCATAGAACCTCAAGTTGTTCATCTGTTAGAGCTTGTCCTGGTTCTGGTTGCTCTATATCTGGAATTTCTGGTTCTTCTGGATCTGTTGGATCTACTGGTTCTGTTGGATCCACTGGTGGTGTTAAGGCTGAACCATTTAATTTAATATTAGAAATCTTACCTACCTTTGTTCCGCCTCCACCAAAGCTTAATGTTCCATTAGCTGGAATATTCTTATTCCAGTTGTTTGGTGTTACTGTATAATGGTTTCCGCTCTTGCTTAAAACTACATCCCAAGCACTAGTTAATTCACCACTATAATCAAATTCTAATTTCCAGTTTTCAAGTGGCTTTGAGTCTGTGTTATTAATTGTCATAGAGTAATTAAATCCACTTCCCCAATCTGCCGTAACTTCAAATTCCACATTTTCACTTTTTCCTGGATCTACTGGTTCTTCCGGTTCTACTGGCTTTTCTGGTTCCACCGGTTCTACTGGCTTTTCTGGTTCCACCGGATCTACTGGTTTTTCTGGCTCCACTGGCTTCTCTGGCTCCACTGGGTCAGTACCTTCACCTACTAGCTTCCATACACCCCACTGATTACTTGCATCTGGTGTCTCATTTTGAGTCCACCATTTTGCCTCAAAAATTTTACCATTGTAACTTGCTTGATCACCTTTTAAATAAATCTCGCTAGAATCCCAAGCTTTCACTGTTTTCCTTGCCGTAGCTTGTGCCTGTACTGGCATTGCTGCATAAGTAGTAGTAAATATACTTGCTGCAACACATAAGGCTACAAATTTAGCAAATTTTTTTGACCTTCTTTTAGTAAACATCATCATCCCCCTTAATAATTTTTGTTCTCCCAATATTAATATAACATACATTATTCAGATTTATCAAGTTTTTTGTGCAAGTTTGTGTTAAATCTTAATATTTTTCATCTATTGCTACAATATAGGCATAAAAAAAGAGGGCACATGCCCTCTTTTTTGCACTTTTCATTAAATTTGTGCTAAAGCTTGGTTTAAATCTTCTATTATATCATTTACATTTTCTATGCCTACTGATAGTCTAATTAAATCTGGTGCAATCCCCGCTTCTTCTAACTGCTTATCACTAAGTTGCCTATGAGTATGGCTTGCTGGATGTAGTATACAGGTCTTACTATCTGATACATGGGTAACTATAGATGCTAGTTTTAAATTATCCATAAACTTAATAGACTCATCCCGTCCACCCTTAACTCCAAAAGCTAGCACTCCACAAGAACCATTTGGTAGATATTTTTTAGCGAGTTCATAGCTATCACTACTTTCTAATTGCGGGTAACTTACCCATGCAATTTTCTCATGATTTTCTAGAAACTTAGCAACTTCCAGGGCGTTATAACAATGTTCTTTCATTCTAAGATGAAGGGTTTCTAGGCCTTGGTTTAAATAAAAAGCATTTTGAGGTGACTGAGTTGCCCCTAAGTCCCTCATTAACTGAACCGTTGCCTTGGTTATATATGCTCCTTTACCAAAGGCTTCAGCATATACAAGTCCATGGTAGGATTCATCTGGGCTTGTAAGCCCTGGGAATTTATCTGGATCTGCCATCCAGTCAAAGTTACCACTATCTACTATACATCCCCCAACTCCTACTGCTTGTCCATCCATATATTTAGTAGTTGAATGAGTGACTATATCAGCTCCCCATTCAAAGGGTCTACAATTAATTGGTGTTGCAAAAGTATTATCTATAATAAGAGGAACCCCGTGTGAGTGAGCTAATCTTGCAAATTTCTCAATATCAAGTACAGATACCAAAGGATTAGCAATAGACTCTCCAAATACAGCCTTAGTATTTGGCTTAAAATATTTGCTAAGTTCTTCTTCCGTTAGATCTTGATCAACGAAAGTGCATTCTATTCCCATTTTCTTCATTGTAACACCAAACAGATTATATGTACCACCATATATGGTTGATGATGCTATAATATGATCTCCTGCCTCGCAAATATTAAAAATGGCAAAAAAGTTAGCTGCTTGTCCAGAGGAGGTAAGCATGGCTGCAACTCCACCTTCTAATGCACATATTTTGGCGGCTACAGAATCATTTGTTGGATTTTGTAACCTGGTATAAAAGTACCCTTCTGCTTCAAGGTCAAATAACTTGCCCATTTCATCGCTTGTATCGTACTTAAATGTTGTACTTTGATAAATTGGTAACTGTCTTGGCTCCCCTTTTTTAGGTTTCCATCCTTCATGAATACATTTCGTTTCTATTCGATTTCCCATTATAATACCTCCATATTGTATAAGTTATCAGAATTGTTGGGGGTCAGTCCCCCGTGATAATGGTGCCTGTCTCCCCTTTAACTGCTTTTTTTGCATTTTCTAAGGAAGATATTATTGTAGTCCTGCCCTGTTTTGATTGTGCAAAATCTATAGCTGCTTCTATTTTTGGTAGCATGCTTCCAGGGGCAAAATGACCTTCTTCCTTATATTTTAGTGCTTCTTCTATACTTATTTTGTCTAAGTCTATTTGATTTGCTTTTCCAAAATTAATTGCTACCTTATCTACTGCTGTTAAGATAAAGAAGATATCACAGTCAAGTAATTCAGCTAGTTTTTGGCTTGCAAGGTCCTTATCTATAACAGCTGGTACCCCTATTAGCTCATTTCCTCTTTTTATAGTAGGTATTCCGCCTCCGCCTACTGCTATAGCAATGTGTCCCTTATCTACAATATCACTTATTATATCTTTCTCTACTATATCTACTGGCTTGGGTGATGCCACTACCCTTCTATAGCCTCTTCCAGAGTCTTCTACCATGGTATAACCTTTATCAAATGATAGTTTATCTGCCTCTTCTTTAGTAAAAAAACTTCCTATTGGTTTAGATGGTTTGTCAAAGGCCTCATCATTCTCATCTACAATGACCTGGGTTACTAGGGATACAACTGACTTATCTATTCCCCTGTTTTTTAGTTCCGATAATATAGCATTTTGCAGGTGGTAGCCTATATAACCTTGGCTCATGGCTCCACATTCAGGAAATGGCATATCTGAAATTGATGAATTTATCATGCCGACTTGTGGTCCATTTCCATGGGCCAATATTACAGCGTGCCCCTCTTCTATTAGATCTACTATAGGTTTTGCTGTTTCTTTTACTAATTCTAATTGTTCCTTTGGGCTATTACCTAGTGCATTGCCACCTAAGGCAATCATTATCTTTTTCACGAGCATATCTCCCCTCATTTTTTACTAAATTTTATTTCTTATCCTATATTAAAATTAAAGATAAGTCAATAAAATTTATTCCTTGTTTAGATCTTTTCTTGTATATGTTAAGATATCCATTTTTTAGATCCACTTCAAAATTAGCAAAACTTGAGTGTAGGTCAATATCTCTCATTATATGAATTGTAACTTTACTTGTAACAGGAGATGTGCGTACTAAAACTGCCCTAGACTTTGGAAACTGAATTTCACTAGTTAAATCCGATGATAACTTAATAATTACAGGATAAGACATACTTTCTATAAAATAATCAATATCCTGTCCTCTTTTAATCTCCCGCCATTCTAAATTAGTTTTAATATTTTTCATCCTATACCTTTCTATAAATTAATAATAAAAGTTAATACTATTATTTATATTTCTACCTGGTGATGTTAAGTATCTACCTTCATAGTATAATCCTGATGAAGCACCCCCATCAAGGCACATGGCACTTTTTAGACCTAGACTAGCAACTATATCTTTAAGCTGGCTAACACTTGCTGATACTGTACCTATCATTAATTCATTGTTACTATTTACTCCTATAAAAGTACGCTGAGCTACATTATTTACAATTTTAGCTTCTGTAAATTTTTCATCTTTTGGGTTGCCTGTTTTTTTACCATTAATTCTTAAACTTGGTCCTGCGCTTAGGGCATATACTACATTGTCCCAGTAAGATTTAGATGTGTTTCGGGACTGAAAAACTGTTTTATAACTCACTGTATCACCTATACTAAATAAACCTGGCTTACGTGTAACTACAATAAATCCATTCTTAGGCACTTCCCTAGACTGGCTTACAATCTTTTCTACCTTGCCATTAATACAGACTATTCCTGACCAGCCATTTGCTATTGGCACCTTTCTTCCATACTCTGGTGTGTAAATAATAGTTGCACTTTGATCTGGTGTTGGCCTATTTATCCTGTAGCTTACCCAGCTTTCTTCCCCATTTATATATCCTTGTACACGAGTTGTAACAAAATCAATTAACACCTTATTATCTAGTGTAAATCCTATTGTCGAGCCAATATCTGTAATGTGTAAGGTTTTTCCATTAGATACCAGGGTACCATCTGGCTCTGGAACAGCGCCATTATAGGCTGCAAAATAAGTTCCATTGACCCCTACCTTAGCTCCTGATGCTAAAGATTTAAGTGGCTGGGCCCTATCTAGCCTATTATAAGCGGTTGCTACTTTAACTTTTACCCTAGGATCATTCATATTAATGGTTGCATATGTAACTCTTTTTCCGTTAACAACCCTTGAACCCTTTTTAAATGTACTGCCTGTAACTACAGGCTGAATTTTTATTGGCTCAAGCTTCCATTCCTTTTTTGTATCATCAAGGTGTATTGTAAGAACCCCATTATTATAGGCTACTTCCCCCCCTAAGGATTCACCTATAAATCTAATTGGAACATAACTTACTCCATTTACAACCCGCGGTGCAAGTAAAAGTTCCTGTTTTTTGTTGTTTACACTAGCTGTTTTACTTCCTATTGTTGTTTCTATTATATTGTCCTTGTGAATTACTGTTATCTTTTGACTATTTTTATCAAAGCTAACCTTTGCTCCAAATTCTTCACTTATTGTTCTTAATGGTACCAAGTTGGTATTATTTTGATTAATTGTTTTTAGGGTTGCTGCTTGTAGGTCTTGGCTAGATAAAATTATAATTCCTAATACAAATAGTAATTTATATATCCTTTTACTTCTATTTTTCATTTTTTGCTCCTTTTATTTATCTGAGTAGCTTTTGTAGTGCCATCGTAGTTTAAGAAGGTCTCTATTTATAAATTAATAACATCTTTTATGTTTAGGGTTTTTGTCCCATCTTCCAATATAAAAAAGGGAATACCTATATATTCTCCTTCTCTAGCTGGCTTAAATACTTCTTCATTATCCCTATAAACTAGAAACTCTTTTAGAAGTTTTACACTTTCAGTCATTTGCCTATATTCTAACTCAATATC
This sequence comes from Candidatus Epulonipiscium sp., assembly GCA_012518255.1. Classification (GTDB taxonomy): domain Bacteria; phylum Bacillota; class Clostridia; order Lachnospirales; family Cellulosilyticaceae; genus JAAYSX01. The sequence continues at coordinate 65,148 of JAAYSX010000030.1, read as the reverse complement.
CTGACGCTCTAATAATTTTTTCTCAGCCCAGCGACAATCTGCACATATTCTTGATCCATACATTATTACTTTCATTTTAATCTCTCCTTAAATTGATTTTGCATTAATTCAATCTTACATTAGCTTTAATATTTTTTCAATTGTATTTCATCTATTAACTTATTAAGAAACTGTCTGATGTAACAATTCTGTCAAACTGTGCGTATAATAGATCATAACTATTATACCCATATAATCTGGAGGTTACCATGAATATCTTACCTGATTCCGAATTAGTCTTAATACCCGGAGAATCATTATTAACACGTACACCTGAAGAAGGCCGGGCTTTGGCTATATTAATTGCCCAGCATACTATCCATAATATACAACCAGACCTCGATATATTAGAGGCTGGGCGTAAATTGTATAGCGTTGACCCTGATAGCCTAATAGCTGCCTCACAAGTTGTAGCTATTGAGTTTCAAACTATTGCAGCAGCCAATAATTATTGGAGATAATCCAATAATTATTCACAATTTTATAGAGATATTCTCCCAAAAGATGTATAATAGATACAAATAACAAATTGTTATAAGTATCTATTATGGGGGGATATGATTGGTAAAAGATAATACTAGATATTTTCGTATAATCTGTATACTGTTAATAGCTTTAACCTTTTCATCAGCTACACTATTTTCAAGACCAAAAGATAAATTTAGTGAAAAATACAGAATTCTATTCATTAGTTCCTATTCCTATTCTTGGGAATCTATCCCGCACCAAATTAATGGAATTATTGATGCATTAAGCACAGATCAGTATGTTATTAATTATGAATTTATGGATACAAAAAACACTTTTTACAATAATGGTTATAAGGAGTTTTATGATATCCTAAAATATAAATTAGACAGCCGGCTTCCATATGATGGTGTTATTGTAGGAGATGATGCTGCCCTCCAATTTGTAATGCAATATAAGGAGGAGTTATTCCCTAATGTTCCTATTGTTTTTGAAGGTATAGATAATATAGAAAATGGTATAGCTGCCTCTAAGGATTCACTAATAACTGGAGTTATAGAAAAAGTAGACTATGAAGCCAACCTAAAGCTAGCCCATTTGCTTTTTCCAAATGCCAAGAACCTAGTGCTTATTCATGATAATATGGAAAATGGTATAGGTATTGTAAACCAGCTCAAAAAAGCAACTGATCTTTTTGCAGATTTTAAAGTAGAGTACTTAAATTCGTCTAATTATACAAAAGAGGAACTTAGCTACAAACTTAGTTCATATGATACTGATAGTATTGTCTTTGGTATAGCCATTGGCCAACAAAAAGGTAATATAGTTTACAGCGAAGAAGAACGCCATGCCATGATTAGAAACTATGCTAATGTTCCTATTTTTACTATTACGCAGGCTGGAGTAGGTAAGGGAATGTTTGGCGGATATATTATAGACCACGAGGCTTGCGGATACCTTGCGGGGGAAATGATTAAATCAATTCTTGAAGAAAATGTGTATCCTGAGATAGTACTTGAAACACCCTCAACCTACTATTTTGATTATAATATTATGAAGGATTACGGAATTAGCAGCAAGGATCTTCCGAAGGATTCCTTAATTATAAATAAGCCTATTAACTTTTTTCAAAGGCATGCTACCAAGATTATTAGCATATTAATATCTGTTATTATAATATTCCTACTTATTTCTTATATCCGGACTGTGTCTAATAGGAATTTGCAAGTTGCATATAATCAACTCGTAACAGCCGAAGCTAAGCTAAAACATCAATATAAAAATAACCAAATTTACATAAAGGAACTCACACAAAAAGAGGCACATATACGTCATCAGGCTGAGCATGATTATCTAACAAATCTCCCTAACAGACCTAAGTCCATGCAATATTTAGATAAGCTTTTAAAAGAAAATATTCCCTTCACTATTATTATTGTAGATCTTGATGACTTTAAAGAAATTAATGATTCTTGTGGTCATACTTGTGGAGATGAGATCCTAAAAAAGTTATCAGATCGGCTTAGTAATATGTTTAAAGAAGATTACTTTTTTGCCTCTCGTTTCGGTGGCGATGAGTTCTTACTGGTAGTACAAGAAAAAGAGATTGGTGAAGAAAGTAGTATTATGCACGAAATAAAAAAGGCTTTCTCAAAACCTCTTATATTAGAAGGGGGAACAGAGCACTATATTAAAGTTAGCATGGGAATCGCTTCTTCGGGGAATAATATCAAAAAAACAATAGATATTGTTTCAAATGCAGACTTAGCCTTGCATGAGGCTAAACATTTAGGAAAGAATAGGCATGCCTATTATAATGAAAGCATGAAGGACCAATTAATAGAAACTAGAAAAATCGAAGATATTTTATTACAAGCCTGTGAAAATGATGATTTTACTATCTTATACCAACCACAGATTGCTACATCAACTACTACAGTTAGCGGATATGAAGCCTTAATTCGACTTAAAGGAACATTTATTTCACCAGCCAAATTCATCCCAATAGCTGAAGAAACAGATTTGATTTTAAAAATAGGGCGAATTGTAACTAAGAAGGTAGTTAAGCAAATGTCAGAGTGGCGTAAGAATGGACTAGAACTAAAGCCTGTTGCAATTAATTTTTCATGTAAACAGATTTGGGATAAAGGATATGTGTCATACTTGAAGGATTTACTAGATGAACACCATATTGCACCCCAACTAATAGAGATAGAATTTACTGAGAATATTTTTCTAAAAAATGATTTAGCTGCAGTAAAGTTATTTGATGATTTACTAGATCTTGGTGTTAGTCTTGCCCTAGATGATTTTGGAACAGGTTATTCTTCGATTAGATATTTAACCTATGTACCTGTTAAAAAAATTAAGCTTGATAAGTCATTGGTTGATATATTCTTAGTAGATGGCAGAGATGAATTTATCAAAAACTTAATCAATTTATCACACAGCTTAGGTCTTAAAATTACAGTAGAAGGGGTTGAAGAAAAAGAACAATATGATAAACTAAAACATTTCAACTGTGACTATATTCAAGGCTATTATTTTAGTAAACCTATTTCTGGCAAGGAAATTGAAAAATTTAATAGCATATAAAAAATGGAGTTTGCCCTGGCAAACTCCATTAATCTTTATACTTTAAATCTATTAAGCTGTTCATTTAAGTTAAGTGAAAGTTCATTTAATAGTTCTGCATTTTTTGCAACATCTTCTACAGCTATATTTTGCTGGTCCATAGATGCTGTTACTTCCTCTGATGATGCAGCAGATTCTTCTGATACTGCTGCTATATTTTGAGTTGAGCTAACTATTCTATCCTTATCCTTGCTTATATCATCTATAGCAATATTAACATTATTAATTTGTTCAGTAATTGTTGTTATAGCCTGGTTAATTTCATTAAATACCTCATTGACATCGGAGACCGCATCTGTTTGTTGACCAAGTACAACCCTAACCTCATTCATAAGTCTAACTGTATTATTACTTTCCCCTTGAAGCTCCTCAACTATCATTTTAATTTGATTTGTAGCTTCCCCTGAATCCTCAGCTAATTTTCTTATTTCATCTGCTACAACTGCAAATCCTCTTCCTGCCTCTCCTGCTCTAGCCGCCTCTATAGATGCATTCAAAGCAAGTAGATTTGTTTGCTCAGCTATTGAAGTTATGGTTTCTAATATAGCACCAATATTATTTGATTTATTATTTAATTCTTCTATCCCTTCCTCTGCCCTTGCAATAGATTTATTATTTAAATCTGTTTTTTCTATTAGTTCTTCGACAGCGACCAAACCTGATTCATTAGCTTTGCTAGCTATGTTGGCACTATCATTCATAATACTACTATTGGACATTAAACTACTAAGTTTATGATCAAGCTCAAGGGCTATAGAAACCCCATTCTCCGCATCTGTTGCCTGTTCCTCGGCTCCTCTTGCAATTTCATCAACTGCCCTAGCTACTTCATCGGATGTTGCCGCTACTTCTTGGGATGTAGCAGCAAGATTATTAGCAGACCCAGCCACTTCTTCACTAACCTTTACTACATTGTTCACTAACTCTTTTATATTTGCTATCATATTATTAAAGGCCTTTGATAACATACCTGTTTCATCTTCTGCCTTAATATCTGAAACTACTGTAAAATCTCCTTTGCTAAGTGATTCTGCCACTATCTTTAACTTATTCATATTCCTACTTAAAGCATTTGTGTACAACACAATTACAACACTTACAAGAATTACACCTAAAACGAATATAATCATAGTATTTCTTAATAGATCTTTTAGGGATGAGTAAAGTTCCCTTTCTGCTATTGTTAGCCCTATAATCCAGTTTGTCTTTGGAATTATAGAATAATAAACCTGATAGATCCCATCATCTTCTTTGTATGTTCCATAACCCTCTTTTGTTTCAATAATTTCAGAACCTATTTTTGCTATACTTTCATTAGTATCTTCTAGTATATTAGCCTGCATTACCTTACTTTCATCTGGGCTTGCTAGATATAGGCCATCACTATTTAATAGAAATGCATGACCTGTTTCTCCAACCTTTGTATCCGTGATTATATCTTGGATACTATTTAAATTTATATCTGCTGTAATAACCCCTGCAAACTGATTTGCTTTGTTATTGAATGGATATGATGTAGTAATCATTGTAATATCAGATGTTTCATCATAATAAGGATCGCTCCAGGACGATTCTTCTTTATTGTTTTTTGCATTTATATACCAGTCATATTGCAAGTAATCATAGGATTTATTACTATAATCCATGGTTATAAATGTTTCATTACCCTCCTTGTATGCATATGGACCAAAATATTCTTTTTCTGGTGAAAACTCATAGGGCTCAAACCATACCCCTGCTCCATATGTATCCTCATTGGTTTGCATTGTTTTGTCAATTGCTTCTTTAAAGACTTCTTCATCTTCGCTTGAAATAAATGCTTCTACAGACTTAGCCAGTGTTACAACTAGCTGATCATGTTTTAAGAGCCTCTTATCTATGCCCTCTATTATTTGGCTTGCTTGATAGTCCATCTTTTCGGCAATCTCATGGTTAATAATGGATTTGGAATAAAAATATCCTAATAGTGATATAGTAAGCATTCCCACAATAACCAAAGTTAAAACAACACTTAATAACGCAGATCTTATACTTTTAAATTTATTCATAACTCCCCCCCATTCAAATATTGGCTTTGTAAAATAGTACTACTTTACCATAATAATAACATTTATTCTACTTGTAAACAACTTCCTATAATAGGAATATCTTAATAAACATTGCCTATTTTACATATATATTATAAACTTATAAAGTATTTAAGAAAGGAATGATAGTATGGAAGAAGTTAAGAAAGAAAATAAGCTTTGGAAACTTTTTATATCCACCTTTACTTTAAGTGCTTTTACATTTGGTGGTGGCTTTGTAATAGTTTCTCTTTATAAAGAAAAGTTTGTAGAAGAATTTGGCTGGATTAAGGAAGATGAGATGCTTGATATAACAGCTATTGCCCAGTCAAGCCCTGGTCCTATACCAGTTAATGCAAGTATTATTTTAGGTTATAAACTTCATGGTGTTTTAGGTAGTCTTGTTGCAGTAATCGGTACAATCCTACCACCATTTATAATTATATCTTTAATATCAATTTTCTATACCCAATTTAGAAACAATAAGATAATTTCAATAGCACTACAAGTTATGAGGGCAGGAGTTGCAGCAGTAATTTTAAATGTTGTTGTTAATCTTGCCAAAAATGTAATAGAAACAAAACATAAGCTACATATCTTTTTAATGATTATAGCTTTTATTGCTACTTACTTTTTTGATGTTAGTGCTATGGTTATTATATTTACTTGTTTATTTGTTGGACTTACAACAGTATTTTTAGACTATAGGAAAGGAGAAATTTAATGAGCCTTTTACTAACCTTGTTTTTTAGTTTTATACAAGTAGGTCTTTTTAGTGTTGGGGGTGGCTATGCTGCTATTCCCCTTATACAGGAACAAATAGTTGAAAAACATCAGCTTCTTACAATGGCTGAGTTTACAGATCTTATAACTATTGCAGAAATGACACCAGGACCAATCACCATTAACTCAGCTACTTTTGTAGGACAAAGGGTATACGGTACCTTAGGAGCAGTTGTTTGTAGCATTGCTGCTATCTTACCTTCCTTTATTATTTGCCTAACCCTTGCCTACTTTTATTACAAATATAAAAATTTTTCTGGCGTCCAGACAGTATTAGCATCACTAAGACCCGCAGTTGTTGCCCTTATAGCTAGTGCAGGGGTATCTATTTTAATGCTTGCCTTGTTTAATTCTAATATAAATAATATTGTTCTTTCTGATTTTAGATATCTTGAATTTGGCCTGTTTGTAGGAGGCTTCTTTATGCTTAGAAAATTCAAGGCTAGCGCTATTAGTGTTATCCTTGGAACCGGTATTATTGGTACAGCCATTCACATTATAATTAATTAAACTAACTTTAAACCTGGAGGTATATAAATGGTACTAGATATGACAAAGGGAAATCCAACTAAAGTTATACTTAGATTTGCCCTTCCTATGTTGATAGGTAATTTATTCCAGCAACTATATAATATAGTAGATTCAGTTGTAGTTGGGAGATTTATTGGAAAGGATGCTTTAGCTGCAGTAGGATCTGCATTTATGCTAATGAATTTCTTTTCATTTGTAATAATTGGCCTATGCATGGGGGCATCAGTTGTATTTTCCTTGTTTTTCGGAGAAAAAGACTACTCTAAACTTAGAAAATCTATTTTTATGTCATTCGCAATGATAGCCTCTTTTACTATTGTGCTATCAATTTTTACAACCTTATTCACAAAGGAGATGTTAATCTTAATAAATACTCCACAGAATATACTGGTGGATTCACAAAACTATCTGCAAATTATATTTGCAGGATTTATATTTGTATTTTTATTTAATGGTTCTTCTGCTTTGTTAAGGTCCATAGGTGATTCAAGGACACCCTTGATATTTTTAATACTAGCAGCCAGCCTTAATATTGTGTTAGATTTGTTCTTTGTTCTAGTTCTTAATATAGGTGTTCAGGGTGTTGCTATTGCCACAGTTTTAGCCCAAGCTCTTGCATCAGTCTTATGTCTTATATATGCCTTTATAAAAATACCCTTTATTAGAATTACTAAGGAAGATATGGTTTTTGATAAGGATATATCGTCAATGATTACTAAGTATGGTTTTTTAACAGCTATTCAGCAGTCAATTATGACCTTTGGCATGGTATGTGTGCAGGGCCTAGTTAACACCTTCGGTGCTAATACCATAGCAGCCTTTGCTGCTGCTGGTAAAATAGACTCCATAGCTTATCTGCCTGTGCAAGATTTTGGCAATGCCTTTGCTACCTATGTTGCACAAAATAAGGGTGCTGGTAAGTTAGATCGTATTTCAAGTGGTGTTAGATCTGCCGTTCGTACAATTATTATATTTTGCCTAGTTTCATCTACATTTATTTATATTAGCTCTAGTAAACTTATGAGGATTTTTGTTAGTGCTAATGAAACAGATGTTATTAATATAGGTGCAGAATACCTAACTGTAGTTTCAATATTTTATGTTTTAATTGGTTTTTTGTTTATGTTCTATGGTTATTTTAGAGGCATAGGAGCCCTTAAGGTATCTCTTATCCTAACAGTTATTTCCCTTGGAACTAGGGTTCTTATGGCATATGTCCTATCTGGTATCCCCCAAATAGGGCAACGTGGTATATGGTGGTCTATTCCCATAGGCTGGGCGCTTGCTGATACAATAGGACTTATAACCTATATAAGAATGAAAAAGAATAACTTAGTCAATAATTAGTACTTGCTTATCTTTTATATTTATAATTTCACCGTGAATATTATAGATATCCCATATGGCCTGCCTTGTTAGTATTTCAGGCCCTCCATAATTATAAATCTGCCCCTCATTCATTAGTAGATAATTATCACAAAAACGGAGGGCCAGGTTTATATCATGGATTACTACTATTGCCATTATACCTGTCTCATAACAGATATCCTGTACTATTTTAAGTACCTGATGCTGATTCTGTATATCTAAGTTGCTTGTAGGTTCATCTAATAGTAGAAGATTAGGCTGCTGGGCTAAGGCCCTTGCAAGCATTACCTTTTGCCTTTCACCCCCACTTAACTCATTAACAAACCTATCCTTCATATGCATAAGATCTAATGATCTCAGAGACTCTTCAACTATTTCATAATCATCCTTAACAAATCCCCAGCCCATATATGGTTTCCTCCCTAACATAACCATATCATGCACAAGCATTTGTGTATTAGGAATAGATTGGGCTACAAAAGCTACTTCCTTGGCTATTTCACCAACAGTCATATCCATAAGTTCTTTATCGCCAATCCTAACACTACCCTTATCTGGAACAATAATCTTATTAAGACATTTTAACATAGTACTTTTACCAGCCCCGTTATTTCCAAGTATGGCTAATACTTTCCCTTTTTCTTGACTAAAGTTTATATTTTCCAGAAGATCTGGTCCATTAGGGTAGCTATAATAAAGATTTTTTATTTTAAGCATTGTTTCCACCCCTTCTAAAAAGTAAATAAAGAAATAGTGGTGCACCCAAGAAGGATGTAATAGCACCTATTGGAAGTATAACTGGACTTATAACCATTCTTGACAATAAATCCCCTAATAATAATAATAGGGAGCCTGCCAGAATTGATCCTGGAATTAGATATACATAGTTATTGCCCACCACCATACGAACCATATGGGGTGCAACTAGACCTATAAAGTTAATTAATCCAATATAGGATACAACTGTAGATGCCATAAAGCAGCACAGTATCATATTAATAATAGTTGTTTTTTTAACATTTACCCCTAAGCTAATGGCTGTTTCCTTCCCACTTAAAAGGGCATTAAAATCCCAGCGATGTATTATAAAATATATGCTAATTATAAATACGACTATGGCCATTAGTCTGATTTGTTTCCAGTTTGTGCTTCCCAGGTCACCAAAGGTCCAAAAAACTAAACTTGTTAATTGTACTTCATCTGCAAAATATTGTAATAATGTTGTAGCCCCTGTAAACAATGAGCTTATAGCTACACCTGCAAGCACTATTGACTCAGGTGTTATTTGTTTTAACTTGGCAAGACCCATTATAACAAGGGCAACTCCCATACTTGCCCCAAAAGAACATATAGTTATTAAGAAACTTCCATGCTTTAATGAGTTTGCTCCTAATCCTATAATAGCAAAAGCTGCCCCAAATACTGCCCCTTGTGATACGCCTAAGGTTGAGGCAGATGCTAGTGGATTATTTAAAATAGCTTGTAAGATACATCCTGAAACCCCTAGTCCTGCACCTGCAACAAGGGCTGTAAATATGCGAGGTAATCTTACCTTTCTAACAACTGCATTTATCTTATCATCAGGAGCCTTATTAAATACCCCCTGTATTATGTCCTTAAATGTTGTGCTATAAGAACCAGCCCACAGAGATATAACCACTGCTATAATTAATAATACAAATAATAGTAAAAGAAACATTACATTTTTTCTTTTACTATTAATGCTGACTGCCCCCGATTTTGCTCTATTTGACATTGTTTCCTCCTATGTATATGTATTGTTAATAACTAGATTAATTAAGCTATGTCAATTCTACATGAATTTTAGTCATTTATCAATCTAAACTGTAGTTTAAATAGATTATATATATAGTAAATAAAGTGCTGAAATCTTTTAGTAAAGATTTCAGCACTTTATTATTTAATAGAATTATTTTAACAGCCAGCCCCTGCCAAGAAACCTTCCCGTATAGCTTCCAGGGCATCCCTAGGTTTTATTGCATCTCCTACTATTGTTATGTCCACCCTATCCTTTATTTCTTCTTCTAAGTTTGCGTTAGGCTCAAGTCCTAATGCCAGTACAACTGTATCTGCCTTTAAATCTGTCTCAACACCACTGCGCTCAAGATGGACACTTTCATTATTAATCTCAAGTAGTTTTGTATTAGTCATTAACTTAATATCTAAATCTTCAACTAGTTCCATTAAAAACTTCCTACGTGTTCCTTCCTCTTCTATGGCTATAGACTCTTTTTGCTCAACAATAGTAACATCCTTTCCATTTTCCCCTAGGTAGGTTGCAGTTTCACTACCAATTAAACCGCCTCCTAGGACAACTACCTTTTGTCCAACTTCTACATTGCCTAATAGGACATCTGTAGCATTTACTATATGCTTTTTATCAATTCCTGGAATGTTTGGCTTTTTATAATGTGACCCTGTTGCTATTATAACTTTATCAGGTTTTTTCTCATCAAGCATCTTGGCTGTAAATTCAGTTTGTAAATTAATATCTACACCCAGTTTTTTAATCTGTCTTGCTACCCATGATGAGTATAATATTAGATCACCTTTCTCTGGTGGGATTGCCCCCACTGCAAACTCTCCTCCCAATCTACCTGTTTGCTCATATAAGCTTACCTCATGCCCTGATAAGGCTGCTGCCCTTGCTGCTTCCATTCCACCAGGGCCACCGCCTACTACAATTACTTTTTTAGGTTTGTCTGCCTTCTTTAGTTCATCCAGATATTCAAATCCACATGTAGGATTGACTAGGCAACGAATAGGTTTGTTTAAAAACAATATAGATACGCAGCCCTGCTGGCATCCTATACAGTGCCTAATATCCTCATATCTTCCTTCTAAAAACTTATTTGGTAGATCTGGATCAGCCAAGGATCCTCTACCCATAGCAATCAGGTCTGCCTTACCAGAATCTATAATACTTTCTCCCATTAATGGGTCATTAATCCTACCTACTGTTATAACTGGAATATCTACTATTTTCTTGATATCTTCTGCAAAATGTACAATCCAACCATTCCTAACATTAAGTGGTGGTATAACTGCCCAGGTGCTACCATACACGCCTGCTGAAATATTCAGCAGATCAACACCCGCCTCCTCTAACATTTTTACAATTATCCTAGTTTCTTCTATAGTACGTCCTCTTGGTACATATTCATCTGCTGATAATCTAAATCCTATTGTAAAATCTGGGCCACACTTCTCCCTTATATCTGCAATTATCTCTAACGGAAAACGCATACGGTTTTTTATATTACCACCATATTCATCCCATCTCTTGTTAGAATATCCTGACATAAATTGGGCAATTAAGTAACCATGGCCCCCATGGACTTCAATTCCATCAAATCCGGCTTTCTTAGCTCTTAATGCTGTATCTCCGAACTGTGAAACTATTTTTTTGATTTCTTCCCTAGCAAGTTGTCTTGGTGTTTCTCCAAGAACTGGGCATGGTATTGGTGATGCTGAAATGGTTTGCTGGCCAATTAGGCCTGAGGTAGTTTGCCTACCTGCATGATATATTTGGGCAAAAACTTTAGCTCCAGCCCTATGAATTCTATCTGTAAGTTTAGTATGGGATTCTATCTGCTCATCTTTCCATAAACCTGGCGTGAAAAAGCCCCTTCCTGCTGGGTCTACTGCATAATCTTCAGTTATAATTAGGCCCCATCCACCTTTAGCTCTTGCTTCATAGTATGAAATATACTGATCTGTTGCCATTCCATCTTCATCGCAATATACAGTTACCATAGGTGATACAACAAATCTATTCTTCAGCTTGGTGCTCCCAGCTGAAATTGTAGTAAACATAGAACTTCTATTATTTTTTTCCATTATAAGTTAGCCTCCTATTAATATTTTATATTTAATAGTCTGCCCACTTACTCATTTTTTACTATTATTCAACCATTGATGTATCAACAGTTATCCCGCGTTCATCAAAAACTTTTTGTGCTACCTTTAAGGCATTAAGTACCCTTGGAAATCCTGTATAAGGAAGCAAATGTACTATACATCCTACAATTTCTTCTGGTGTTAATCCAACATTAAGGCCCGAATTAATATGGATTTCGATTTGTGGCATTCCCTGAGCAACAAGTCCTGCAATAGTTGTTAATACTTTTTGCTTATCATCAAGGCCTGGGCGATCATAAATATCTCCAAAAGCAAATTCGACTACATATTTACTTAAATCTGGTGCTAAGTCCTTAAACCCTTCTCCTATCTCCATTTCCCCTGTTGGGTTTTCCGGACTATGAGATACTGTAAAATCCTGAATTTTCTTTATACCTTTTTCATAACGTTCATTAGACATATCCATCTCTCCTCTATACTTATTATTTACTACTTCATGCTTTTAGCATACATGTCTTTATAAGTTTTATCAAGGAGTTGCTTTATAGCCTATATTAGTAAATTGCCAGTGGCCCGTAAGGGCCATCAATGATCTCTATTTTAGTTTCAAATATATCTGTTAATATACTTTGATCCATAATTTCTTCTGTTGTCCCAAAAGCTGCAATTTTCCCATCTTTCATTGCACAAATCCTATCAGAATATTTGGCTGCAAAATTAATATCATGGATTACAGTTAATATTGTCCTACCAAACTCATTAGCAACCTCCCTTAAGTGCTCCATCATCTGAACAGAACGTGCAACATCTAGATTATTTAATGGCTCATCTAGTAGTACATATTCTGTTTCCTGACACAAGACCATAGCTACATATGCCCTTTGCCTTTGACCACCTGATAACTCATCTAAATATCTATTTTCTAAGTCCCTTAGGCCTAAAAAATCAATATACTTTGAGATAATATGCTCATCCTCTTTAGTTAGTCTTCCCTTAGAATAAGGAAATCTGCCAAAACCAACCAACTGCCTTACAGTAAGTCTTGTTATAAAATGATTTTCCTGTCTTAGTATAGTTAAAACCTTTGCTAGATCCCCTGAATTAGAATCTGAAACGTCCATATTTGCTACACTTATCTGTCCTTCGTCCATATCTAGTAATCTACCAATCATTAAAAGTGCTGTGGATTTTCCGGCACCATTAGGCCCTATTAAAGACGTTAATCCAGCCTTTGGTATATCTATGTTTAAAGGTCCTATCTTAACTTCATCACTATATATTTTTTGGGCATTTACAATATTTATCATAGTGTCCCCTTTCTAAGTACTACTGCTAAAAATGTTATTCCTCCGAACATTTCAATAATAACTGATACAACTCCCTGGGCATCAAATATGTGGTACATAAAAAAGTATGCGCCAGTTATTATAAGAAATCCTATGGCCAGGGCCATTGGAAATATATATTTATGATCATAAGTTGGCGCCGCTTGATAACTAAGTGTTGCAACTAAAAATCCATAAAAAGTGAGTGGCCCCACCAAAGCAGTTGAAATAGACATTAAAACAGAAACCAAAATTAATACATAGATTGTGCTCCTTTTATGCCTAACTCCTAAATCCATACATATATCTTTGCCAAGGGATAGAACATTCAGCTTATTTGAATATATTAGTAAAAGTAAGGCTGCTACTATTACAATTGGAATTGCTATAGGAAAATACCTAATATCTGCATTATTAACAGAACCAAATAGTTTTGCCTGCAAAATATCAAACTCTGATGGTGCAAGGAGCCTTCTCATAAAAGATGATAAGGATTTTAGACCAGTACCAAGTATTACTCCTACTAGCAGCATAAGCTGCAAATTACCGTATTTGCCTGAAAGTAGCCATCCATATAATATCAAACACATTAAAACCATAAGTATAATCTGAATTATAAAGGAACTAGCTCCAGTAAAATTTATAAATGTACTAGCACCAAAAAAGAATATTGTGCTTGTATGTATTACTGAATAAAGAGCCTCGAAACCTAAAAGAGAAGGGGTTATAACTTTATTGTTTGTAATAGTTTGGAAAGCAACAGTAGATAGGCTTTGGCAAATTGCAGCTATAATCATAGCAGTAAGTGCCACAGTCCTTCTTTTTACAACCGGAAGAAAAGATGGCGAACTTATTGGAACTGGATTTTTATAGACTAAAAGGCCATAGGAAGCAAGAATTCCTAGTGCAATTAAGCTGATAAGTATAATCCAGTAACGCCTTTCATCTTTCTTAGAAGGGAAGGCCCCTGCTGACCTATCTTCATTATTAAAATATGCTGTCTCCATTACCCTAGCCTCCTTTGCCTTAATAATATAATTATAAACACTACTGAACCCACTGTCCCAAGTATCATAGATACCGGAACTTCAAAAGGCCTTATTATTGTCCGGGAAATAATATCACAAACCATAATTGTTCCTATTCCCACCAGACATACCCAGGGTAAATTATCCCTTAGATTATCTCCCCGATACATAGAAACTATATTAGGCACTATTAAACCTAAAAAAGGAAGATTTCCAATAACTGCTGCAACCACCCCAACTGCTAAAGAAATAAGTCCAGTACCTACAAGAACTATCCTATTGTAATTTAATCCTAAGCTTGTTGTAACATCTTCGCCCAAGCCAGCTAGGGTAAGTTTATCTGCATATAAAAATATAAGAATAGTAATTATTACAATTAGCCATAAATACTCATACCTGCCTACCTGTACTGAAGCAAAGGATCCTACAAACCAAGTCTCAATGTTTTGAGACATTTGAAAAACTAAGCCAATAAAGGTTGATATTGCAGAAATTACTGCACCTAGCATCATGCCAATAATTGGAACAATTAACGATGACCTAAGCTTAATTTTCCTTAAAAACAGGAAGAAGACCATGGTTCCTATAAAAGAAAAAATAATTGCTCCAGTCATTCTTTGAACTAGTGTTGGCGCTGGGAATATCAAATAAACAAACATTAGACCTAGGCCAGCCCATTCTATGGTTCCTGTTGTAGTAGGTTCAACCAAGCGATTTTGGGTGATAAGCTGCATTACAAGTCCTGACATTGACATTGCAGCACCAGTTAACATTAGGGCAATTGTTCTTGGCAGACGAGTTATAAAGAGCATTCTTATCCCATCTTCTTGGCCACGTATATCATAAACCCCTATACTTAATGATAAGACGCCTAAAATAATAACAGATATAAGTGCCATTATAAAAGACTTTGTCCACATTTTCCTTTTTTCCACTTTTATGTGCTCCTTTTATATTAATTACCTAATGCACTTGCAAGATTTTCGAATAATTCTATATATGTTTGTATTGATTCATTTGTGTAGGTATCATTTGGAGCATAAACCAGTTGATTCTTAGTAACCGCTATTGTATTTGCAAGTGCTGGTGAATTATCAATAACATCTTGGGCTGGAACAGCATCTTCTTCTGAAGATACCGCCGCATCTCGGTCAAGCACAAAAATCCAATCTGGGTTGCTTTGTGCTATAGCTTCAACTGAAATATCATCGCCTTGGTGATCTGTAGAGCTACCGCCTACATCTAAAGCTGACACCCATCCAAATACTTCATACATTGGCCCCCAAACTCTTCCAAAGCCTGGTGCCGAAAACCCTATATCTCCTCCTGAAACTACGAGTCCCATAACCGTATCATTGCCGTTATAGGCTAGTTTAGCATCTTCAATGGTCTTATCAAAATCTTTAACTAGCTCCTCTGCTTCCCGGTTTTTATCAAAGATTTTACCTAGGGTAATTGTTGAGTCTTTAAGTCCATTTATCAGGTTTTCCCCTGGCTTATCAGCATCTTCGGAGACGTCAAAGCTAAGATCTATTACAACTGCATTGGGTACCAATTCCTTAATATCATCATAAAACCCTGAAAATCTTTGACCAACTATTACAAGTTCTGGGTCCACGGCAGCTATAATTTCCAGATTAGGTTCACGGTGATTCCCTATATCTTGAACAGACTCGTCATCTATATATGGGGATCCTGCTGGCATTACAGCTTTAGGTACAGCTGCTAGTTCAATCCCCCAGTCAGATAAGGTTTCAAATGTTCTATTATCTAAAGCAACTATGTTTTTGGGGTTTACAGGAGCATCTATAGCACCATGAGCATCCCTTATTTCAACTGTTGAAATGTCAATAGCCTGACTTGCCTTCCCATCCTTTTCTAATTGATTAATTTCATTAGATGGCTTAGAACAAGCTACCAACATAAGAGCAAGTGCCCCTGTAACAATACTTAATTTAATTCCTTTAAATTTTCTCATAATTTTCTCCTTTTATGTATATTATTCCTTATATTTATGTTTTCTAATTGATAGTGATTATCAATATCACCGTAGGAATAATTATAGCATAAGTTAAAAATATGTCAACAAGTTTTTGCAAATAAAAAAGACCCCAATATATTGAGGTCTAAAAAATATGTAGTTGTCAGAATTGTTGGGGGACTGTCCCCAACACAATTCTGGCAACTTCCTTTTTGGTCATTTTTTCGTATGATTTAATGCTACCATCTGATTTAATTATAGTGACAAGATTCGTATCTCCCCCAAATCCAGCCCCTTCTTCTGTAATATTGTTTGCGACTATAAAATCAAGATTTTTATCCTTAAGCTTTTTACTTGCATAATCAATTAGATTATTACTTTCTGCTGCAAAACCTATAAGTATTTTATTAGCTTTTTTTTCACCTAAAGATTTTAAAATATCTGGATTTTTTTCTAATTCTATAGTTAGATTATCCTTGTCTTTCTTAAGTTTATTACTTGATACCTCTACTGGCCTGTAATCTGCTACTGCAGCTACTTTTATGACCACATCTGACCAGTCAAATTCTTGGTGCACAGCCTGATACATATCCCTAGCACTTTTTACACCTATACGTTTTACACCTTTGGGACATGGTAATGATGTGGGACCTGATATTAGCCTTACATCTGCACCCATTTTAACTGCCTCTTCTGCAATCTCATAACCCATCTTTCCTGAAGAGTGGTTAGATAAGTAACGTACTGGATCAATCTCTTCTATAGTTGGGCCGGCAGTAATTAAAATCCGTCTTCCATCTAATGATCTATCTTTTTCCAGGCTGGAAATAACCTTATCTGTAATATCTTCCGGGCTTGCCAGTCTACCTTTTCCAATATCTCCGCATGCCAAGAATCCACTTGCTGGTTCTATAAATTCATAGCCTTTTTGCTTAAGATATTCTATATTTTCCTGGACTATGGGATTATCATACATATTGGTATTCATGGCAGGTGCAAGAATCACTGGTGCCTTTGTTGCCATAATTGTAGTAGTTAACATATCATCAGCTATACCATTTGCAATCTTGCCTAATATATTGGCTGTAGCTGGCGCCACTAAAAATAAATCAGCCTTTTTAGCTAGTTCTATATGCTCTACTTCCCACCTAGGAACTGGCTCAAAGGTATCCACAATTACTTTATTGCCAGATATGGTCTGAAAGGATAAGGGCTGTACAAATTCACAAGCATTCTTTGTCATAATAACATCTACTTCATAGCCCTTTTTTCTTAGGGTGCTTGTAACATCTAGCATTTTATAGGCTGCTATACCACCTGTAACACCTATTACTATATTTTTACTCATTTATCTTCCTCTCTAAGCTATCTGTTTTTTCATAACTGGTGTTAGAGCCCTACATAATGCTAGCGATATAATACCAGCTACAATTGCTTCCGGAATACCATTAATAAGAATAACCGTTAAAATCATTCCAAATAATCCTTCGAGTAAAACTCCCTGTGTAGCAGCATAACTTTGTCCAAAAAATACATAAATACCACTCATAACAAGAATTGTATTAGTTATGGATCCTACCACACCTGCAATGAAATATGATACTTCCTTAGATCTTAGCTTTGCTCCTAATCCTTTATAGGTATAATAGGTTGTTACACCTATCATCATCCTTGGAAATATCGCAATAACAATACTCCAAAAATTGCCTTTTGCCTCTCCAACACTATAAAATGGGGAGAAAACATAGGATGTTACATTGGGTTTAAATGTGTTGTTAATAATTGATGTTAAACCAAATACTAACCCTAGTATCATCCCCTCTTTAGGGCCCAGTAAAATTGAACCTACAATCACTGGTATATGAACAATTGTCGCGTTCATAAATCCTAAGGGGATGTACCCTATACCTGAGAATGCTAAAGCCAGTATTATAGCTATAAATATCCCCAACAAAGCCATCTTTTTCGTTTTATTCTCTTCTAACAAAATAATCTCCTCCTGCTGTCGCTCTTGTATTTCAAGATGCAACGCTTATTTTGTTACTATTTTACAGCCTAAATATCCCTATGTCAAATTAATTTCTGAATATTTCTAATCGTTGGGGGTCAGTCCCCATAGTAAGCTAATTGGTACTGCTTAGGTGTTAAGTTATATTTCTCCTTGAATATTTTTATAAAATATGAAAGATTCATATACCCTAAATCATATGCAACATCTGTAACATTTCTATTTTTTAGATATATGGCTGATAACTCTAATTTCTTATCCTTAATATAATCTCCTGGCGTTAACCCTACATTCTTTTTAAAAAGATAAGTAAAATTAGGACCCGACATATATAACTTCTTAGATAAATCTCCTATATTAATCTGCTCATGGATATTTTCATTAATATATTTAATAGCAAGATTAATAGGATCATCATTGCCCTGTTTCAAAATATTATATGCTGCCTTGTCTTGTATAAGATTATAAACTAATTTCTGTGCATATAGATCTATAAGAAATTCTTTGTTTTTTTTCTTAATCTTTGACTCTTCATATATATTATATATATCTTTACATATATCTAATTTATTATTTCCTAAAAAATAATCCTTATTAGTATTTATATTTCCAAGTATCTCTTCATCTATTTCCATGTTATTAGATACCTTACGAACCAAATCATCATTTAATTCAAAAACCAAGGCTTTTGTATTGTTATTGATATCCATATTCACTCTTGTATGAGAAGGAAGTAACAAATAGTTGTTCTCATTATATGTAAATTTATCTTGATCTAAGGTTACTCTCTTCTCTCCTTCTAATATCGTACATATACGTGTGTAGCTATAAGTTTTATATGTACCCGAGAAATTGCTAGGTAAATCATAATATAAGACCTTTACATAATCCGTCTCAAAACCTTCTAAATCCTCAATTATATGATGATATGTATCCATGTAATGTACCTCCAGTTGTTAATATTATATCAATCTCTTTAAAAACACGTTTAATTTAAAAAGATTGTGTTAGTTTTTTAACATTGTATTAGTTATAATATACTTATAATATTAACTAAATTAAGCCTTAGTGTCAACTTAACGTTGATATATAAAAATGCTATTAGTTAATAACTTAAGAATTTAATTTTTTTAAAGTTTGATAGTTTAATTATTAACAACCTTTTTAAATTGGAGGCATTAAATGTATAAAATTGTAAGGAAAGAGGTTTTGAATGAAACTGTAGAATTAATGGAGGTAATTGCTCCTTTTGTCGCTAGAAAATGTGAGCCAGGACAGTTTATTATGCTTTGCGTTGAGCCTGACGGTGAGCGTATTCCATTAACAATTGCAGATTTTGACCGTGAAAGAGAAACAGTTACTATAATATATCAAGTTGTTGGCTACTCTACCCGTAAATTAAGTGAAAAAAATGTGGGTGATAGTATAGAGGAATTTGTAGGTCCTCTTGGTAAGGCTGCTCCACTTCCTTCAGCCAAAAAAGTTCTTGGTATTGGTGGAGGTGTAGGTATAGCGCCACTTTACCCTCAGCTAAGAAAACTAAAGGAAAATGGTGCTGATGTAGATTGCATCTTAGGTGGCCAAAATAAGGACTATATTATTATGAAAGACCAAATGGAGGCTATTTGCGCTAATGTGCATTATGCCTCTGATGATGGTTCTATTGGAAGTAAGGGATTTGTAACTACTCCACTTGAAAAACTTTTAGATGAAGGTGAGTCATACGACTTAGTTATAGCCATAGGACCCCTTCCTATGATGAAGGCTATTTGCCATATAACTAAAAAACATAATATAAAAACTAATGTTTCCTTAAACCCTATTATGATTGATGGTACAGGTATGTGCGGTGGATGTAGGGTTACAGTAGGAAATGAGACTAAATTTGCCTGCGTAGATGGACCGGACTTTGATGGTCACCTAGTAGACTTTGACGAAGCTATGCTACGTCAAGGAATGTATAAAGAAGAAGAACATAAGTGCAGACTAGAGAGGAAGTAGTAAATTGAGAAATAATTCATTAACAAAGACACCCATTCCTGTACAAGATCCTAAAGTAAGAAATCAAAACTTTGATGAAGTTGCCTTAGGATATACAAGAGATCAAGCTATAGAAGAGGCTAAAAGATGCTTACACTGTAAACATAAACCTTGCGTTAAAGGATGCCCTGTTAATGTGCCAATCCCAGAGTTTATTCAGGCCATTATTGATGAAGATTTCGAACAGGCATATGAAATTATAACTGCTGAAAACTCATTGCCTGCCATATGCGGTAGGGTTTGTCCACAAGAAAATCAATGTGAAGGCAAATGTGTCCGAGCTATTAAGGGCGAATCTGTTGGAATTGGTAGATTAGAGAGATTTGTAGCCGATGAACATATGAAAAATGTTAAAATCGAAAATGCTAAAAAAGAAGCTTCTAAAAAAGGTAAGGTTGCAGTAGTAGGATCAGGACCTGCTGGTCTTAGCTGCGCATCTGAACTTGCAAAAATGGGATATGAAGTAACTATATTTGAAGTTCTACACAAGACTGGCGGCGTTTTAACCTATGGTATCCCTGAGTTTAGGCTCCCAAAAGACCTAGTACAAAAAGAAATTGATTTGGTTAAATCCCTAGGCGTGGAAATCAAAACCAATGTATTAGTAGGACAATCTATTACAATTGATGAACTTATGGAAGAAGGATATGAAGCAGTATTTGTTGGCAGTGGTGCTGGGCTCCCACGCTTTATGAACATTGAAGGTGAAAACTTAAATGGAGTTTACTCAGCAAATGAGTTTTTAACTAGGGTTAATCTAATGAAGGCGTATGAGAAAGATTCACCAACACCTGTTAAGGTTGGTAAAAATACTGTTGTTGTGGGCGGTGGTAATGTTGCTATGGATGCTGCCCGTACTGCAAAACGGCTAGGATCTGAAAATGTTTATATTGTATATAGAAGGGGCGAGGAAGAATTACCAGCCCGCGCCGAAGAAATTGAACATGCAAAAGAAGAAGGCATTATTTTTAAATTATTAAACAACCCTACCAAAATACACGGTAAAGACGGTATGGTAACATCTGTTGAATGTATTGAAATGGAACTTGGACAACCTGATGAGTCAGGAAGAAGAAGGCCTATTGCAAAAGAGGGTAGCGAATTTGAAATAACTGCTGACTCAATTATAATCGCCATAGGACAAAACCCAAATCCATTAATTAGGCAGACAACACCTGGCCTTGATACTCATTCTTGGGGTGGGATTATAGTAGAAGAAGAAACTATGGAAACAAGCAAAGATGATGTGTATGCAGGTGGAGACGCCGTAACAGGTGCAGCAACGGTTATACTTGCTATGGGTGCTGGTAAAAAAGCAGCTAAGGCAATTGATAATAAACTACAAAATAAATAAAATAATAAAATTTAGGAGGAAGTAAGATGAATGTAAATTGGTTTAGAGTTCCAAAAGATATTGTTTTCGGTGAAGGTGCTTTAGAATACTTGTCAACATTAGAAGGTAAAAAAGCTACACTTGTAACAGGTGGCAGCTCAATGAAAAGATTTGGTTTTTTAGATCAAGCTCAAAAACAACTTGAAAAAGCTGGTATGGAAGTATCCATAGTAGACGGTGTTGAACCTAACCCATCCATCGAAACAGTAATCCGTGGTGGTAAAGAAATGGCTGAATTCCAACCTGACTGGGTTATCGCAATTGGTGGGGGTTCTGCACTAGATGCTGCTAAAATCATGTGGGTATACTACGAATATCCAGATACAAAATTCGAAGACTTAGTTGCTGGTAAGTTCCCTAAACTAAGAACTAAAGCTAATTTAATTGTTATACCATCAACAAGTGGTACAGCTTCTGAAATAACAGCTTTCTCAGTTATCACAGATACAGCTAACCATATTAAACATCCTTTAGTATCATATGAAATTACACCAGATATTGCTTTGTTAGATGCTAAGCTTCCAGCTACAATGCCAGCACATATTACAGCAAACACAGGTATGGACGTTCTTACACACGCTATTGAAGCTTATGTATCAACAAGTGCAACTTGCTATACAGATCCATTAGCATTAGAAGCAATCCGTCTAGTTAAGGATGGATTAGAAATAGCATATAAAGATGGCGACAACATCGAAGCTCGTGAGGCAATGCATAACGCATCTGCTCTATCAGGTATGGCATTTACAAACTCATCATTAGGACTTGTACACAGCCTTGCCCACAAAATTGGTGGGGAATTTGATATGACACACGGTCTTGCAAACGCAGTTTTACTTCCATATATTATTGATTACAACCGTAAGGCAACTGATAAATATGATATGATTGAAAAGCAATTAGGAATCGACAACTTAGCTGATTTCGTTAGGGATTTAAATACTAAAGTAGGAATTCCTAATACATTAAAAGAAGTTACAGAAGTGGATATGAGCGAGGCTAAATTCCTAGAAGTACTAGATAGAATGAGCCAGAATGCTTTTGAAGATCCATGTACATTAACAAATCCAAGGAAATCATCTCCAGCAGATGTAAAAGAACTTTATACTGCAGCATATTACGGTAAATAGTCTAGGGACAGACCCCCAACTATTCTGAAAACTTAAGATATGCAATAAAAAGCCTAGATTACTTGTTTTTCTTAGTAATCTAGGCTTTTTTATTACATATTCCTTATTATCTTATAATTAGGATTGCTTTTAATCTTCTTTTTCTCTTCATACATTTTTTGATCTGCTGTTTGCATTAGGTTTTCTAATGTATCTTTATTTTTTCTATAGTCTGCTATACCATGACTGACACTAACTATAAATGTAACTATATTTAAAAATACTATTATAACTGAAAGTAACACTAAGAGACCCTGGCTTATTAGTAATCGTGTATTTATTTTCATGTATAGCCCCCTTTGTATATATACTATATATAGTATACACTATTGTATATGGTTTCACATTATAATAAAATCTTATTATATATATTAAATACATTAGTAAATATTAAGGAGTGATTATATGGATCTATTTGATTCAACATATATAGGGAATTTAAAGGTAAAGAACCACTTTATCCGTTCAGCTACTTTTGAAGGTAAGGCAAACAAAGATGGAAGCCCTACTAATGAAATATTATCAATTTACCAGGATCTAGCCAAAGGTGGCGTTGGTACTATTATTACAAGCTATGCCTATATAACAGACTACGAACAACCAGAAAAATATCAACTTGGCATTCATAAGGATGAATTAATAGATTCCTACAAAAATTTGGTTGATATGGTTCACTCTTATGATACAAAAATTATAATGCAAATTGCCCATGGATCTTCCCATAGTCAGGCCTATCCGGAAACAGCTAAAATTCTTGGCCCTTCTGCTGTTCCCCATCCGACTTCTAATATAAGGCCTAAAGAAATGACTAGGCAGGAAATACAAAATGTTATCAAATCTTTTGCCGATGCTAGCCAAAGGGTCAAAGATGCTGGATTTGATGGTGTTCAAATTCACTGTGCCCATTGGTATTTGCTATCACAGTTTATTTCTCCCCTGTTTAATAAAAGGACTGATAGTTATGGCGGAGGCACTGAAAATCGTCTCCGTATTGTCATGGAAGTCTACCAGGCTGTTAGGGAAAAGGTAGGTCCAGACTTTCCTATATGGGTAAAGATAAACTCTACTGACCAAGAGCCAGATGGCCTTACAGTAGAGGATTTTTTACAAATGTCAAAACATCTTTCCAAGGCTGGCATAGATGCAATTGAAATAAGTGGCCAATGGCGTAAGTTTGATTTGGATGAAAGGTTATACTATAAAGATGCGGCAATTAAACTATCAAAGATAGTAGATACACCTATTATTTTAACAGGTGGTGTTAGAAGCATTGATGATATGGCTAAGGTCTATGGCTCAAGCACAGTTAACTTATTTGGGCTTTCTAGACCCCTCTTAAAGGATCCTGCATATATAAAATCTTTAATTTAATATCTTTTAATAAAAAAACAGCAAGAATTTAATCTTGCTGTTTTCTTATATATCCTATTATAAAACCAATAATTGCTGGAATAACCCAGCCAAAACCATACTCAAACCCTGGCAAATAATTCTTAGCAAAATTAATAAATAACTCCATAATTTTGCTATCTTTAATTGAATCAGGCAGGGCATTTAATAAATCAAACACCGCAAATACTAAAGTCATACCTATAGTCCAGCTATATATATATATCTATTCTTATCTATAAATGGGGTTAATAAGGACAGTATAATAAGTGCAATAGCAAGTGGGTACAGAAACATAAGCACTGGTACTGATAATTTAATGATATTTTCCAGTCCAAAATTCGCAATTACAAGTGATGATAGGGTAAATAAAACTGCATACTTTGAATAGGAAATGCTATTTGGAAACATTTCACTAAATATTGAAGAACAGGCTGTAATAAGTCCTATAGCCGTCTTCAAGCAAGCAACTGCCACAATAGCTGCAAGAAGAATCTTACCTATAACACCATAGTAATACTCACTTACCATGGATAAAATTACCCCTCCATTACTAGCACGACTTACACTTCCTAAACTTGTTGCCCCCATATAGGCTAAAGAACCATAAATAATTGTCATACCTATAATTGCAACTAAACCTGACTTTGCCGTTTCCACAGCAATTATCCTTGGATTATCTACACCCATCTTTTTAATACTTGATGTAATAATTATTGCAAAGGCAAGTGAAGCTAGAGCATCCATGGTATTGTAGCCATCTAAAAATCCCCTAAATAAAGCATTAGAAACATAGTCTCCCTGCGGCGGAAACTGGCCTACCTGTCCCATAGGTTTTATATAAGTTATAAGTAGCAATGTTGATAGTAATATTAAAAATATAGGGGTTAGATATTTACCAATCCAATCCAATATTTTGCCTGGCCTTAATGAAAAATATAAGGTTATGGCAAAAAATATAAGTGAAAATATAAAAAGTCCTACATTAATATACTCTTTTGCTATGAAAACCCCTACACCTACCTCAAATGCAACTGTAGCAGTACGAGGTATTGCAAATAGGGGTCCTATAGTCAAATATAAGGCACATGTAAAAAATAGTGCATATGATCTACTAACAAGGCTTGCCATATCAAACAAGCTGTCACTTTCAGAAAGAGCTGACCCTATTATTCCAAGTATAGGCAGTCCTACACCCGTAATTAAAAAACCTATAGTCGCAAGGCCTACACTACTTCCGGCAGCCTGTCCTAGTTCTACTGGAAAAATTAAATTCCCAGCACCAAAAAATAATCCAAATAACAAAGATCCTATTAGCAGCCTTTGTTTAATATTTAACTTCTCGTCCATTTAAAGTCTCCTACTTATGATGTCTTAACAATACTATATCTATATATCCCACATATGATTAAGTGGCCCACTTCCCTTCCCCAAATCAAGCATATCCCTTAAAGCACCAGATATATACTTTTTGGCAAGTTCTATGGATGTTTCTAGGTCATTACCATGAGCAAGATATGATGTAATTGCACTAGATAATGTGCATCCTGTTCCATGGGTATTCTCATTATCTATTCTTTCACCCATAAACCACTTATATTCACCATTATTATATAATACATCATTTGCATCATTAATGCTATGACCACCTTTACAAAGCACAGCACAATTATACTCATCACCTATAATTTTTGCTGCTTCCATCATATGATATTTATTTTCTATATGTATACCTGATAATATAGATGCCTCTGGGATATTTGGTGTTAGCAAAATACTTAGAGGAAATAAATATTTCTTTAGCGTTTCTATTGCTTCATCTTGCAATAATTTTGAACCACTAGTAGCTACCATTACTGGGTCTACAACAATTTTCTTGGCATTATAGTATTGAAGTTTATTTGCGATAATCTTAATTAGGTCTGTAGAAGAAACCATACCTATTTTAACTGAATCTGGAAATATGTCAGTAAATACGCTATCTATCTGATCAGCTAAAAATTCAGGATTTACCCCCATAATACGACTAACACCTTGCGTATTTTGTGCTGTGAGTGCAGTTATAGCGCTCATTCCATATACTTTTAGTGAGGACATCGTTTTAATATCTGCTTGAATTCCAGCGCCCCCACTAGAATCACTTCCCGCTATCGTCAAAGCTGTTTTCATGTCTTTCCTCCTTATAATAAATTTATTCATTTTCTTTCCAAGCATCCACTAACTCTAACGCAGCTTTTTTTGGATTGTCTGCCATTGATACTGCTGAAACTACAAAGAAACCATCTGCTCCCACCTTTACAAGCTGTTCTATATCATCTACTTTCACCCCTCCCCCTACCACAATAGGAAGAGGACTAAGTCTTACGAGTTTCTTTATATCTTCAAAACTCCTTGTGATTATCTCCCCACTTAGACCAAGACCACAATCAGGTTTAGTTTCAGTTTCCCTCAATGGTCCTACACCAAAATAATCAATCATAGACACATCTACCGTTTTCATATATTCAAATAATTCATCAGTTCTTGCTGATAGGCCTATTATGCTTTCCTCACCCAAATATTCCCTACATACATCCACTGGTATATCTTCTTGGCCCACATGTATTCCATCTACCTTGGCTCCTTGCTTCCTTGCTGCAAGCACTATATCTAACCTATCATTAACAACTAAGGTGACTTCTTTTGTTTTACCAAGCTTTTCAATTATATCTGCAGCTTCTACAGTAAATCTTATTAATTCACTTGCTGGGGCTTCCTTAGATCTAATCTGAATAAAGGTAAATCCTGATTCAATAGCATCTTCTACAATTGAGGAAACTGGCCTTCCCTTAGTATTTTCTGGACCTACTATAAAGTAAGCCATCAAATTAAATTTTTTTCTACTTGTCATTTGTCCCATCCCCTAAAATCTCATCCACTATATTTACTTTCTTATTATCTTAACAACTTCCGATACTTCTTTTGATAATTCTTCACCCACACCAAAAGGTTCTATTGCAACTGCAACTAATGTATTCACCTTATACCTCCTTAATTTCAAAATAATTATTTGCTATATCTTGTCCACTTGCCTTATATAATTCATCTAAAAAGTGTACATGAAAACTCCCAGTCCCTTGTGATCTCATTTCTGCTAAGCGTCCAGCCAAATTATAGATTTGGGTACCTACTATTGCTGCAGTAAAGGGATCTGTAACCGTTAAATATATTCCCATTACACCCCCTAAAGAACAGCCTGCCCCAGTAATCTTCTCCATAAAGTGGGATCCTCCCTTTGAATAAACCAACAGCTTTCCATCCGTAACTAAATCTATTGCTCCAGATACAGCAACTGCTCCACCTGTATATTTAGCTAGTTCGATAGCAGCATTTTTTGCTTCCCCTACTAAGTTAGTTGAATCAACTCCCCTAACCTTAGAATTTCTTCTTCCACCATCCAATTCCCATAAACCTGCTAAAGCTATTATTTCTGAGGCATTTCCCCTTATAATATTTGGTTTGTAGTTCTTAAACTCCTTCAATACCTTGGTCCTTAAATCCCCTATACCTATTGCAACCGGGTCCAAAACCCAAGGTTTTCCTATTTCAAACAAAATCCTAGCAACATGCTCCAAGGTCTCCTCATATACTGGAAACATTGTACCTACATTTATGTACATGGCGTCACCTAATCTTGCTAAATCTTCTCCTTCGTCTGGCAAATATACCATAGCTGCTGAACCA
Organism: Candidatus Epulonipiscium sp.; assembly: GCA_012518255.1. Taxonomy (GTDB): domain Bacteria; phylum Bacillota; class Clostridia; order Lachnospirales; family Cellulosilyticaceae; genus JAAYSX01. Next base: position 37,321 of record JAAYSX010000030.1, on the reverse strand, counting down.
CCTACAGCTAACTGAGCATTAGCGACAAAATTAATAGTTACAGTATTTGTAATTGATCCCGCCATAGGATTTATTTCCCTTACTTTATTAACCGCCTTTACTATATTTTTTTTAATCTCCTTTTTCTTGCTTTCCATATTGCCCTCCTACTATTTAATGTTAAACCAACAATAAAAAAAGCGCTCCTAAATAGGAACGCTAAAAATACATACTTTATAATGATTTTGCTTTCCTACGACAGTGTTAACTGACAGGTTCAAAGGGTCAGATTTTATCTTCTCAACTCTTCCGAGTCCCCCCACAAATTCTTTTTATTTAATTTTGATTATTAAACTTATATTTTTATTAAACTTATAAAGTCTTTAAAACTTTTAATATATATATCCGATATTTCTATTATATCCTTTAAATCTAAACTTGAATAGCTATCTTCCACTCCTACTATCCGAAAATCTAGGCTTTTTGCTGTTATCATACTATACAATGAGTCTTCAAACAAAAATATCTCCTTTGGTTCTACATCTAGCCTCTTAGATAAAATCCTGTAAAACTGCTTATCTTCTTTGCTTAATTTGATATTGTCACAAGTTTGTATAAAATCAAAATCATCATATATACCATATCTCTTTAAAAGAATATTAATAAGCTTTTCATCTGTAACACTTGCTACCGCTAATTTTACATTTTTGCTTCTTAAAGCTTTTATTAAATCTACTGCATAAGGTTTAAGCTTTAGGTCATTCTTATAATATTCAAACAAAATCTCATTTAATTCATCCTTTATTATGGAATTATCTTTCTTCAGTCCGTATTCTTGTTTCATATAATCAACAGATTCCATTACTGTAAGAGATTCCAATATTTTATTTAGATTTTCCTTAGGTAGGATCCCTTGTGAAATTAAATAGTTTCTAGAAATATTATTCCAAAATTCCATAGAATCAGCTAGGGTTCCATCGATATCAAAAACTGCAGCCTTCATAAGAACCCCCTTAGATAATAATAGTTAGACTATATCATGTGTTTCTAGTAATGTCAAAACCTACTTACTAGCTTTCTTTTATTTCCTCTTTTAAGGCCTTAATTAACGAAAAACACATAAGAACTAATATTACTGCAAAAGGCAAAGCTGTAATAATAGCCATTGTTTGTAATCCTTCCAATCCACCACTCATTAATAGTATGATGGCAATTGCTGATTGCAAAACACCCCATATAATCTTAACTCTATTTTGAGGGTTAAGATCTCCATCCGAGGATAACATTCCAAGCACGAAGGTAGCTGAATCAGCTGATGTTATAAAGAAGGTAATGATTAATACAGTAGCCAGTGTAGATACTATAAGACCAAGAGGTAATTGCTTTAGTGTAATAAATAAAGCTGATGTTACATCTTGCTCTGCCGCCTGAGCCAGGCCCGCATTTTTAAATATTTCAAGATTAAGTGCTGTTCCACCAAAAACAGAAAACCAGATAAAACTAGCTAGTGATGGTACAAACAAAACACCTAATACAAATTCTTTTATAGTTCTCCCTTTTGATACCCTAGCAATAAACATTCCTACAAAAGGTGCCCATGCAATCCACCAAGCCCAGTAAAACAAAGTCCAGTTACCCACCCATGTACCTTGGGTAAATGGTGTAAGTCTTAAACTCATCTGCACTATATTTTGTAAATATCCTCCCAAGGTTGTTGTAAATGTTTCGAATATAAATGATGTTGGTCCTACAAATAAAACAAAAACCATTAGCAGGCTTGCCACCCCTATATTAACATTACTTAAAATCTTAATTCCCTTATCTAGTCCTGTTGTAGCTGATATTAAATAAAGTACTGTAACAACTACAATTATAATAACTTGAACCTTAAGTTCATTGGGAATTCCAATAACCTCATGCAAACCTCCATTAACTTGAAGGGCACCGAGTCCTAGTGATGTAGCAATACCAAAAGCTGTTGCTATAATGGCCAAAACATCTATACATTTACCCATAACCCCTTGGGTCTTGTCCCCTAAAAGAGGAGTAAAAGTAGAGCTAATTAATCCTTTTAAGCCTTTCCTATGATTAAAATAAGCCAAACTTAGGCCTACAAGTGTATATATAGCCCAGGGATGTAATCCCCAGTGAAAAAATGAATATCTCATTGCCATCCTTGCAGCCTCTAAGGATTCCCCCTCTATGCCCATAGGTGGATTAAGATAATGTTGCAAGGGCTCTGCTACTCCCCAAAATACTAATCCTATTCCCATTCCAGCACTAAATAACATGGCAAACCATGAGATATTTGAGTATTCCGGTCTATCATCATCTTTACCAAGCCTTATATTACCGTACTTACTAAAAATAAGGTAAATAGCAAGGCATAAGACAAAGAAAGTTGATAAAAGGTAAAACCAGCCGAACTTCTCTATTGTAATATCTAATAAACTTGCTGCTGAGTTCGCCAAATTGTCTGGAGAAATCATTCCCCAAATTACAAATAAAATAATAATTGTTAGTGATACATAAAAAACCACAATCTTCCTCCATTTCTATACAGGGCCCTTTTAGCCCAATGCATATGGCAAATCTTATAATATATATTTTTTAAAGTCAAGCATTCTATATTATTTGTATTAATGGTAATTTTATATACAAAATCCGATTGTTTCTATTTTTATGTAGATTAATAAAGGGAGACTAGTTCTTCCTAGCCTCCCCTTAAGATATATTATTTTCTAGTCTAGTTTTTTTATTACCAAATACGCTGTTACATCAGTACCTACAATACTAGCTGTCATAGCCCCTGATGCTGAAAATATCAACTGTATTTGTCCTCCAGCTGGTACGGCTGTAATTACACTACCTGTATATATTTGAATTTCTTCAAATACTTGTATTTGCCTTGTGAATTCGCCACCCTCTACTGGTACATTATCTAGTCCAATAGCAAATGTTGCTGTTTGCCCAGAACCCGAAGTTAGTGTAAAATAAGCTGTAAATTCTATCTCATATATACCCTCAGACGTAATTTCAACCATCATTGGTGTTGTTAAGTTCATGCCTGTTAAATGGTTACTACCATTAAACTCTATCAGCACCCTATCCGTTGCTTCTTCTATATTAAGTTCTTGTGTTCCTTCTCTATAGACATTACCGTATGCATTAAGGCCATTTGCTGGACCTTCTGGACCTACTGGGCCTGCCGGACCTTCTGGGCCTGCCGGACCTTCTGGGCCTTCTGGACCTGCTGGGCCTTCTGAACCTGCCGGACCTACTGGACCTTCTGGGCCTATTGGGCCTTCTGGACCTATTGGACCTGCCGGACCTTCTGGGCCTGCCGGGCCTATTGGGCCTGCCGGACCTTCTGGGCCTGCCGGACCTACTGGGCCTTCTGAACCTGCTGGGCCTTCTGAACCTTCTGGGCCTGCTGGGCCTGCTGGGCCTGCTGGACCTGCCGGGCCTTCTGGACCTGCTGGGCCTGGATCTCCCTTGGGACCCTGTGGCCCAAATGGACCTGCTGGACCTACTGGGCCTTCTGGGCCTTCTGGACCTGCTGGGCCTACCGGCCCCCTTCTCCCCCTAGGCCCTCTCTCTCCCGGATCCCCTTTTGGACCACGGGGACCTCTTGGACCTCTGCATACACACTGGCACCTTTCGTCTAGACCTTCATCCTGATATTGACATCCACTTTCGCAACCATATTCACAATTTCCCCAACAATCACAATCATAGTATCCCATACTTATACACGACCTCCCTAAATATAATTTATTTCTTAGTTTATATTATGCTTAGAAGTTGTTTTTGTGACACAAACAGTGTTATTTCTAGGATTTGTGCTATAATACAAATAAGTGAAGTAAAACAAGGAGGTAATTATTATGATAAATGATTTAGATTTAAAACATCTCAAACGTTGTGTTGAACTTGCTGAAATCGCGTTAAATAAAGGTGATGAACCTTTCGGCTCAGTACTTGTTTCTGCTAATGGTAAGGTGCTTAAGGAAGACCATAATCGCGTTGCTAGCGGTGACCATACACAACATCCAGAATTTGCATTAGCAAGATGGGCAGCTGAAAATATGACACCTGAAGAAAGAAAAGGGGCAACAGTATATACTTCCGGTGAACATTGCCCTATGTGTTCAGCGGCACATGGCTGGGTTGGTCTAGGTAGAATTGTTTATGCAAGCTCATCTACCCAATTAGTAGAATGGCTTAATGAAATAGGTGCTAAGCTACCTCGAGTCCGTAACCTTCCTATTGAAGATGTTATTAGGGACACCACCGTAGATGGTCCTGCTCCTGAGCTAGCTGAAAAAATAAAGAACCTTCATTATTTATCCTGGAAAAACAAGACTAATAATTAAGTAAATTACTGACTAAAAATCTATCTCTTCAATATTTATAATTTCGTCCATTGGAATTAACTTATTATTATCCATATGAATAATTCGCCTATATTGATCTATCTTGTTAACCGTCCCCCTATAGGTAACATAAGCTCCTCCATCTTTTTTATTATCAGGCTTAAAATACTTTATTTTTATACTTATGTTTTCTTTGTTTTTATCAAGCAAACCTTTTAGTTTATCGTCTAGTATTTTTTTCATATGTTCATCTAGTTCAATCCTTTTCTCTGTCTTCCTTGCAGTTTCCTTGACTGCCTCTTCATGGCCTGTAAGGGCAGCAAAGGGAGAGAACTGGGCTGCCCTACTTATCATTGGCATAGGTTTCCTTTTATTGGAGATATGCCTTGGCATATGGATAATGTCTTCATATTCATTAGTCATGCCTTATGCCCTCCTATACGTTTATTCCTTTTCTGCGTGGTGGCTCCTTCTTCTAAATTTACACCTTTTAGAACTGTGTTCTTACCATATTTCTTCTTAAGCTCTAGTATAGTTTCCTGCATTTTCCTTTCACGTTCTAATTGGATTTTTTCTTTATTTTTTTCTTTGTCCTCTTCACTATAATCTGTAAATAGATCTAGCTGTTTATTCCTATCTTCTATCTCAACTTCATTTTCATCTATAACTCTACTTGCCGATATATTAACCCTTCTTACCAGAAGATTTTTATCTACAATTCTTTCGAACAACTCCATTGAAGCATCTATGATAAGCTTAGTTGATGAGGTATGCCTATCTAAGTTTATTCTACCACTGGATGATTTTGGGATGCTACGGCCATAGGGATCTTTAGTAATTTCTCCCTTATATTTTCTTCTTATATGGGGATTTTTTAGATTATCAATATCATAACCTATGGTTAAAACAATTTGATTTGTTACTAGTCTTTTATCAACTAAATCCAGTGATAATAAGTCAGCCATTTCCCATACTATTAGTTTGGTCTTTTCATAGGTATAGGCACTTTCGAGCACTTGACCCGAGCCTATACTTTTTGCTTCTGGTTTGTAAGATTTTATATCTGCTATAGTACAAGGTTCCCATCCCCAGGCATGGTCTATTAACAGCTCTGCATTAACACCAAATAGATCATATAATAAATCTTCATTATAATACTCATTAGGCTTGCCAATTGAACATCTTGCAATATCCCCCATTGTATATAAACCTTCTTTTTCTAATCTTTTAGCATAACCTTTGCCAACCCTCCAAAAATCTGTAATAGGTCTATGAGACCAAAACTCTTTTCTATAAGTCATTTCGTCTAGCTTGGCCACTTGAACCCCATTTTCATCAGTTGGGGTCTTCTTAGCCCCTATATCCATAGCAATTTTAGCTAGGTATAAGTTGCTACCAATACCAGCAGTCGCTGTTATTCCTGTAGTATTAAGTACATCTAGGATTATTTTAGTAGTTAACTCTTTAGCTGATAAATTATATGTCTTTAGATAATTTGTAACATCCATAAATACTTCATCTATAGAATATACATGGATATCTTCAGGTGCAATATATTTTAAGTAAATATTATAAATCCGTGTACTATATTCTATATAATATGCCATCCTAGGCGGGGCCGCTATATAATCAAGGGAAAGATCTGGTGATTCTTTTAATTGCTTATGCTTATATGAACTACCTGTGAACTTCCCACCTGGCGCCTTACTTAACCTTGATGCGTTTATCTGTTTTACACTTTGAATTACTTCAAATAATCTTGCCCTACTTGAAATCCCGTAAGATCTTAAGGATGGTGAAACTGCAAGGCATATGGTTTTTTCCGTTCTACTTGCATCCGCCACAACAAGATTTGTAGTTAAAGGATCAAGTCCCCTTTCTATGCACTCAACAGAGGCATAGAATGATTTTAAATCAATTGCTATATAAGTCCTATTTTTCATAACTGCTATTTAGTCACCCCTTTTGAAAAATATAATTATTTTCTAATTCAAAAATCTAACGTCTTAATACAAAGTTCTGAGTATGATAATATCTATATTTGCTATCTGGGTTATAGGCACTACCAATTCCCAATTCACCATCTTGGCCAAGCATATTATTACGGTGTCCTAAGGAATTGAGCCACTGACCAAAGACTAAAATCCCTGATCCATTACCAGCTGCTATATTTTCACCGCATCTACCCCAGTTAATTCCCCCCTCATTTAATCTTGTGCTCATGGACCTTCCATCTAAGCTAGTATGGGAAAAATAATTATTATCAGCCATATCTTTAGAGTGATTACGCGCTACATTTGAAATTACACTACTATATTTAAGTGGAGATTTATTATTATGGGCCCTAAAACCATTTGTTAATTCAAATATAATCCTTTCATTGCACATAAGTGCTTCCCCAGTAAGGGGCACTGTACTATTGGTGTTGTAGCTCATAACAGCAATTTTATCACCATCATGTTGGTCCCTAACAATAGTTAGGCCAGGTGCATTAATAGTATTATTGCTACCATTTGTAATATCCCTAAATTTCATAGTTCTTGCATTACTGGTAAAACCCTTAACCGCATTATTATCACTATAGATTATTAACACGTTTTCATAATCATCTACATAAAATAAATAATCATACTTCTCATCTTTCATAGTAAAGCTTGCTTCTCCTAACGATGATACTGCTTTTTCTATGCTGTCTCCTAAATATATCTTATAATTTTTATAGTTAAATGGCTCAAGTAATTTAATTTTTTTATTATTTTGGTCCCAATCCACCTTAACATCTAAGCTTTCTGCAATATATCTTAATGGAACATATGTAGTATGATTTATCAATTGTGGGGCTAAGCTAAGCTGGATTTCTTTTTTTTCATCATTATTATACTTATAAGCTAACTTCTTATCTATTGTAAGTATATTGGTAACACCTTCTTGCCTAATTGTAATTGTTTGGCTATCCTTATCCCAGTCTATATTTGCACCTAGTAAGTCTCCTATACTTCTTAAGGGCACCAGGCTTGTCCCATTTTCAACTATAGGATTAACTCCCCATATATTTTCAAAATTTAGTTCTATTTGAGTCTCTTTAGCTTGCACACTAAAACTTTTGCTACTTAGTGCGCAAAGAAATACACCATTAATTATCAATCTCTTTAGCTTCTTTTTCATATTTTCACTTCCTTACAGGTTCCTAGTCTTTTTTATTATATTATACCATTATCTCAGATATATTTCCCCTAAACTCCTAGCCATATCTTCTTTTTCTTGTTAAAATATATAGGTGAACAATAGATTAGGAAAGGTGACTTATGGACATTCGTGAAACTAAAGATATTCGTTCTTTAAACAAACTTACTATATTAAACACTATTATAGAGTATAAAAATGTTTCAAGGGCTGATATTGCAAATATAACCAGCCTTAACAAGGCTACTGTATCTACTATAGTTAAAGAGCTTATAGAAGATAAGCTTATTGAGGAAGGGATAACCGGCGAATCAACTGGTGGTAGGAAACCAATTATTTTAACACTCAGGGAAAATATTGGCTTTGTAATAGCAATTGACCTTAATGTTTCAGTTATTAATATCATGTTATCTGATATCAATCTAAAACCCGTACATACCTACCATCTTCCTATTGAAACTAATAATTTTGAAGATGTATTTGCTGATCTTTGCGATATATTGGATGATATAATTAACTGTTTACCTCCATCTACTTATGGGCTTGTGGGTATTAGTGTAGCTGTTAGGGGTGTTGTAGATTTAGAAGGCATAATCCGTTTTATCCCTGATCTTAAATGGATGAATATTAATATCAAAAATATGTTAGAGGCCAAGTTTAAGGTCCCTGTGTATGTGGATAATGATGGGAACTATTCTGCCATGGCCGAGCACCACTTAAATCCTAATTATAAGGAGCTTGTTGTAATAACTGTTGATGATGTTATAACTGGTGGTATTATATCTAATAATAAACTTATTAGGGGGTTTTTAGGATTTGCTAACTCCATAGGCCACCATATTATAGATTTTAATTACAATGAGCAGTGTACATGTGGAAAATATGGTTGTTGGGAACAATTTTGCTCAAGCAAATCTATGCTTAAACATATAAACAAGCATATGGATGTCAAGGATATAGATGAATTTATATCACTTGCTAAAAATGAAAATCCTTATGCCTTGGAGGTGCTAGACTTATTTACCAAATATATGGCTATCGGAATAACTAACCTAATTTTTATTCTTAACTGTGAACATATTATTATAAACTCTAAGCTTATATCCGCTATGCCTGAACTTATACATGATATTCATAGCCTTATTGTACTACCTATCACTAATTTTCAAGATATTTCGGTATCACTTTTAGGAGATAAGGCACCCCTGATGGGGGCCTCACAGATATGTAGGCTTAACTTCTTTAAAAATCTATGCTAAAATTTATTTATAAAAACAAAAACCTTGAAATCACAAGAGATTTCAAGGTTTTTAAGTTTTTATTTATTGTATATAAGTTTGTGTCTAAAGTAAAAGAAATGATCACTATGGGCATGTATTGAGAGCATTCTTGTATGAGGATGCTCTACTGATGTAAATTCCTTACCAAATTCACCTATAGTTAAGGCCTTACCACCAATATATAAGCATGAGTAATTAAAGAATAATTCATCCATTAACTGCTCCCCAACTAGGTAGTGCATATAAGATGGTGTTTCTACTAGCAGTTTATCTATGCCAAATTTCTTAAGTAGATAAAATGCTACTTTTGAATCAGGAAGCTTATCTCCTGTTGCAATAACAATTACCTTATCTTTTGCCTCTTTCATTTTTGTAATCATTTCATCTGTTACATCTTCTTTAGTAGAAAGGGGACCTATTATTATATAAGGATTTTTTATGTTTTTCTCTATTACATCAATACCTGTCTTAGATGTACTTATCATAAGTGGTACTTCTTCTTCATTAAACATTCTGTGATCAAATGGTATATCTGTGCCGTCAATTGAAGTAATTATATTCCATGGCACTGGGTTTAAGCCCTTTTCTATGCGTGCATCTTCTAGTTCCTGGTCAAAAATATGACAGGTATAGTTAGCTTCTGCATTCATGGTTCCCGCACCTAACATAACCCCATCACTTACTGTTCTTAGAAGATTTAGAAGCCACCAATCACTCATAGCTCCATCTGGGTCACATCTGTTTTCTCTTGAAATAACTGGCCCTTCTGGGTTATCTGTAAAGGCAATCCTACCATCTAATGATGTTACTAAAGATGTAAATGTATAAGGTCTATCATCATATAGTTTTTCAAATTTAAGCTCACCATATACATCTTTCACCTTTTGAGAATCTAAAGTATTAACTTCAAAATCTTTTAATGTTTCACTTTCGTATACTTTTTGTAATCCTACCTGTTCTATAGGTAAAGGCATTTTTTCTAGTGATGTAGCCATATTATTCCTCCTTCTTATATTAAACTTCCTCCGCATACTCCTATGCTTTCCCCTGTTACAAATGAACTTTCGCTACTTGCTAAATAGACTGCTGCATTAGCCATATCATCAATTGTTCCCATTCTCTTTAGCGGGTATATATCTGCCATTGAAGCTCTAAATGCATCTGGATCATCGCTACCATCAATTCTATCTTGAATCATAGGTGTTTCAACAAGTCCAGGATGTATACAATTAGCTCTTACATAAGGTGCATATTCAGTGGCTATACATTTTGTAAGCATAATAACTGCTGCCTTACTTGGGCAATATGCAACCCTTTCTGGTATTGGCCTAACCCCAAGATCTGATCCAATATTAACAATAGCTGCACCTTTTTGTTTCTTAAGCTCTCCAATAGCAGCCTTACACATATGGAATACACCATTTACATTAACACTGAATTGTTTTTGAAAATCTTCCGGCGTAGTAGTCTCAAGTGATCCTACCTCTGTAATACCAGCGCAGTTAACTAAAATATCTACTTTTCCGAATTTTTTAACTGCTTCCTCTACTACCTTTGTAGTAGCTTCATATTTGCTTAAATCTGCTTGTATATAAATAGCATTAGCATCTTCAAAGTTTAAGCTATCTTCTATACCACAACCTACTACCTTTGCACCTTCCTTAATAAATCTTTTAGCTATCCCTTCACCTATTCCTGAGCTTGCACCTGTTATAATTGCTACTTTATCTTGTAGACGCATTTTATCATCTCCTTTATATTTCCAAACTTATAAACTTATTTGTTTGCTTCATTCATCTTTTTAGCTAATGCGATAATTTCCTCTTTTACCTCTGGTCTACTATCAATTGAATCAACATCTGAATTTGCTAAAGTAACCATACCTAAATTTTCCGCATTTATGTCATTAAATACATTTCTTAATACTATGTCTCCACCTAAGAATTGATCTTCGAAGTCAGGTGCCCCACCTACTAATAACATTGCACCTTTTCTTTGGAATCCCTCTGGCTTATCTTTTCTAACATGGGCTGCCCAATATACTTGAAGTCTATCAATCATAGTCTTAAGTGGGCCTGTAATTGAGTGGAAATATATTGGTGATGCGAATACAACATTATCCGCTTCTTCAATTTTCTTATATATATCCTGCATATCATCCTTAATGCTACATCCATTTACGCGCCAGCAGTATCTGCAGTCTATACACGGCTTAACCGGCTCCCTATATGCATCTATAATTTCTACTTCTCCATCTAGATGTTCTATAAGTAAATCTACCATTGCTTTTGTATGTCCTTTACGTCTTGCTGCTCCAAAAAATACTAATGTTTTCATTATTATCTCCTCTATGCTTCTGTTTTTCTATTAAAATTCATTTTATCCAGTATAAAAAACACAATAGCTGTTACTATATACACAATTATAAATTCCTTACTAGGTGCATAGGTCTCTGTGCCTATAATACCTACTGAGTGAACCATTCCTATAAGGGTTAACCCTAAAGCAATTAGTGATGTATAGGTTACATTAATCCACTCATTATCAATAATAAATACTAATATTGCACCAAATATCATTCCCAAAAATGCTGATCCTGCCTTGAGTTCCATTAATCCTGGCAATGCTCCTTCTGCAGCATTACTCATAATAAAGTCTATAAGCACTGGCGATAAGGCAAGTATAACAGCTGGATAATATTTAGATTCCACTACTTCAAAGGCTTGTACTATACTAGACATCCCTATAAATACTAGTATAGGAAGCACTGTTGCTTCAGGAATAAATGCATTAATAATTGCCGCAAGGCCTGTTAATCCTATAAATGCATACAGTCCCGCAATACCTAAGTGATATCCTGTTCCTGATTCTATTTCTTTCCAACCTGGGTAACCCCAATAAAGTCCAAGCGCAATAGGATTACCAAATAGAGCGCTTACCATACTGGCAACCCCAGCAATCATTATAGGTTTTGTATATTCAAAATGCGTATCTCCACATTCCCTTGCTTGTTCAACAGCCTGTATTCCTGTAATTACTTCGTTTACTGAGAATACTATAATAATTGGCAGGTAAGGTATTGTGGCTGAAATAACCTCTGATGAAAATATGTTAAATGTAGTCTTGGGTAAGTAAAAGCCTATATTAGTTAGTGAATCCGTAACAGCACCAAAACTCATGCTTCCCATAGCCCAAGCAACTATTGCACTTACCCCAATAGCAATAAAGGCTGCTGGAAGTTTAACATCTACTTTTCCAAAATATATAACAAATAAAATCATTAGTGAAGTCCAACCTACTACTGGCATTTGTAGTATTCCATCTAGTGATTGAAGAAACATAAATGCCATAGCTCCTCCTGCAAGAGCACCAAACAAGGCTCCTGCTGGAACTACTTTAAGTATATGTGGGACTATAAATGCCCCTATTACAAATATGAACCCACCTATAAAATGACTAAGAACACCAACCTTAAATGCTAGCATCGGATCCCCGGTTACTGTGTATACTGGTAACATTATACTAAATAACCAAATAAATAGTCGCCCTGCTTGCAGTCCTGCTGGTATTGCAACTAAATCTGGATCATTTCTTTTTATAGCAATTTGTCTATAGTACCACCATAATCCTAAATGCAGAACTAAAGCTCCAACAACTAATCCTGGCATCATGGTCCCAAAAACTATATCCGAATCTAATTGTAATGTACCTATTAAAATAGCAATAGCAACAATAACCTTGGAGAATCCATCAAAAAAATTACCTATAGCAGCATCTAAGTCTGATGGCTTAAATAAAGGTATTTTAACATTTGATCCCATCTTACTTCCTCCTCTTTTTTAAATAATTACTTAGTAGTATTAAATGATTGTGCAAGAATATCTAAATTAAATGCTCCTGCCTTAAATACTCTACCTGTCCTTTGGTTTATAATTACAACCTTTGCTGGTGAGTACATTTCCATAGGTACTTTATAGAAATCACAACCATTTTCTTCATATATTTCTTTGAACATTCTTCCATATGCACTACTCTTATCTGATGTTATCTTATCAATAATTGCCTCTACTTCACTATCTTCACAGTCAACTGTATATGTTGATTGCCCACCATAGATAAGAACATCGTTTAATCTTCCCATTGCAATCATATCATCTTTAACAACTGGTGGAATTACACAAATACCATGAGCCTCTACTATATTATCTAGGTTAAACCCTTCCTCTAATAATCTGTGAAGTGTCTGCTCTAGGATTCTTGCTGAAACCTGCACTGAACATGCAATACTACCACTAGCTGCCACTAAAATATATATATTTTTTGCTTCAATACCTACTGCATCTACTAAATCTTTAACAGCATCCTCTGTAAGCATAGTGCCTTGTTCTACTGTTAGAACAGCCTTTGTGTATTTATCTGAGTAGTCTGAGTAATTACTTAGCCAGTCACCTTCTTTTCTAGCAAGTGTTCTGCCTGGTCCTGCAAGTACTGGGGCATATTTGCCTGGTCTTAGTTCCCATCCAGATATGTTGCATGCAGCCTGCTGAAGAACTGTATGATCAGAATAAACATGCACCGCATTGTAGTATACCCCATCAATCATCTCAGGGAATGTTTCATATGTTACCTCATTTAAACCACCAAATAAGATTTCAGTCATAAGCTTTGCTGCTTCCCAGCTACCATCAGCATTAACACCACAGTCAATAACATGGGCACCACAGATGTTATGAACCTCTACCTTATAACCTTCTGGATCTAAAATCATTTTTTCTACTAGTTTAACTGCTCTTTCATTTACACTAATCATTTTAGTTTCTCCTTTGCTTTACTTTTATATTTATATATTTTAATTTATATACTTTTATATTTTACCTAATCTTATATTTTATAACATAGTTTAACTCTTAAACTTACTTTTTAAAAAAATAATCTTTCCACTTCCTTGAGAAAAGATTATTTTATTATTTGACAATAATATAACATGCTTTTTATACTTCGTCAATAATTTTACAATGTTTTTAAATATTTTTTTCTAATTTTCCTAGATAGGGAATTCCTAGAGAGATAATACTAGTAACTAAATATACTATAGCAAACTTAACCCCTGTATGGTTTCCAAGTCCCATATTAGGTGAATGAATTAACCCTATCCAGGCAGATGATGCAAGTACAAGCATAAATATTGCTGCACTTTTAAAGTTATTATCTATAATCTCCGCTAGCCATGCCGCAAGTAATACACTAGATAAAAAGGCCCCATAAGATAAAGCCTGGACTCCTTCAATGGGAAAGGAAGCAGCTTGGAATGCAGAAACTCCTATAGCTTCCATTGTTGTACCTGCTGCCTCTACTCCTGCACTAGCTGCAGTTTCAACATACTGGGCAATCAGAGGAATTATACCTAAAAACACTGCTGGTATGTGATCTTTCTTGGTTTGATTAACAGCCTGGGCCGACACTATAAGTCCAACATAAACTAAAATAGGCATCACTGCTTGGTAAGGTATAATGGCTGTTAATATGCCTACCGCCCCCATTATAGTTATTATTAGGTAAGTAATCCCATGTAAAAGAGAATACCCTGCCCCTGCTCCTATTTCTTTCCAGCTACCATGCCCTATATAGGCTGTAGTTGGAAAAGGATTCCCAAATAAACTTCCTATAATTGTTCCAAATCCATCTATAAACATCGAACCTTTAACAGAATATTCATCTCCTTCGACGTTCGCCCCTTCAATACATTGCAAGGTGGAAAGAAAGTTGGAAATCTGCATAGGTATAATAATTGGCAAGAAAGGGACTACTCCCTTTAACCCAATAATAACATCCTTAATTGTGGGAATGGGTAGTGTAAATTTTATATTTGATACTGCCTCTATTACTTGCTGGCCCTGCATTTGGCCTGTAGTCCATGCTATTACAGCGCCTATAATAACAGATATAAGTCCCACCGGTATATTAAAAGGTAATTCTATTTTTCCAAAGAAACAAATTAATAAAAAAGTCATAGGAATAATTGAAATAAATGGTTTTTCATAAATATTTAATATGCTTACTAAAGATAGCCATATCAGGGCTGCAGCTGCTAGGTTACCTACTAGGGCTACTTGTGGTGTCACCTTAACAATCCATTTACCTACAAAAGCTCCAATGCATTCAATAATTCCTCCTACAAATCCTGCTGCAAGTCCTACCTGCCATGCAAATACCGGATCCCCTGTTTTAAAATAAACAGGTCCTATAATAAGAAATAACCATCCAAAAATTTGGCTAGCCCCTATACCGTAAGGTATAGCTGTAACATCCTGTCTTTCCTCTTTATTGGCTAGCCTAACCGCTTGTATGAAATATCCTACACTTCCAAATAATAAAGCTACACCTATTCCTGGCACAATACGATTCATAACTATTTCTGCTGGCATTTGGAAGGCAGTCATAAGTATTCCTATTCCTGCAAGCACCTTGGAAAAACCATCGAAAAGTAGGCCTAAAAAGGCATCTACATCACCTTTTTTCATCCATTTATAGCTAAAGTCATTGCCTGTCATATGTATCTCTCCTTGAACTTTAGTATTTTTTTAACAAACTATCGCCTACTTAGTTTAATACATTAACAAACTTTTGACAAGGGGTTTTAACTTTTAAATTTATTCATTATATTTTACCTGCTTAGGATAAGAGAATCTTTACCTCTGTCCCTAGCCCGGGCTGGCTTCTTATATTTACGCTGCCATTATGTGCTATTACTATATCATTTGCTATAGCCATACCTAATCCAGAACCTTCATGTCCCTGGTTAGTATTGATACCCCTATAATATCTATCGAAGATATGTTCCAATTCTTCTTCATTGATACCTTTACCATTATCTATAATAGATATAGATAACTTGTCTTTTTCTTCTATTATAACCCTTATAGAAACATCTTCATCATTGTGAATAATTGAATTATATAAGATATTGGAAATTACCCTCTTTATTAGAGATTGATCTGCAGATATTTCTATAACTTCCTTATCTGATAATAATTCAATATGTACCTGGCTAGTACTAGGACTGTTTAATATATCTATTATAACTTTCCTTACTAAAGATACTATATTTACCTTTTCTAAGTTTAAGGTAAGTGCCTGGTTTTTTAACCTGGTACTAAGGTTTAAATCATCTATTAATTCCTTTATATAATTTGACTTATCTTCTATTATTTTGGTATATTCTTCAATTTCTTCTTTTGTTAAATCATATTCTTCACTAGATAATATTTCTGCATATCCTTTTATAGATACTAGAGGTGTTTTTATATCGTGAGAAATATTTGATATCCATTCCTCTCTCATTGCATCTAACTTTTTTCTTTCTTCTTTACTAAGCTTAAGCTGGGCTGATAATTTATTTATATTACTATTTACTTCTTTATAAATCCCCTTTTCCTTTCTTTCTATACTATAATTACCATGAGAAAGTTCTGTAATATCCTCTATAATTCCAACTAAAGGTTTTGTAAGTCTCCTACTAAATAAATAGGCAAATAATAAGGCTATTGGAATATCTATAAGTAAAAACATATATATAATTTTTTCTATTATCTTGGTTAGCTTTTTATTATCATAGGTAATAACATTCCTACCAATTTCTTTAAAGGGAAATCCTATAATATAATTATAATTTATATTACCTAGATCTTTTTCCCATATAAATATTGTAGACATACTTTCTTCTAAGCTATACTTATATGCTTGTATAAGATCTATAGGCCTATAATTTTCCCTAACAACTGTAGGTTTTTTATAGTTATATACTTCTTTTCCATTTTCATCTACAACCTGAATCCAAGCATTATGGCTTTTTAATAAGTCTTTTCCATCTTGATAAATATATATATTATCTCCTTGGTAATATATATATTTAGAAAATTCTATGGTAAATTCCTCAGGTAAAAAATACTTATCCTCCCTCGCCATGCTATTATTAACCTTATCTGTATTAAAGGCAATACCTACAACAATAATAAAGTTAAGGAATACTACTAGGATAACCGTTATAGCTACTGTTATAATATATCTTCCACTTATTTTAAAATTCATGATTGTTCTTCCTTTATGACAAGCTTATAGCCTAATCCTTTAACATTCACAATAAATCTAGGTTTTGATGGGTTTACTTCAATTTTTTCCCTTAACTTCCTTATATGGACCATTATAGTATTATCAAAGCCTATATAATCTTCCCCCCAAACCTCATTGCATATTTGCTCCTTGCTTAGAATATGGTTAGGATGCTTGGCTAAATATAAAAACATTTTATATTCCATGGGTTTCAGTTCTATTAGTTCATTATTCTTCCTAATTTCCACCTTATCCTCATCTATTGTAAAAGGTCCTAGTTCAATTATGTTATTGCCTTCTTCTATGTTTGGGTTAGTCCTTCTTAGATTGGCCTTAATCCTATATGCTACTTCTCTAGGGCTAAAAGGCTTTGTTATATAGTCATCTGCCCCTAAGGCAAATCCTAAGACCCTATCCACTTCTTCTGTCTTAGCTGACATAAATAAGATAGGAACATTAGAGTTTTGTCTAATCTTTTTACATATTTCATAACCATCCTCATCTGGTAACATAATATCAAGTAGGATAATATCAGGATCTTCCTTCTCAAATAGGGTATAGCCACTTTTTGCATCCCTAGCCTTAAATATATTCCTTAGCCCTTCTTTTTTTAATACTGTAGATAATAAGTTCAGAATATCTTCCTCATCATCTATTATAAGTATCTTTTTATTAGAAATCTTATTTTCCATAATATTCACCTCAGCCATATTTTAATATTATATATAATATTAATTATAGCATATAGTAAATAGTTGGATAATAAATCATTTATGATATTTGTTTTTTTACATCTCTTCTATCTAAAGTCTGTATATTAAATATGAAATAATAGTACTTGTATATCATAACTCCAATAATTGATATTCTTGCATGAATATTGTCTACTAAATAAATAGCAGCAAACAGCATAATAGTCGACAATCCTAAAATCTTAAATTTAGTTCTTAAGGTCATAGCCCTAGATTCTATAAAGCTTTCCAAATGCTTCTTATATAGGCTTGTAGATACAAACCATCTATTAATTCTCTCAGATCCTTTTGTAAAGAAAAAAGAGGCTGCTAGTAGGAAAGGTACTGTTGGCAAAATAGGTAACAATGCACCAATAGCGCCTATAATTAAAAATAAGAATGCTATCATAATATAAATTGCTTTCTTTATTGAATTATTCATATAATAGCCTACACCTTTCATAAATTACATGCATTAATATTTACACATTTATATTTAGTATATGCAAAAAAGACATCATTATTTTGATGTCTTTTTATCTTTCTTTAGATTATTATTTGTAGATGTTCCTATTTTATACTATTATTAATAAATAAAATAAGTAGCTTACTTAGCCATCATCAGGCATGAAACTATATATAAAGTATATATATGGGCTGGATAAAATACATAAAATAAGTATTTTGCACCTTTGCCTTTTTCTCCATTATATAAATAGAAGAAAGGTGCTGCAAATACCATCATCCACTGGAAATTTCTCATAAATATACCACTAAGACTAAGTTCACCTAATAGCATAATGGCAAGGCTTATTACTGAGTATACGATTATCATATTCTTTTTGTTTTCCCTTAATAAATACATTATTATTCCTAATAAAATAAAGACTGGTCCACCTTCAACAAATATAGGTGTTGGAATAATATACATTAAACGTACCACATTTAATTTCCCTACGCTTGCAGCGACTGCTATTAATATAGAGATTACGAAAGGTATTGTAAATAATACTATTCCTAATATTACTTTCCCAATTTGCTTCTCTTTTATTGCCTTTCTTATAAAATCCACAATAGATAGATATATAAGAATCATAAATAAGGTTGCAAATACATTATTCATTAAAGCTACATTATCTACCCTTCCAAAATACTTGGGGATTATAAGGTTTCCCATATTCATAAGGATAGAAGCTAAATATAATCTTAGCATGTATTTCTTTTTACTTCGTGTATGAACATAACCTTCAACTGTCATAAAAATAAATATTGGTGCCACTATCCTCCCCGCCCACCTAAAGGCTATAGGAATTCTATTGGTGTAGCTAAAAAATTCGAATATATGATCAAATACCATAAGCACTAGTCCTATTAATTTTAATTGATAACCTGTTAATCCTTTTTCTTTCATTTAAATTACCTCCATTTATTAATTATTAATTGTATTATATAGGATTAAGCTTAACTGTTAATTATACTAACCTTAATTTAACCTTAATTTTAAAATTTTCTATTAAACAAAGCAAGAGACCCAGTAGGGCTAATTAAAATTAGTCCTACTGGGTCTCTTTAAGGCTATTATTAAACCATTATTGAATTATCTTCTAAAGTATAGTTGTAATTTCTAAGTCCCTTATATGCACCTATAATATCATTATAGGATTTGCTTACTGTGCTTGCAATTTGTTTGCCTGCATCTTTAACATGTGAAGCTACATTAGAAACATAGTTTTTAACGCCTGATCCTACTGATACAACTGCACCTTTTATTTCTCCAACACTTTCTTTAGAAAGCTGGAAGTTTTCAGCTACATTGCTATATTCAGCTTTAATATCTCCACTTAGGTTAGATACTGAATTCTTAATATTATTTACTGGTTCTTTTGATGCTCCATAAGCGGTAGATACAGCTCCGTGAATAGCAACTCCCTTGCTAATTATTCCATTATTAGGATTGTTCATAGATAAAGATATTGTAGTTACTGCCACACCTACTGCTGTAGTTACCTTAGCAACATCTTGTCCTATACTTATTGCAGCCTTAGATGCCTTAGCACCTACAGTTACAGCAGAATTAATTATATTCATAGAAGCTTCTCTTAGACTTCCTAAACCTGCACTTATATTAGTGCGGGCATTTGATACTTCTATATCAAGTTTTTCTTTTTCATCTTTGATGTTTTTAGAAGTATCCTCCACAATATTATTTATTGTTTTTGAAGCATCTTTAATTATAGTGGATGGCCTTTGCACTGTTCCCTTGTTTTGAAGTGGATATAGATTGTTATACGTTCCTAGATTGTTAACTCCTGTAATTGTTGTCATGTTTCTCAACTCCTTTTAGTAATTCATTTAGTCTATTGTAAATTTATCTTCTAAGATAAATTCCCCATTTAGAAATAACTTGATAGTCCATAGTCCCTTAGGTATTGTTCTCTTTTTTGAATCTAAATCCATCCAGAACCATGTTTTAATTGGATATTGCTGTCCTTCTGGTTTGAATAAGTTTTCCTCAGAAACTTGGAATAACTCTCCATCTGGTGAGTACCATGCTGTTGTTAGTGAGTGTATTCCGGAGATGTCTGTAAATTCAAATCTTGTAACAACCTTAGTATCTAGCAAAAGATTAAAAGTTTTTTTATTGGTATTTTCTCTTTCATTTAAGGTTGAATTTATATTATAGTTTTCTATATGAACTGAATACTGTTTGTTATTATAAAGCCTCTCCCCATCCTCATTAATCATAAGAACAGACCAAAGCTTTTCATTATCATCAGGATAGTACATATTCGCTAATGGATCATTCAGCTCTAATTCATCATTGATTAAAAACCTATATTTGTATTTACCTTCCGGAAGATCCCCTTCAAATATCCATATATCATCTAACTTTTCCATTTGTCCTTTTGCAGGATTAAAATCGTTAAAATCTCCTATAACTGATATATTATTTATATTTAGATTTTTACTTTCCTGGTATTGTAATTTTATATTCATACATTCCTCCCCTCAGTTCTTGGGCATTAGTTACTATATTTGTCTGAACAAATAATGTATTTTGTATAAATACTACAGTAATTAATTAAATGTTTCTTGTTTATGTATTAATTATACAATAGATTATATAAAAATACATTAGATTAAGTGATACTATACTATGAGTATAGGGTTGCACTTTCTTGTCATTTTATGATTATCTTGCCATTCTTTGATGTTCTTTCTTGTTTTTTAATGGTTTTGTGGCTTTTTATATTTGTTTTAACATTCTTCCTATAACTTGCTGGAGTTATACCTTCATAATTCTTAAACTGTCTTATAAAATAAGACTGGTCACTAAATCCTAAATCCTCAGAAATTTCCCTTATTAACTTATCGGTAGTTAATAATAACTCCTTTGCTTTATCCATCTTAAGATTAGTTACATATGATGAATAAGTCTCTCCCATTTCCTTTGTAAAAATTCTACTAAAATAACTAGGACTTATATAGCATATTTTAGCCGCTTCTTTTAAAGTTAAGTTTTCATTTAGGTTATTTTCTATATAGTATATTGCTGGACTTATAATTGAATCTCCCTGCTCCAAGCCATTAATAATATCTTTTTCAATTGCTTGCTCATCATTTGATTCTTGCCTGTTCTTCAGGTGATATTTCTCTACAGCCTGCTCAACAATATAATTACATATACTATATATAGTTCTAGCCGCATTATTAACTTCTTCAAAAGTCATTACAGGAAGTTCATTATAGTAATCTTCCATCTTATCTTGCACATAGGTTAATTCTGAGGGTAGGCCATAAATTTTTTCTATATATCCATATTCTTCTGGACTTTCTTCATCTATAATAACCTGCCCCATCATTACTGCACCCATATATTTATCCCCTACTATAATAGGCACTGCAACATCTATTATATCTGCATGGCAACGGTATATATATATATCATTTATCCTTGCCGCCTCAAACCCTCCCCTAGCATCGCATTTCTCACATAATCTCGCTGTCTTAGGATCACTTCTCATAACCTCACAAAATTTGCTACACCTACTATGCTTAGTAACTGGCCTTCCCTTATAATCCACTGTGGCCATTGTTAACCCTGTTATTTGTGATAGGCCATCCTGTATTTCTTGCCATCTCTTAATATCTAAATTTTTCCTAATGTCTATAGGGCTACTATACACATTAAAGCCCCCCCTATTTTATTAATATATTAATCCGTTTATAATACTATTTAAGATAATTATAACAAGAACTTATGAACAAATAATGAATTATCAATTAATTTTCTCTTTTTCACTTTAATCTTAATAGTACATAATAAAAAAAGGGGTAAGTCCCCTTTTTTATTTAAGTTCTATAAAGTTATTATCGCTTAGTGTTCTCATATATACTAATAATCTATCTAAAACTGGGCTAGCCCTATCACCAAAATGCTCTTCCATCTTCTTGGATATGCTATATATATTTTGAACCCCATCACATTCTTGCCATATAAACGACCCTAATTCTTCAAGCTCTGTATGGCTTACTAAGGTTGTTCTAAATAATTTATTCATAATTTTATCTATTTTCCTAGTCCTATACTTTGTTAGGACCACTAAATCATTCTTAATCTCCCAATCAATATCTTCATTCCTACTTGGTATCATCTCAAGCATATTTTTAGTTTTACTATTAGACCCCACTATTATCAGCCTTTTTACTAAAGAACACATAATAGATTAGGGATAATATGACTAGTGAGAATATAAGCAAAGCCCCTAATTGGCCTATAGGTGGCACATCAAATCCTATATTAAAGTTAGCAGCGGCAAAGCCTGCTAAAATTACTCCCATTAACCCCTCACCCGCAATTAATCCTGATCCATATAATATTCCTAATTCTGTTTTTGCCTTATTCCTTGTTTCATCCTTTACCACTATATCTAGTAATCCCTTTATAGCACCACCAACCATTATTGGGGTCGATAAATGTATAGGAAGATACATACCAATAGCAACTGTAAGTGATGATACACCTAGGAGTTCAAACACTACTGCTGATGATGCCCCAACAAATACCAGGTTCCAAGGTAGGTTTCCATTCATAATACCTTCAATAACAAGTTTCATAAGTGTTGCCTGTGGTGCACCTAATTCTTTTGATCCAAATGTATAGGCATTATTTAAAAGAATCATAATGAATCCTATTGCAACTGCTGATGCTGCTATACCTATTAACTCACCTACTTGCTGTTTCCAAGGTGTTGCACCTATAAGGTAGCCTGTTTTTAAGTCCTGAGAAGCATCCCCAGCTATCGCTGCTGCCGTACAGATAACAGCACCTACACAAAGAGCTGCAACCATACCCGGCTGTCCACTTGCACCTGTAGCTTTCATTATTATAGTTGTAAATAATAGGGTTGCAATTGTCATACCTGAAACTGGATTTGATGAACTTCCTACTAGCCCTACAACCCTTGAAGAAACTACTACAAAGAAAAATCCAAATAAAGCTACTAGAATAGCTCCCACAATTCCCACTGGTATAACAGGCAAAATTCCTATAAGCACAATAAGTACTACTGTACCTATAAAAACAAATTTGCCAGGCAAATCTTTATCTGTCCTTAAGGGTTCTTCGCCAGCTTTTGCTCCGAATCCTTTCATAGCATCCCTAAAAGATGTAATAATAATTGGAAGCGACTTTGCCAAACTAATTATACCTCCTGCTGCAACTGCCCCTGCACCAATATAACGAATATAATCGGACCAAATTCCCCAGTAATCTAGGCTTGATATTACTTCTGTAGATGGAAATATAACAGCATTAGATTGGCTCCCGAAAAATGCAATCATTGGTATAAATCCAAACCAGGCTAAAACTGCCCCTGATAGCATAAATGCAGATATTTTGGGCCCTATTATAAAACCTACTCCTAATAATGCAGGTAAAACATCCATACCTATTGCTGCTTCCTTAAATCCTTTTATTCTTGTTTCTATTTCAGTAGGAAATAGCCTTAGACCATCCCCTATGAATTTATATATTAAACCAACTCCTGTACCAGCAAAGATAACACCTGCACTGTTACCACCTTCTTCTCCTGCAACAAGGATCTCAGCACATGCTGTACCTTCTGGATATGGTAATTTACCGTGCTCTTGAACAATCAAATACCTTCTAACTGGTATCATAAATAATACACCTAGAGCACCACCGCAAAAGGTTATAAGTGTCATCGTTAATGCACTTGGCGTCTCACCCCATAAAAATAGCGCAGGTAAAGTGAAGATTGCTCCTGCTGCTAGCGATTCACCTGCTGATGCAATTGTTTGGACCATATTGTTTTCTAAAATAGACTTTCTCTTTAGTATAACCCTAACTATAGCCATGGATATAACACCTGCTGGTATAGATGCCGAAACAGTCATTCCAACCTTTAAACCTAAATATGCATTAGCTGCCCCAAATACTACAGATAATACAATACCTAATACTATGGCTAAACCTGTTAGTTCTGGCATAACTTTGTTTGCGGGAACATATGGTATATACTCTTCTCCTTCTTTTAAGCCATAGGCTCCCGATGGTAATCCTTCTTTTGACATTCTTTTGCCTCCTTATAATGTTAACTATAAAATATTACATCACTTTTTTGGCTTTTTGTCAATTATAAAAGCAAGCCAAACATTAATCTGAAGCAAAAATCTTGCCCATATTTCTTTTTATAGTTTTTAACAACTCTTTTGGGAGACTTTCTATCTCCTCACCTATTAATAAACCACGGTTTTCTCTATACCCATCATTCCAAATAAAGTTAAATACTTTTTGATCTGCCTCATTACTTTTACCTATTTGAAAACCATATATATCAACATTTTTTAATATTAAATCTTCTATAACTTTCTTTGAAGCACCTGGAAAACTTGACGCCCCATCTGTGATTAGGAAAATCAATTTTACCTGCTTCCCTGTTTTCAATTCCTTTTCCTGCCTAGGACTAATTCCTTCAAGGATTTCCTTCAAACAAGCAGCCTCATCAGTTACACCATCTTTGGCATCTAGCTTTACAATGGAACGTATTATATCACTCTCTTCTTTTACTTTTCCTTCCTTAGGATTAAACTCTTTTATCTTATAATAACTACTGCCAAAAAACCAGGTTTCGCTCAAAACTTCTATTTTCCTATTTAACTCTGACCTACTATTATTTAGATACCTATTAAAATCGTCTAATGATAACAAGGTAACTGCTAGGGCTTTTCTTGCTGACTCTATTTTTAATTCATTCATGGAACCTGAATTATCTATAATAAAGGATATTTCTATCCTTTCTGGTAATATGTTTGCCTTAGGCTCTAGGATATATCTATTGAATATAGGTAGATTCTGGTAATTGCCTTTTTGCTCTGCTTCTACAAAATCTGGATAAAAATTAATTAGGTTATCTATATCTAATTTACCTTTAACCTGGCAATCCTTTTTCACATTTATCTCTTGTTTGGCATTACCTACTAACTTTATCCAGAATTTCTTCATCTCTTCTCTTTCTTTTTTCATCTTATTAGAGTAGTAGATAAATAACTCTTTATCTGCCTTACTAACACCATAGCTATTCAGGTCCCTATTTCTCTCTATAACATTCTTTATATTTAGATCTGCTTCTTCCTTCTCATCCATAAATTCATTTAGTATCACTTCTATATCTTCCTGGTTAAATTCAAAATCTTCTTTGCTATCGTCATCTTCTATATCATCGAAAACTGAATTTTCTCCCCTAGCTTTATCTTCTTTTTGTCCCTCTGATTTATGAAAGTCCATATTATCTATTTCTTCCTTCCATAAACTTTCGAATATGGGGTATATAAATGTCCTAATAAAGGGATCCCTTTTTACTATACCTTCACCCTTATTAATTTGTTTAATAAGTTCATACCTGATGAAATCATAAAAAGGCTTATTAAATATTTTCTTATTAGAAAAATCTTTAATCTCTACATCATACGAATCATTTACTTCACTTCTTATAAAACTATCTGCTAGTATCCTATGTTTAGGACTAGATAATGGATATTGACTAGTCTTTTCTAAGTTTTCCCTATCCCTATATATAGGGCATAATTCTAGCACCCTTAAGTAAGAAGTATATTTATCAATCCTATATAATAAATCCAAGATTTCTTTTCTTACATATCTTGATATAAGTTTAACTTGATAGGCAGGATCATTTTCTAATTTTTCATCTCTAATCCTAGTTAATATATAACTAGTCATGTAATCTATTTCTTTCTGCCAATCTTGTCCCCTATTTAAATATCTTTTTGTTTCACTTTTCCAATCAGGATATAGGGCTAATTCCTTATAAATATACCATAAGATTTGATTCGAATCTGAATTTCTATTTAAAAATTCAGCTAAAGGAATATAAAGGGTTGACTTTGATGGCCTTAATAAAAATCCTTTTATGTTTACATCTGGTATATAATTCAAATTTGAATCCCCTGTAAATGTGGCCAAAGACCTAGTTTCCTTTTTTATAAACTCATCAAAATATTCCTGTGCTTCTTGGATTAGTATTGTCTCATCAACCATTTTTCACCTCCTACTGATAAATTGGCATTTCCCATAAATCCTCCCAGCTGTATACGCCTTTAATATTTAAAAAGTATAAATTGCCCCTAATATCCATAAGCAGATACCTAAATTCATTCATGCTAGATGCATGTATAAAAAACCTATCTTTAATATATGCCTCTTTATTTAGTTTCCAACTTCCAAAAGTCTCTTCTAATAGATATACAATACCATCTTCGCTTAAAACTATAGCCTTATCCTTGTTAATGGCAATTTCAAATAAATTGCCTTCTAGTTTGCCTATATCTTTTAATTTATCTTCATATACCAAATAACAGCTAACCTGCCCCTTGTCCCCTATTATTATTAATGAATCCTTGTTTTCCCCATTGGATTCTAGGTAGATTATTTTTCTTATTTTATTTTCAATCACATTAATCTCTTTTAAAATCTTGAATTCATTATTTATATACTCTACTAAATATACTTTACCGTCTCCCCTACCTATTGCAAAGGAATTATTATTTATTTTCACCATTGAAGTCATACCTTGAACAGGGCAGTGTCCTTCCATATAAATTTCAATAGTATATCCTCCCCTTTTCTGCCTTAAATTAAATAAATTTAGCCTTCCTTCCCCTAGATCAGTTAAAAATAAGCCCTTGCTTAAGGATATTGACTTACCAAACCCCCTAAATTTATCGAGCCTATGATTTACCTTTACCCTAGCTACTTTAATATCTTCCCCTATATTAGGTAATTTACTAAATTTTTCACTTGAAATTAAGTAAGCCCCCCCTTTAACTCCAAGTAATAATATTTCATTATTATTTAATTTATGCATATTGGAGATTCTTTCATTTATTTCTTTTATTTCTGGACTCCATTCCACAACTTTTTTATCTTCCTTAAGATTATCTATATAGAAAAATTGTACCTTTCCATCTATAGCATTTGCAAGGAAAAGATTCTTATTAATTCGTACTATGCTTTGTAAGATACTATTAAAGTTAAATCCGCCTACGATTTCAAGTGGAATAAGCTCCAGGGATGCTTGCCCAGCCTTCTCATCATAAAGGCGATAATATGGTAGCATTTCCATTAATAGTGTTTTTTCAATCTCCATTAACTCCCTTAATTCTTCTTTGAAACCTTCCTCGATACATCCTGTTTCCATACATTTATCTAAAGATTTTCTTAAATCTTTAACCTTACTTTTATAATCTTCATAATCGGTTGACAAATTTAACTTCATAAGTCAATGCTCTTTTCTTCTAGGTATTCTAATAGGATTTTAGTATGTTCCAAATGGGATAGTTGCTCTTCTAACTCTTGGAATTCCTCTAAGCCAATGTTTTGACTATTTTTTATATCATCAACTAAATTATCTAGTTCTTTTGATATTTTCCTTTTCTTAGGTCCCCTTGGTGATATTAAATAAGCTATATCTAGGTAGCTAAGAATTCCTATTTCATGGCGAATATAATTATATGGTCTAGTTCTAATTTCTTCATAGGTAGTTATACCTTCCCCTATAGCCTTTGTCCTTACATTCCAACCTTCATCTTCCGGGAAAAAACCAAATCTCACTGCCTGGGAAAGTATGAAGTTTTGATCATCTGCATAGGTAATGGAGCTAATGAATCCATCCCAAAGTGCCTTGGATAAATCTTTTTCTTCTCCTAGATTCCAGCTATCTAGTACATGTAAAATATTACGAATAGATAGCACAGATTCCCTTAATTCTAGCTCATCATTGACTGATCCTACCTCCAAATTTTCTCCTCCCTTTCCCATAAAAACATTTTGTGTTACTCTGGACAACTGGGCAAATCTAAAGAGTTCTTCCAAACTTCTTTTAGGGTTAGGTATGTGAATGCTTCCATCTTTATTAGCAAGTTCTGTAAGTATTATCCTAAAAAGTTGATTAGACTCCATATTCTCTTGGCTTTTTAGAGAACCTGTAATATTTTGGGGCAGATAGTTATATTCAACAGTTACAAATCTTGATTTAAAGGCTGGATTTAATTGATTTGTACCTTCGTAGTTAACAGATTCACTCGATAAATTACCTGTGCCTATAAAGCCAAATCCAGGTTTAATTAATACTGGGCCCACTCCTGTTATATAGGCTGTACTTCCAGCACGTCTTTGTAATATGTCGTTTAATCCAATTAAATTTTGCATAGCTACTGTGTTTAATTCATCTATTATTACCGGGCGTCCTTCCTGAACTGCTTTTAGTATTTCTTTTTCTATTTTTCTAATTTCAGTACCAAAGGCACTATTACTAGCTACAAGTAAATCAGAAAAACTTTTCCATATTTGAATTTTAAGTTGAAGCTCTTCCTCCTCTGTCATCTCCCCTAATTTTTCCTCATGCTTATCCATCCAAATATAAAAATCATCTATTATCATATTTAGATAATCTGAAAATGATCCATTAGAAAAACTTTGCTTAAGAGATAAGGTCTTCTCTACAAACATATCTTCATAGGTTAAGTTATGGGAACCTGATATAAAAAGTGGCTGCAGATTTTCCACTTCTTCCTTCGTGCCACTAATAAAAATATCACTGTAGTATTGCCTTATTTCTTTATTTAGTTCTTTAAATTTCTTTATTGCATCTTCTTCTTTGGCATTAGGATTTTCCTTAAACCAGTTTTCTAGTCCTTCTTCTAATCTATCTTGCACCTTATTTTCTATGGTAAAGTCTGTTGCTGCCTCAATTGCTAATTGTGTTTTACCACTTCCAAGATGCCCAACTATATATACTGGAATACCTAAATCTAATGAATCTATTACCTTCTTTTTTGAGTCTTCTACATAGGGAACCTTAATTAATCTTTGATTCCCCTTAGTCTGGATATCATCTATCAATTGTCTCCTATAATAAAACTGCCAGGCCTCCTTTGATTCTTTCACTAATCTTTCTAACTGGTTTTTAAAATCCCTTATGGCATCGACCCTATATCTTGTACCTGCATTACTTGTATAGTTATTTGAATTATGTTTTTTTCTAATGTTTCTTCTTTCCCATTTTAAAAAAAACTCATGATAACTAATAAGATTTTCTATCTCTTCTATTTCTTTACCCTTATATTCTATCTCTTCTTCCCAGAATTTTTTATAGTCTTTATAGTAAATATTTTCCCTTTTAAAGTTATCTTCCTTTTTATTCTCCTTTCTTTCCAATCTCCTAAAAGAGTTAAAGAAACTTTCATCTGTTTCTCCCTTGATATTACTTTCTAACTCCTCATATCCATCGATTCTTATTTCTTCTTCATACCAGTTTTCTATTTCATCATAAGATGGTATATAACTCTTACCGTAAGTCCTTTGCTCTTTCAATTTATTTCACTCCTAATAAATTTAGATAAGTTAAAATCCCGATGTTTTAATTTCGGGATTTTAACTACATGGTTAGTATTATTATTTTTAAATTACACCATATTCTTTTAATAGACCTTCTACTTCTGTGCCTTCAATTTGCTGTCCAATCATTTGCTGAACCATGGGTGATAGATTTAATTCTGGTTTTTCACCATCTAATAGTGTAGTTCCTGCATGGAGTAAGTATCTTAAGTCATACCTTGAACCATATACTTCAGGTACCCCTCTTTCAACACCTGTTAAAACATATACTGCTTCCATAGCTGTACGTCCTGAGTATTCTATAGTAAATACCGTATCACGTCCTGGAGCATCTAGTGTTTCCGCAAACTGCCCTAGAAATGCAAAGTTTACTGAATCCTTTGGTACTACATAAGGGCGATCTCCAAATTCACGAACCATAAATTGTGATGTAATATATGGCATCATAACTGGAACTGCAGTACATGAACCTGCTAACTCATCTATTTCATCCACAGGTACCCCTATATGATATAACCATTCTTTTGTAATTTCTTTACCAGTACAATCTCTCATAGGTTTTTTAATATAGTCTCCATCAATATCTGAGAATAAACCATATACCCAAACCACAATATCATCTTCTGGTTGGCCATAATATTGTTCTTGTCGGTTAATAGTCCAGCTCATTAACCATGATGAATCTGCTGCCGTAACTATACCACCAGTTACTGTGCGACCACCATATGGTGAACGTTTAGTAATCTTTTCGATATATTTAGGTACACGGTCATCATGGCAGGTTACTGTACAAGATTCCCAGTTTGATTTTTCTGGGTCAGAACAGAATCTTTCTGGCCTACCAAAATCATCTGATTGTTTAGCAATATTTTTCCACAGGTTCCATGATCCGCCTGGCTCTTTAATAAATGGTGCTGGGGTATTATCATCACCGTATCCGGAGCTTTCTGTCATTGAGCCATTAGTAACAAATACTAGATCATTTTCTCCTACATCTATTGAAATATCTTTACCAGATTTGTCTCTTGCTACTATTTTTTTAGCTAACTTTTTATCTTCTGTAATATCAAATTCCACATTATCAACAGTAACTCCATATTTAAACTTAGCTCCATTTTCTTCTAAGTATTTAACCATAGGTAGAACAAAGGATGTATATTGATCATGACGTGAGAATTGTAGTGCTGAAAGATCTGGTAGCCCATCAACATGGTGAATAAATCTATTCATATATAGCTTCATCTCTAAAGCACTATGCCAGTTTTCAAAAGCAAACATTGTTCTCCAATAAGTCCAAAAGTCACTATTTAAAAGCTCTTCTGAAAATACATCTTCCATAGACTTGTTTTCTAGACTTTCATCTGACATCATAACAAATTTAGCTAATTCCATTCCTAATTCTTGACCTAGGTTAAACTTGCCATTATCATATCTTTCACCTTGATTTTTAGTAATACGGCAATTACTAAAGTTTGGATCATCAAGGTTAGTATAGAAGAAGTGATCTAAAACTGTCATATTTGGGTCTTCAGTAGATGGGAGCGAACTAAATAAATCCCATAAAACCTCAAAATGATGTCCCATTTCCCGTCCACCACGGGCTACATAACCTGCATTTTCGCGAACTGCACCATCTAGTGAACCACCTGGAATATCTAATTGCTCTAAAAATGTAATCTTGCTACCATCCATATGGGCATCCCTGATTAAAAAACATCCAGCAGCTAGTGCAGCTATCCCTGTACCTATTAAATAAGCAGTTTTATCTTCTATCCCTTCAGGTTTTCTTGCGTTTACTAAAGATTGATAATTACCATTTGTAAGTTTTAATCTATCATCATATGTTTTAAGCTCCATTTTTCTCCTCTTTCTTTGATATTTATCCTAGTATTATATATATTTCTCATATCTAGCAGGCCCGCCTTATATTTTATATATTATAATATTTTATATTTCCAATCATTAGATAAATAAGCCCTAGTGTTCGAACTTCGAACACTAGGGCTTATTTATCTAGTTTTTAGGCATCTATGCTGCTTTGCCTAGTTTCTATTAGTTTTGTTGTATTTATTTAACTCTTCACTCCTTTTTAGTGATATTTCAATGTTCCCATCAAATAGTACACCTATTCTCTCAATCTTACTATCAGGATCCCCTTTCATCCCAGTAGCAATCCAGCGTAACACCATTCCTGTAAGAGCTGATTGATAGAATTCCACTATAAGCTCCTTATCTTCTTTACTAGCCCCTATATCTTTGCTCATTGTTTCTACGTATTCATTCATTACATTACCAGATATACTATATAGAAAATTTTCTAATTCCTCCCTTTGCAATGAATTATAGATATGATAAACAGCCCTCCTATTTTCTAAGGCAAATTCTGCAGCCACTATAAAACTCTTTTCCCATGAAAGTGTATCATTGTATTCATCAATTACTTTATCTAGTTCATCTTGAAATATTTCAGATAATAAAATATATATATCAGAATAATAGTAATAAAATGTATTTCTATTAATCTCACATCTTTTAGCAATATCCTTAACAGTAATTTTATTTAGGGGAGTTTCATTTAATATTTCTATAAATTTTTCCCTTATAATATTTTTAGTGTATTGTTGTGCCACGACCCACCTCCATCCTAAAGTTAATTTAATAAGATTATATATCTATACCTAATTTAAATCAATTCAAAATAAAAATGCAATCATGATATCAAAACATCTTGATTGCACTTATTTATTAATTTATTAATTATCTAACTTTAAGACCATGTCATCAATAATCCTAAATACCTCTCCTGATACTCTTTTGGCATCCTCATATTTATTGCTAGCTCCCTTATAATCCTTATTCCAGATAAAAGTTAATGTAGCTTCACCTAATTTATGAAGCTCTTCATGGTGTTTATCTATATCTTCCCATAGTCTAGCTATTCTTTTATCATCTACTGTAAGAGATTGGTAAAAGTGGCCAAATCCACACCTAGTACTATTTGTCTGTAATGGAATTATCTGCTTGTTTACAACTGCCCTTTCTAGAGTATCCATCCATATTTGATGCTGATCTTTAGCATCTTGCAAAATTGTCATCAGCTGTTTGTCTGTTATTTCAGAGCCAAGATCCTTAAATTTTGCATAGTAGTTTCTATTATTATCCATAAGGCCCTGATCACTCGTATTAATCTTTTCTTTAATTGAGTTAAGTTCCCTAGTTGTATTATTTAAGTTATTTACCAGACTTGTAATGTTTTCTGTTTGTTTAGCCATATCATAAATTGCAGCATTTATTTCATTTGTAGAAGCACCTATTTCTTGGAAAGATGCCGTAAAATCTGTCATATCATCACTTATAATATTAACTGATTCAAAGGTGTAATCTATTGTTTCTTGAATTAAGCCTGTTACATTAGGTATTTCTTGCATAGTCTTATTTGTTTCTTCTATACTTGCTATGCTATTATTAGATGCTTCCTCAATTTCTTGCTTAAAGGTTTGAAACTCTTCTAAACTTTCCTTAGTATTTTCGGCTAGTTTTCTAATTTCTTCAGAAACAACTGCAAAACCCCTGCCACTTTCTCCTGCTCTTGCTGCTTCTATACTAGCATTAAGTGCAAGTAGGTTAGTTTGTTCTGCAATATTTTCTATAACTTCTATAATGTTCCCAACTTCTTTTATCTTCTCTAATAGTATGTTTAGATTAGCATTTATATCTTCATTTCCCTTAGATACTTTCTGGCAAACATTACCCATAGCTTCTGTACTTTCCACACCTACTTTTCCATGGCTAACAATCTGACTAATTCTTTCATTTATATTTTCTACTAATTTTATATTTTGATCCAAAACCTCATTAATACCAGTCATAGAAGCACTTGTCTCTTCTGAGAAAGCCATACTATTTTCTGTTATATCTGTTAGATTTTTCATAAGATGATTTATATCATAAAGCAAAAACTGAATTCCTACCTCAGTAGTCCCTAGGCTTGCTCCTGTTTCTACTGCCTCAAGCATATATTCCATAGTTTCTTCCCTATATTGAGTAAGCTTATCAAGATTTTCCTTTACCTCAATTAATTCTTCAGATTGTATTTCCACATCATTACCTAATAAAATATTGTGTATTTGTTTTTTATATTTGCCTGCTAACATGTATACCTCCCATTACAATAATAACCATTATTAACTAGTATATATTATACCATATCCTATGTTAATATGCTTCAATATTTCAAAAAAAGTAGAAAACCTTTTAAAAGGCCTTCTACTTAAATATCTTACATTTCATCATATCTTATAGATTCTGGTGTATAATCAGTTCCTTCTTTTATATAGTCTATATAGCAAGTCCCTTCCTTGCCATATAATCTAAATATACCATCATTATATTCATATTTATGAACTAATTCTGGAGTACCTGGGCTCATTATTAGGGAAATTTTATCATCTGATATAAATTCGTATTCTACCTTAACTGGCCCAAATATCATTTCTTTATTATTTAAAAATTCTAATGTAGTTCCTGGCCCAAAATTAGCATGATAATTATAGGTAAATGTATCTGCGTGGGGTATGTAATCTGGACTATCCTCATCAAAAGTTTCTAAGATAGGAAATACTCCTTGTGAAATCATTTCTCCCTTTAATTTATTTGCATCTGCTTTTTTTGAGCATCCTACTATTAATGTAGTTGCTATCAACATGGTAATCATATAAACAAGTCTTTTTTTCATAATCATTCTCCTTTTTATGCCATTCTATAGTGTAATAATTATTGATACAAATATATTATACCAGCACCTTACTGTTGTCAATATATTTATCAGATCACACGTAGTTATTAGATATATTGACAAAGAATAATTAGCATTATAAAATAATTATGCTTCATATTATAATAATATAATTAAGGATGACTATAATGGAAAGATATAAACTAATCGAAAGAAGTATAATAAAAAAATTTAGGAAGAATATATGGCAAAAATTTTTAAGCAGTATTAATGATTATAGCCTTATTGAAAAAGATGATAAAATTGCTGTCTGTATATCAGGTGGCAAAGACTCTATGCTCCTAGCTAAATGCATGCAAGAAATCCAAAGACATGGTAATATACCATTCGAACTTGAGTTCCTAGTTATGGACCCAGGATATAATAAAATTAACCGCCAAATGATTATTGAAAATGCGAAAATCCTTGACATACCTATTAAGGTATTTGAAACAGAGATTTTCAATATTGTATCTGATATTGAAAAATCCCCCTGCTATCTATGTGCTAGGATGAGGAGAGGATATCTATATAACAATGCCAAACTATTAGGTTGTAATAAAATAGCACTTGGACATCATTTTGATGATGTAATTGAAACTATCTTAATGAGTATGCTTTATAGCGGGCAGTTTAAAACTATGATGCCTAAATTACATAGTAGCAATTTTGAAGGTATGGAGCTTATACGCCCATTATTCTTAGTAAAAGAAAAAGATATTATTGCCTGGTCCAATTATAATGACCTAAAGTTCATTCAGTGTGCCTGCAGATTTACAGAAGACTATGAAAATGAAAAAAATGCAGTTGACTCCAAAAGGGCCGAAATGAAAGAACTTATTAAAGATTTTCGAAAAACAAGCCCCTATATAGAGGCCAACATTTTCCAAAGCATCCATAATGTTAACTTAGAAACTATTATAGGCTATAAAGACAAAGACGGATATCATAGCTTCTTAGATAATTATTAACCATTTTACAGCTAAAATTTTATAAGTTATAATAGGACTATTGAATATGACTATTGAAAAAAGGTTGTGATATCATGAGAAGTTGGCAAAGTGCGCTTACTGAGCGGTTAATACTTTGTAGTGGGAGGAAAAGAGACTGGATACAAGCCCATATGTCTTACCACCTATCCTCAAATTAAAATATGGAATAAAGTATAGGAAATTCAAAGCAATTGCTAGTGAGCAGGGCGTCAAAATTCAATATTATGAATACGACGGCATGAACCATGTTTTTCCTGTATACCCTATTCCCGAAGCTAAGCAGGCACGGAAAATCATCGTGGAGACTATTAACTCATAAGTCTCCACCCTAATTTCTCTTGGCTAAGCTTCTCTTCAGATCCAGTTTTCATATTTTTAAGTGATAATATTTTTGATCTTACTTCCTCTTCTCCTACCACTATTGTATAGGGTACACCTATTTTATTTGCATAGGATAATTTTTTACCCAGCTTAGCATCCTCTGTATATAGCTCTGTTTTTATTCCTTTCTCCCTTAAGCTGTTAACTAATTCAATACTATAATTTATATACTCCTGACCCATAGGAATTATAAGTATATCTGAGCTAGCTGAGCCGCCATCTACTTCTATAAGTTCAGTTTCTAGAAGCTGATAAAATAATCTGGTAAGTCCTATGGAAATTCCTACCCCTACTAATTTATCTTTTGTATAATTCTGTGCTAGATCGTCATATCTTCCACCTGAACATATGGATCCAATATCAGGATAATCATCAAGAATAGTTTCATATACAGTTCCTGTATAATAATCTAAGCCTCTTGTTATCTTTAGGTTAATGTTATAGAACTCTTCTGGTATCCCAAAATCCCCCATATAACCAACTACTTCTTCCAGTTCATTTAGTCCTTCCAAGAACAACTGATTATTCACTTTTAAGTCTTTTAATTTTTTAATTACTTCATTATTTTTACCATCTATCTTTATAAATCTTAATATACTTTCAATTGTTCCATAATCTAAATTAAGTGATTCCAGTTCCTTCCTGACCATTTCCTCTCCTATTTTATCTAGCTTGTCAATAGTCCTTAGTACATCCTCTGAGTTATCTATGGAAAGATAATTAAAATATCCATTTAATAATTTTCTATTGTTTACATATATGGTAAATGCATCTAGACCAATTTCTCTAAAGATGGAATAAATTATACTAGGCACTTCAGCATCATTTATTAAACTTAGCTCCTCCCTATTAATAATATCTATATCACACTGATAAAATTCCCTATACCTTCCCTTTTGATTACGCTCTCCCCTAAATACCTTACCTATTTGGTACCTTCTGAGGGGAAAAGTTAAATCATGATTATACTGGGCAACATACCTTGCGAAGGGTACAGTAAGATCAAATCTAAGTGCAAGGTCATTATTTCCTTTCTTAAATCTATATATTTGTTTTTCTGTTTCCCCTCCACCTTTGGCAAGTAGTATTCCTGACTTCTCTATAATGGGCGTATCCATGGGAATAAAACCATAGCGTTCATAGTTACTCCTAATTATATCTTTTATACTGTTAAATAAGATTTGCTCAGATGGTAGTAGTTCCATAAAGCCTGGTAATATTGATGGTTTGGTAATTTGCTTTTTCATTTTATCTCCTCCAGTTTTATATACGTAAAAATGCCCATATAGGCTGGAACCTATATGGGCATACACACTAAATCATATACTAAACTTCCCACCATATAGATACAAGCCTAATTAAATGCTAATAGACCTGTATCTATGAAATCATAGCCACAAGCCTTTAATAATGATGGTGATGTATTATATTGTATTTAGTATTGATATTCATAAATATACTCTCCACAGATAATTATTATATAATTTACCTTAACATAGGGCACAGTAAACATCAACCCTTGTTTTTAAGGTCATATAAATTTTATTCTTGCTCCATCAAGACAACGCACTCAACGTG
>JAAYSX010000029.1 GCA_012518255.1 Candidatus Epulonipiscium sp. | reverse complement strand
TAATAAGGGTTTTTATTTTGCCAATATACCTAAAATCTCACCATATAAGGTAGTGGCATTATCACGCCAATTCTTACAAAGATCATTTGCTTGCTTTTTAGAAGCTACATTAACTTTAAGTTCTATTAATACAGAATCATTTTCGTTAACCTTGCAATGTACAATGTATTCATTATCCTTTTCACAAACATAATCGGCTGTGACCTCCATTTCATTTCTTAGAGTTCTCCAATTTTGCTCTATAAATGAATCCAGTTCATCACGCATGCTATTTGGGATTCTAGATTCAAAGAAGCCAAGTGTTTCGGCCCCCTTATTAGTAATGGAAAACCAAGATATATGAGAGTCCTTTTCTTGTTCTACTAAATCGGCTTCGGCCATTTCTGCTAAGTACTGTTGTAAAGAGAAATAATCTGTATAGGACCTTTCCAAAACAAATTGAGTTATTTGGGAAATAGACAGAGGCATTTTGACCTTTGCTAATAGATACAATATAATTAGTTTGTTTACGGCTAAATCATCAGTTGATTGGAACACCAAAACACCTCCTAGAAAAGTATAATTACTACAATTGTATATTAAAACTCCCATTAGTGCAAATAAGATTCTTCTCTTCTAAACCTAATTTTTTCACAAACACTTACAAGTGCCTCCCAGTCCTTATCATCAGTTATTTTATTGGTCATTTTAATAAAGTCTATTCTAAGTTTAGCTATATATTCCTTTTTTAACTCCTCTATTTCATTATCATTTTCAACCTTTGCAACCTGAATCAAAAAGTCTCTTGCACGTTCTGATGATAAGAAGGGTAGATAAGGCTCGATTATATCTAGGGATTCCTTAATCTTATTATACTGAGCTTTAAAAGGATTATTATCTATATTCTCCATATAAGCATATACAGACTCGAGGTTTAGAAATCTAATATTATCAATAGTAGAGTAATCAAAATCCAAAAGGGTTTGCCTAAAATTATTTAAGTGCATATTAAGTTCCTTAGATGTTAACACTTGTTGCATATAAGCACCTACTTTCTTTATTATAAGATTAGTATCTGCAAGTAAGCTTTAAAATAGACTTGTAATAAATAGATATTGCTTTTATATGTATATGGTATATAATTTTATACATAAGTACAAAAATAATTTAAGGAGGAAAGATTATGGGATGGTTGAATAATGTAGCAGGACTTGGTTTTGCTCTAATATTTAGGTTATTAGGCGCAGTTTTAATGTTGCTAGTTGCCTGGATAGTAGCAGCAGTAGTTAGAAAAGTGGTAGAAAAGCTTTTAATTAAATTAGGTGTGGATAAGTACCTGTCTAAGGGAACAGATCCTCTAGATTTAGATGTTGGAAAAAGCCGGGTGGCTTCCATAGCAAGAATGTTTTATTTATTAGTGTTTGTACTATTTTTGCCAGGAATCTTAGAGCGTCTGGATATGGGGTCAGTATCAGAACCGATTATAACTATGATGAATAAGTTACTTGGCTTTATACCTAGTTTAATAGGAGCAGGACTTGTATTATTTGTAGGTTTCTTCGTAGCAAAAATATTAAGGGATTTACTTAAAACCTTCTTAACAACAATTAATGTTGATAAGTACTATAATAAAATTAGCCCGGATAAATCACAAGAAGCCGACGAAAAGGGACAGGACGTATTAGCGGATGTATTATCTAAAATTGCATTTGGCATCATCTTAATTCCTGTTATTACAGTAGCCCTAGAGGTTCTTAATATTGAAAGCTTAACAGAACCTATAGTAGTTATTTTAAATAGGGTTCTTATGATGATTCCTAATATATTTGTAGCTATTATATTACTTGTAGTAGGCTACTATATTGCTAAATTTATTGGCCAAATTCTAGAAGCGCTCCTTGAGAGGGTGGGAATGGAAAGTATATTTAACTGGGCAGACGAAAAAACTAATAGCAATATACCAAGATTTAATATATCTAAGACTATAAGTGGTATTGTTAAATTTCTAATAATGCTATTTATTACAGTTGAGGCCCTAAGTGTTTTAAAACTAAGCGTATTAAATGCAATAGGATATGCAGTAATAAGTTATATTCCAGCCATATTAAGTGGTGTTATAATTATAGGTATAGGAGTATTTGCAGGATACTTTGTAGAAGGTTTAATTAAGAACTATTCTAAAAGCAACTTCTCAGCCTTACTAGGCAAGTACACTATAATTATATTTGCAGTATTTATGACCCTTGAACAAATTAAATTTGCATCAACAATAGTAAGCATTGCCTTTTTACTTGTGCTTGGAGGATTATCAGTTGCCTTTGCATTATCTTTCGGACTAGGTGGAAGGGACTTTGCAAAACGTCAGCTGGAAAAAATTGAAGAAAAAGTTGAAAAGGATAAAGAGTAATATTTAAGTAGACAAGCCATACTAAACTAACACTAATCTAAGTGTAGGTATTTGGTATGGTTTGTTTTTATGTAAAGTAATATTTGACGTCATTATGTATGGTATGTATAATTACATAAGTAGACTATTTTATACAAAAGGACGGAAATATATGAGAAAACTTATGCATTATTTAGAAGATTTTAAAAAGGAGTTTATATTAGGGCCTTTCTTTAAATTCGTAGAAGCAGTATTTGAACTTATTGTACCCCTTGTTATGGTAAGAATTATTGATGTAGGGGTAAAGAATTCAGATGTATCATACGTTTTAAAGATGGGGGGCTTAATGATTGCCCTAGGATTTGCTGGATTTGCAGCATCCCTAATATGCCAGCGCTATGCAGCTATAGCATCCCAGGGATTTGGAACAAAGATGAGGAATATTTTATTTGAGCATATAAATACATTTTCCCATGCTGAAATAGATAGGTTTGGTACCCCGACCCTCATTACAAGGATTACTAACGATGTTAATCAGTTGCAACTTGCAGTAGCCATGTTTATAAGATTGGTTGTAAGGTCACCATTTTTGGTTATTGGATCTATCATTATGACTATGTATATTGACTTTAAATTGTCAATTATATTTTTAATAGCAACGCCTATTATTTTTACAATCTTATATTTAGTTATGAACAAGTCTATACCATACTTTAGACTTATCCAAAAAAAGCTTGATAAAATTTCTCTTATCACTCGTGAGAATTTATCAGGAACAAGGGTTATCAGGGCCTTCTCCAAGCAAGAGGCAGATATGGAAAGGTTCCATGAAATTACCGAAGACCATACTGCTACATCAATAGAAGTAGGAAAAATTAGTGCCTTACTTAATCCTTTAACCCAGTTAACTATTAATCTAGCTATTGTGGCTATAGTTTGGTTTGGGGGAGGGCGTGTAGACTCAGGAGCAATGACTCAAGGACAAGTTATAGCCTTTGTAAACTATATGGCCCAGATAATTCTTGCCATGGTTTTAGTTGCTAACCTGGTAGTTATCTTTACAAGGGCAGTAGCATCTGCTGACCGTATAAATGAGGTTTTAGATGTAAAAACTAATATTATAGATGGTAATATGAATGCAGAACAGGCTAGCACGGAATCCAAAATTGAATTTAAGGATGTATTCTTTGCATATGAAAATG
Source organism: Candidatus Epulonipiscium sp. (assembly GCA_012518255.1). Lineage (GTDB taxonomy): Bacteria > Bacillota > Clostridia > Lachnospirales > Cellulosilyticaceae > JAAYSX01. The sequence goes on along the minus strand of JAAYSX010000029.1, from coordinate 53,126 downwards.
CAAGTCAGCACGCTATTAAAGATGTTAATATAAAAATAAAGCAAGGTGAAACAATTGGCGTTATAGGTGCCACAGGTTCAGGAAAGTCTACTTTTATTAATTTGATTCCTAGACTTTATGATGCATCCAAGGGGGATGTACTTATAGATGGCATTAATGTTAAAGACTATAACGTTAAAGAGTTAAGACAAAAGATTGGAGTTGTTCCACAAAGGGCAGCCCTATTTAAGGGAACAATTAATGAAAATATTAGGTGGGGTAATGAAGAGGCTAGTGAAGAAGAAATCTCCAAGGCCCTGGATATTGCCCAGGCTACAGAGTTTGTAAATGGCTTATCACAAAAAGGTGAGTCTATGGTAAGTCAGGGGGCTACCAACCTATCAGGAGGGCAAAAGCAAAGACTTACTATTGCTAGGGCCTTAGTAGGTCAGCCAGAGATACTAATATTAGATGATAGTGCCAGTGCCCTAGACTTTGCAACAGATGCAGCCCTAAGGAAGGCTATTAAAGAGCAAACTAAAGGAAGTACAGTAGTAATTGTATCCCAGAGGGTAAGTACTGTTATGGGAGCAGATAGGATTCTGGTACTTGATAATGGGCGTGCAGCAGGTATTGGCACCCATGATCAGTTAAAAGAAGAAAACGAAGTATATAAAGAAATATGCTTATCACAGCTTAGCGAAGAAGAGGTGGCAACATCATGAATAAAAATAACACAAGACAGGCCTTTATGAGAATACTTAGCTATACCAAACCTTACCGCTTATATGTTGTGGGCGCATTATTAAGTGCTATTATTAGTGTAGCTTTAACCCTTTTTAACCCAATTCTGATAGGTAGAGCTATTGACCTTATGGTAGGACCAGGGCAAGTAGACTACAATGGGATATTTAAGATTATATTAATACTTGGAGTAATTATAATTATAGGAAGTATATTTCAGTGGCTTCTAACCCTATGCACTAACTCACTTACCTATAGAACTGTGAAAGATATAAGGATAGAAGCTTTTAATAAGTTAAATACAGTTCCATTAAAATATATAGATAGTAAGTCCCATGGTGATATGATTAATAGGATTGTTTACGACGTAGAGATGATATCAGAAGGGCTTATGCAGGGCTTTACTCAGTTCTTTACTGGTATAGCAACTATAATAGGAACATTGATCTTTATGGTATATATAGATGTCTGGATAGCTATTTTGGTAGTTGTTCTAACACCTTTATCATTTTTTGTAGCATCATTTATTGCTAAAAGAACCCACTCATTATTTACTGAGCAATCTTCAACAGAGGGTGACCTAAGTGGTTACATTGAAGAAATGATAGGTAACCAAAAAATCGTAAAAACATTTAATTACGAAAAAAGAGCACAAGATAAGTTCGAGAAAATTAATGGCCAGCTATATGATGTAGGCGTTAAAGCGCAATTTTATTCATCTATTACAAGGCCAGCGGCTAGATTTGTTAACGCAATAATTTATGCTTCAGTAGGAATTATTGGAGCAGTGAGTGCTATTAGCGGAAGAATATCAATAGGGCAAGTTTCATCATTCCTAATATATGCTAACCAGTACACTACACCTTTTAGTGAGGTAACAGGAGTTGTTACCCAGCTGCAAACAGCAGTGGCATCTGCCCAAAGGTTATTTAGTGTATTAGATGAGGAAGATGAAATCCAGGATAGTCCTGATGCAATAGTGGTGACAGAAACAGATGGACATATTGACCTTGATAATGTTGAGTTTTCATATGATCCAGATAGAAAGTTTATACAAAACCTAAATATATCTGTTAAACCAGGGGACAAGGTGGCAATTGTGGGCCCTACAGGTTGTGGTAAAACAACCATTATTAATCTACTAATGCGTTTTTATGATGTAGATAAGGGCGCTATAAAGATAGACGGGGTTAATATTAATGATATGACTAGAAATAGCATGAGAAGTATGTTTGGTATGGTTTTACAAGAAACATGGCTCTACTCAGCTTCAGTAAGGGATAATATAGCTTATGGTAAACCTGATGCAACAGATGAAGAAGTTATAAGGGCAGCTAAACTAGCCCGTGCCCATAACTTTATAGAAAGGCTAGCAGATGGGTATGACACAATAATTTCAGAAGATGGTAACAACATATCCCATGGGCAAAAACAGCTACTATGTATAGCTAGGGTTATGCTAGTAGAACCACCTATGCTAATACTAGACGAAGCTACAAGTAGTATAGATACAATGACAGAAGTTAGGGTTCAGGAAGCATTTACGACCCTAATGGAAGGCAGAACTAGCTTTGTTGTAGCCCATAGATTATCAACTATACAGGAAGCAGATACAATTCTAGTTATGGATGCAGGTAACATCATAGAAACAGGAAACCATAAAGAACTGCTAGAAAAAGGCGGATTCTACCATAACTTGTACAATAGCCAGTTTGCGACTAATTAAAAGTACAACCCAGGTATATATTTTATGGCTAGGGCAGGCAAGTAGATTTTAGCGTGGTATGATGTTTAATAATTATGGGGGTGTATATGAGGAATAATTTAAAGGCACTTATGCTTCATTTGTTGATTGTGATTCTGTCATTTATATTTCTGATATTTTTTGTAGCAACAGGCCCTGCAATAGGACAGTATACGACACATATAATAAGTAGGATATTAATAACGATAGGATTTTTATTTTTATATATCTATTTAGGTGGGTGGTTAGATACAAGTCAGAATAAAAAATATGATTTTTTTGCAGGCTGTCTGATTGCAATTGTTGGTATTATTATATGGCTTTATACGGTATCAATAGTGGGGTGGGAACTAGTTGATATACCAAAAGAATCAAGCAGTTACTGGATATTGATGAATGTTTACCATAGTCCTTTTATTATCATAAATCATCTTCTACCATTGCCTAATACACCTATACTATCATTAGCGTTAAACTTTGCACCAACCATACTTATGGGTTTTGGATTAAAATACAAAAGATTAAAACACCTCTGATAATAGTCTATTAGAATGAAGTGAAAGGTAATGGTTAGTATACGAGACCATTGTAAGATTTTACTTTAAGTCCCTACGAGTAAATATCATTTTGCGTGTAAAAAGCTGCATGTTTGAGCTTGGCGAGTTTGCAGCTTTTAGAAAAAAGATATTTATAAGTAGTTGGACTTAACAAAAATCTTACCCAGGTTAAAGTATACTAACCATTACCTTTATTCATCCTCTAGCAACATATCTAGTTCACTTTCCCAATCTATATATGCCTGATCAGACATCTCAGGATTATCAATGGAGTTACTAACAGGTTCTGTTAATATGTAATCCTCCAAGTTATCAGTAGGCATATCGACGGTTTCTTCATTAAGGGAAAGGGCCTCCTTAACTGCGCTCATTAAGAATTCTGTTGTTTCCCTAGCTTCTTCAAAGGGCGCAATTTCTAGGGATTGTGTCTTTGTAACTTCCTCATTGATATAGGCTATACTAGGTTCAAGTAATGGGAACATAAGTTTAGTTTCATCATCCAAATTTCTTAATTCTACAGATTTAATAGTGTTTTTATGGATAGAAACTGCAACATTAAAATCCGCATTGTCTAGTGATATTTCAGTAACATAAAGCCCATCATTAAAAGCAGCATCTGGTGAAAATGTGGGTTTAGTGGCCGTGAATCTAGTTATTAGAAATACAACCATTATAATAGCAAATACTGCTATTATAATTGGAACCCATAAATCTTTTAATTTAAACACCATGAATTTAGGCTTAGACATAGGAATCCTCCTCAAAAATTTGTTATAATAATATATATGGACAATCAAAATGAAATATGCCACAATTATTATATAAGTTAAAACATACATAAATTTTACTGCGAATGTAACACTGTAAGTATTTCGTGAACTTGTAGCAATTTTACAGAAGAAGAAGAAGGTAGGGGATATAATGTTGCCATTAGAAAGAAGAAGGCACATAGTTGAGCAAATATCTACCAATGGTTCAGTTAAAGTTATTGATCTTAGTAAAAATTTTAATGTAACTGAAGAGACAATTCGTAGAGATTTAGAGAAACTAGAACAAGAGGGCATTATTAAGCGTACATATGGGGGTGCTGTACTACAGACTGAGGGTGGAAGAGAAGTGCCATTTGTTAGTAGGAGTGAGAGGAATAAGGCGGAGAAAAGGCATATAGGAGAACTAGCTAGTACCCTTATATGTGATGGGGATGTTATTATGGTGGATTCTAGTAGTACATCCTTAGAGGTTGTTAGAAGAATTACAGGATTTAGAAATCTAACCCTTATAACAAATTCGGTGGTAGTTACATCTGATATGGTACATTATGATAACATTGATACCATTTGTACAGGTGGGCACTTACTTACAAAAGCACTAGCCTATACAGGGCCATTATCAGAAAAGATTATAAACAGCTATTATGCAGACAAGGCTATCTTATCTTGCAAGGGGATAGGGATAGAAAAAGGAATAATGGAATCCAATGAGCTAGAGGCAAGTGTCAAAAGAGCTATGATAGAAACAGCAGAAAAAGTAATATTAGTAGTAGATCATACTAAATTTGGTATACATTCTAGGGTTAGATTAACTAACTTTTATCCTATAGATATTGTTATTACTAATAGGAAACCATCCCAAGAATGGTTGGAGTTTTTTGATAAAATGGATATAGAATGTATATATTAAAGGATGTTTGGGTATAATAAATGAACGATAATAAGAATAATTAATAAAACGTTCGAAATATCCTTGACCCGCTATTAAATATTAGGTATTATATATAATATATTACATATTAACTTAACTAAAACAAGGGGGACAAAAATGGAATTTTTTAAGCTCAAGGAAAATAACACCGATGTAAAAACGGAGGTTATAGCAGGTATTACAACGTTTATGACAATGGCATATATACTTGCAGTAAACCCAGATATCTTATCTGTAGCAGGAATGGACAAGGGTGGGGTATTTACAGCAACGGCCTTATCAGCAGTTATAGCTACAGTTGCTATGGCTCTTATGGCTAACTACCCGTTTGCACTAGCACCAGGAATGGGTCTTAATGCATTCTTTGCATTTACTGTTGTAGGAGTTATGGGGCAAAGCTGGGAGTTTGCATTAACATGTATCTTAGCAGAAGGTATTATATTTATTATTTTAACACTATTTAATGTTAGGGAAGCTCTATTTAATGCTATACCACAAACTATTAAATATTCAGTAAGTGCAGGTATTGGACTTTTTATTGCCTTTGTAGGACTTCAAAATGCAGGCATTATTGTTGCAGATGGGGCTACGCTAGTTAAGCTTGGCGATATGACCTTAGCACCAGCAGTTCTTGCTACAGTAGGTATTATACTTACAGGTATTATGTTAAAGAAAAATGTTAAGGGTGCTCTTTTATTCGGGATACTTTCAACATATATTTTAGGAATAGGTGCTGAGCTTATTGGCTGGTATGTACCAGATATGGAAAACACATTTTCATTAATTCCATCAGCATTTTTAAGTTTACCACCAAGTTTAAAGCCGGTAGCATTTAAGTTTGTACCATTTAGTGAGATATTTGCAAACCTTAACAATTTTATTACCTTTGTTATAGTTACATTTACCTTCTTATTTGTAGACTTATTTGATACCCTTGGAACCTTAATGGGAGTAGCTAGTAAGACTGATTATTTAGATGAAGATGGTCAGCTTCCAAAGATTAAACAAGCTTTATTATCAGATGCTATTGGTACTACGGTAGGTGCTATGCTTGGTACATCAACAGTAACAACATTTGTGGAAAGTAGTGCGGGAGTTGCTGAGGGTGGTAGAACAGGTTTAACATCACTTACAACAGCTATTTGTTTTGCGCTAGCTCTTGTATTTTCACCAATCTTCCTTGCTATACCAGGATTTGCAACTACACCAGCACTTGTTCTTGTAGGTGTATTTATGATAGATGGTATCACTAAAGTTGATTTTACAGATATTACAGAGTCATTACCAGCCTTTTTAACAATGGCTATGATGCCACTTGCCTATAGTATCTCTGAAGGCCTAGTGTTTGGTATTATCTCATATGTTCTTGTAAAGGCTTTTGCAGGAAAGCGTGATGAAGTAACATGGATTATGTATGTACTAGCATTTGTATTTGCTATTAAATTAGTTGTAGGATCACCATCATTCTCAGTTTACATGGGATGGTAGGATTTAAGAATAAATTGCAAGTTCTTATGCGACTGACGGCAACAGGAAATAACCTGTAGGAAGTATAAGAAAATATTAAAAGTCGACCGTCTGGGCTACACTATTTTTGGGTGTGGTCCAGGCGGTCTTTTTTTAGCTAAAAGTTAAGGATTAAAGATAAAAGTTGAAAGTTGAAAGGGAGGATAAAATGAGAGCATTAATTAGTGTATCAGACAAGACAGGAATTACAGATTTAGCTTCAAAACTTAATAAACTAGGTGTAGATATTATATCTACAGGGGGGACAGCTAAGACTATTGAAGATGCTGGTATTCCTGTAATAGGAATCTCAGATGTAACAGGTTTTCCGGAATGTTTAGACGGAAGGGTTAAGACTTTGCATCCCAATATCCATGCAGGCTTATTAGCTATGAGGGATAATGAGGATCATATGAATCAAATCAAAGACCTAGGGGTTAAGCCTATAGATATAGTTGTAGTTAACCTATATCCTTTTAAAGAAACAATTCTAAAAGAAGATGTAACCCTTGAAGATGCTATAGAAAACATAGATATAGGTGGACCTACAATGCTTCGTAGCGCAGCTAAGAACAATCAAGATGTAATTGTTCTAGTAGATCCTAAGGACTATGATTTAGTTATTAAGGAGCTTGAAGAAGGGGAAGTTTCCAAAGAGACGAGGTTTTATTTAGCTTCAAAGGTTTTTGAACATACTGCCCACTATGACGCTATGATAGCTAACTACCTAAGGGAGGAGAGGGAAGACAAGGAGCTTCCAGAGACGTTAACTCTAACTTTTGAGAAGGTTCAGCAAATGAGGTACGGAGAAAACCCACACCAGGATGCAGCCTTTTATGAAGAGGTTACAGGTAAGGAAGGGACCCTTCCAGCAGCTAAGCAGTTACATGGTAAGGAACTATCCTATAACAATATCAATGATGCTAATGGAGCTTTAGAGCTTCTTAAGGAGTTTACAGAGCCGGCAATAGTAGCCGTAAAGCATGCTAATCCATGTGGAGTTGGAACAGCCGATACAATATACCATGCCTATATGAAAGCTTACCAGGCAGATCCTATATCTATCTTTGGAGGTATTGTGGTTTCCAATAAGAAAATTGACAAGAAAACAGCTGATGAAATGGTTAAGATTTTCCTAGAAATAGTTATAGCGCCAGAATATGATGAAGATGCATTAGAAGTACTAAAATCCAAAAAGAACCTTAGAATTTTACAATTAGATGATATAGATTATATAAATAAATCTGCCTATGATATGAAAAAAGTAGGTGGGGGAATGATAGTTCAAAATAAGGACTTGGTATTATATAAGGAAGAAGACTTTAAGGTAGTTACAGATAGAAAACCATCAGATAAGGAAATGGAAGATTTAATATTTGCCTGGAAAATTGTAAAGCATGTTAAGTCAAATGGTATTGCCCTTGCTAAGGACGGACAATCAGTAGGGCTTGGTGGTGGACAGGTTAATAGGATTTGGGCTGCTGAGCAGTCTATAGAACATGGAATAGAGTTTTTAGGGGAAGAAACAGTAGAAGGAAGTGTACTAGCATCAGATGCCTTCTTCCCATTCCCAGATGTTGTAGAAGCAGCAGCTAGGGCTGGAATAAAAGCGATTATACAACCAGGTGGGTCTATAAAAGATCAAGATTCTATAGATGTGTGTAATAAATATGGGATAACTATGATCTTTACAGGTATGAGACACTTTAAACACTGACAATAACTACCATATATTATAAAATATTCATTTTACCCTTTGAATTTTAATAAAATAATGCTATAATCTAAATAGGGGGAATTTTTAAGAAAGGAGAAGGGGAGGAGAAGGAAATGAATATTAAAAGCCGGATGGATGGAGTAGCAGACATGTTAGGGGATCTGGACAATTATAGGGATGTCGATGGCTTTGTAACAGACCTAGAATATCTAGTTGGTCAATTATCGTATTTCTACAATAATTTAACTCCAAAGCAAACAGGGGACCCATCTACAACTTTTTATAAACCTAAAAAGTTGCCAAAGACACATCAAATAGCATACTTTAACTTAACTAGGGGGTTTCCAAAAGAGTTATATGGGGGACATTGGTGTTATGTTTTAAAGCAATTTAAGAGTAAATTTGTAATAATACCAACCACATCTGTTAAGGAAGATTCCTTAAAAGCAGATCCAAATTTCCAAATTGATATTAAAGTAGAGGGATTTATGAATGGGCGTACAACACGTATGCAGATTAGTGATATGCGTACTGTGGATGCCCAGAGGCTATATTTTAATAAAGGATTTTATGATGTCCTAACAGATAAAGAATATATAGCTGAGGAAATGAATAAAATACTTTCACTTTGACAATACTAATAACATATGATAATATAAAACTACAAAATTCATGTTTAACCGCAAAATATTTAAAAACCCTTAAATGGGCAAATATGATATAAAAGCACAGCAAGTATTTGCTGTGCTTTCTTTATGCAACTAGAAGAAGCCTTCTATTCTATGTTATATACTAAAAACTGTTTATAATCTCTGCAAATTGTGGAAAAGATATGGAGATACATTCGCTGTTGTTGATAATTGTTTCACCTTCTGCAACCAGCCCTGCTATTGCAAGTGACATAGCTATTCTGTGGTCATTATAAGTATCTACATATGTGCCTTTTAGCATATTTACAGGCCTTATAATCATCCCATCATCCTTTGCAGTAATATCTGCACCCATCTTATTAAGTTCCTTGGTCATTGCATCTATACGATCGCATTCTTTAACTCTTAATTCTTTGGCATCTGAGATAATTGTTTGACCTTTGGCTAAGCATGCAGCAACTGCAATGATTGGTAATTCATCTATCAGGGAGGGTATAATGTCTCCTGAAATTTCAGTTCCCTTTAATTTGGAGGATCTTACTAATATATCACATACTGGCTCTCCGCATTCTATTCGGTGGTTAGAAAGTGTAATATCCCCGCCCATATCTTTAAGCACCTTTATAATGCCTGCCCTGGTAGGATTAACCCCTATATTATCCATATATATTTCAGAGTCTGGAATTATAAGCCCGGCAACCATAAAGAAGGCAGCAGAAGAAATATCACCAGGAACCCTAATATTTAGCCCTTTCATATTAGCTAGGCCCTTGATACTTGCCTTAGTAGCAGATGATTCAATCTCTGCCCCAAAGCCTTCTAGCATAAGTTCTGTATGATTTCTTGATAAAACTGCTTCTTCAACTGAAGTTATACCTTTAGCATATAAACCAGCTAGTAGAATGGAGGATTTTACCTGGGCGCTAGCAACAGGGGATTTATAGGCTATGCTACTTAGTCTAGATGGCCTTATATGGAGTGGTGCTAGGCTATCATCCTTAGAAGCAGTGATGTTAGCTCCCATTTGTCTTAGGGGAATTAATATCCTATCCATGGGTCGCTGGTTTATGGAGCTATCCCCCCCAATTACAGTATCGAAGTTTTGGCCACAAAGGATACCTGATAATATCCTAATAGTAGTTCCACTGTTTCCTACATAGAGGGCTTTAGAAGGCTTCTGTAGGCCATGTAGGCCCTTGCCGTGTATAATAATATCCCTACCTTCTTCTATGGTAATCCCCATCTGCCTAAAGCATTCAATGGTTGCTAGGCAATCATCACTTAATAAGAAATTGCTTACCCTTGTGGTTCCTGTGGCAAGAGATCCTAGCATGATAGCCCGGTGGGAAATGGATTTATCACTAGGTATGCTTATATTTCTTTTTATATTGGATTTTTTGCTAATAATCATAAAGTCCCCCTAATCATAAAATATTAACTAATAAAAAGCCCTATAGTTATTACTGGTTAAAATTCGCATGCTATCTATCATGTGGGATTTTTTCTCCAGAATTATTTGAAGTACTCCGCCGTGGAATTCCCTATGGTTAACAATACCTATGTTTTTGATATTAATGCCATTATCACTTAGTAAGGTGGAGATTTTGGCTATCATACCAGGATTATCCTGGATATCAACAAATAATACATAGCTTTCTGCGAGTAGGCCAGGGGAGTGAGCTGGGAAAGTGTCCCGGTAGGATTTGGCATCACTAAAGAACTCATAAACCCAGTCATCCTCATTGTTCTCTATGGCATCCCTAGCTTCCTCTAGGATGTCCATATATCTATTTAGCATTTTAAGGATTTGATCCTTATTGGAAACACATATATCCCTCCATAAGCCTGGATTAGAAGAAGCAATCCTGGTAATATCCTTAAAGCCACCGGCTGCTAAGGTGTGGAGGAGGTTTTTTTCCCCGTCTGAATCCTTAATAAGGTGTACCAGTCCAGCAGCCAAAATATGGGGAACGTGACTAATGGATGCTGTTGCAAAATCGTGATAAGAGGGGGATATAATTAAAGGGATAGCCCCGATTCTCTCTACTAGCTTTTTAATAATAAAAACAATAAAATCCGGCGTACTTGCATAAGGGGTTATGATATAGTAAGCATTTTCAAATAGGTGGGCCTTAGAATACCTATAACCTGAGTCCTCTGATCCTGCCATAGGGTGACCACCTACAAAGTAGGCGGATGAATTATTCTCTTCTAATATATGCTCTACCTTTTGAACTATATCGTATTTGGTGCTTCCTACATCAGTGATAATACAATCCTTGGGCACATAGCGGATTAACTGTTTTACAATCCCTGGTATATGTGCAACAGGCGTACAAATAAAAACAACGGCGCAGGAAGAAAAGGATGCATCTATACCAGATGCGCAGTGGTCAATGACCTCTTCTTTTTTTGCCCTTTGGAGGGTATCTAGGCATGTATCTGCTGCAATTATATAGCTATTTGTAGCATTTGCTTTCTTAAATGCCTTTGCTAGTGATCCTCCAAGTAAACCTAGTCCGACAATACCTATATTCATTGTGTAGTCTCCTTAGTAAATTTCTTTTAAAGTTTCTATAAAAGCTTCCATTTGTTCCATAGTTCCCAAAGTTACCCTAACCCAGTTTGGAACACCAAAGGCAGGCCGGATGATAAATCCACGCTCCTGCAAGGCTTCAAAAAGCTCAAGTGAAGGACGTTTTGCATTAAACATAATAAAGTTAGCCTGGCTTGGTAAGTATTCTATATTTAATTTATCAAATTCACCATAAATATATTCCTTAACCTCCTTGTTAAGTTTAACAGCCTTGTTTACGAAGTCCTGGTCTTTTAGACTAGCAATAGCAGCCTGCTGGGCTAGCGAGTTTACATTAAAGGGATTGCGAACCCTATTTAAAAGCTCTATGATTTCAGCCGATGCAATACCATACCCTACCCTAAGGGATGCAAGGCCATAAGCTTTAGAGAAGGTCCTAAGAATTATAATATTACTGTGCTTTTCTAGAAGTTCAAGAGATTTAGGGTAATCCTTAGCATCTACATATTCGTAATAAGCTTCATCAAGCACTAGCATAACATTATCTGGTAGGAAGTCTAGAAAGTCCTCCAGGCTAGAACTTGTAAAGTATGTAGCAGTTGGATTGTTTGGATTAGCAAGTATTACTAATTTGGTTTTTTTACTTACCTGTTCTTTCATAGCATTTAGGTCATAAGTATAGTTAGTAAGGGGTGTTTTTACTATTTTTGCCCCCATTAAATGTGCTGCTGAGTCATAGCGGGGAAAGCTTTGATCTGATGTTAATAGTTCATCTCCTGGACATAAGAAAACTTCAGCTAGTATTCCAATAATCTCATCAGAACCAGCACCGAATATTAACTGGTCCTCGTCCACATTTAAAAAACTTGATAAGTTGCTTCTAAGCCTTCCTGTATTACCATCGGGATAATAAGCTAGATTATCCAATTCCTGCTTAATAGCTTCCTTTGCCATGGGAGAACATCCATGTGGATTTTCGTTAGATGCAAGCTTAATAACATCTTTAAGACCTAGTTCTTTTTGAACATCTTCAATTGGTTTACCTGGAACATACGGTTGCATATTATTAATTTCTTTTCTGTATTTAATGTTCATTTTATCACCTCATATACAGATAATTTTACAATGATAAAATAGCTGTGTCAATGAAAGTTAAGAATATATGCAGGTGCAAATTAAGTGGTGTCATGTTTCTGAATAGTAAGTCGGATACAGCTTATAAAAACATCAAATGAGCAAGGAAATTAATTAACATAAAATCATTACTTATCCACTGTTAAATGTTACTAATGTAAGGGCATAAAATGTACAAAGAGCAACAAATTAAAAAATATACAATAAATCAAATAAAAAAGAAGGAATTTTATAAGATATGTAGAAATACATATAGCAAGAGCAAAATAATAGTATTATTATATAATATGCAAGTTACATAATAAGGTAGGAGGGGTATAATATGAAAAAATATAGTACAAGTCAGATTAGAAATGTAGTGTTAATGGGTCATGGTGGTTCTGGAAAAACAACCTTGGCCGAAGCAATGTTAAAAACAACAGGAGCTATTGAAAGACGAGGAACTATTAAAGACGGTAATACTGTAAGTGATTACGACCCAGAGGAGATAAAAAGAAAATTTTCAATTAAAACATCCCTTATACCTGTAGAGTGGAGAGACCACAAAATAAATATCTTAGATGCGCCAGGATATGATGATTTCTCGGGAGAGGTAGAGCAGGGGCTTAGGATAGCAGATACAGCAGTTATAGTTATAAATGCAGCATCAGGCCTTGAAATAGGAGCTCAAAAAGCATGGAAATTTGCAGCAGATGCAGGACTTCCAAGAATGATATATATTACAGGAATGGACCTTGAAAATGCTAATATGCCTAGGCTTTTAAAGGAATTAAAACAAAGATATGGTAATAGCATTGCGCCAATGCAGGTTCCTTGGTATGAAGATGGCAAGTTTGTTGGATATATTGATGTAGTTCGCATGGTGGGACGTAGATATGTAGGAACCAAGACAGAAGACTGTGAATTACCAGAAGGAATGGATGATCAAATAATACCAGCCCGTACCATGATATTAGAAGCGGTAGCAGAAAGAGACGAAGTATTAATGGAAAAATACTTTGCCGATGAAGAAATTTCAATAGATGAAATAACAGATGTTGTACGTGAAGGAGTAATTGATGGAGGTATTGTACCCGTCTTTTGTGGGACTGGAACAATGAGTGCTGGAATTACTATTTTACTTAACTCACTCATTAGATATTGCCCATCCCCAGAAATCCTACATGAAGAGAATTATGGAAGGGATGAAGCAGGGGAAAATGAAGTTATAAGAACCTGTGATAAGGATGAAAAGACATCCCTATTTGTATTTAAATCCATGGTAGATCCCTTTATTGGTAAATTTACCTTCTTTAAAGTAATGTCAGGAACAGTAAGAGCAGATGATACATTATATAATTCAAGGACTAAAGAGTCAGAGAAGTTGTCCAAACTATTTGTATTTAGAGGTAAAGAGCAAATAGAAGTTAATGAGTTAGAGGTAGGAGATATAGGTGCAGTTGCAAGGCTTAAAGACACTGCCATAAATGATACACTTTATGAAAAAGATGCCTATATCCAGTATCCGCCGATAGATTTTCCGATTCCATACCTAAAAAGAGCTATATTCCCTAAGGGCAAGGGAGATGAAGAGAAACTATCTACTTCCATACAAAGACTTATGTCAGAGGATCCAACCTTTTATACAGAATATGATACTGAAACAAGGGAAACAGTAATTTATGGTATGGGTCAGCAGCAATTAGATATTATAGTAGATATGCTTAAGAGTAAATTTAAGGTAGAAGTAAGCTTAGAAATGCCTACAACTTCATATAGGGAAACTATTAGAGGAAGATCAGAAGTGCGTGGCAGGCATAAGAAACAATCAGGTGGCCATGGGCAATTTGGAGACGTTATAATGCAATTTGAGCCATCAGGTAACTTATCAGAGCCATTTGAGTTTGAAGAAAAGATATTTGGCGGGGCAGTTCCAAGACAATACTTCCCAGCAGTAGAAAAAGGGCTTGAAGAATCAGTAGAAAAAGGAGTTTTAGCTGGCTACCCTGTAGTAGGGCTTAAGGCAACTTTAATAGATGGGTCACACCATCCAGTTGATTCATCAGAAATGGCCTTTAAATTAGCAACAATACTTGCATTTAGAAAAGGGGTTGCAGAGGCTAATCCAGTTATACTTGAACCAATTGCATATGCAGAAATTACTGTACCAGAAGAGTATACTGGAGATATTATGGGAGATATGAAAAAACGCCGTGGCCGTATGATGGGTATGGAGCTAAATGGATCAAGGCAAGTTATAATTGCAGAAGTTCCAATGGCAGAAATGTATAGCTACCCAACAGATTTAAGGTCCCTAACCCAAGGCAGGGGAGAGGTTATGTATAGGTTCGAAAGATATGAAGAAGCGCCAGGAGATATACAAGAAAAGGTTATTGCAGAAAGGCAAGAATAAATAAAAAACAAAAGGCTGGATTAATCACCAGCCTTTTATTTTTTGGATCTAGGGACGGTTAACAAATATAGTCAATTTGATTAAGTATTGAAAGTTTTAAAGTATTGTTATAAAATATTTATAAGATAAGTATTTATACTAGGCTTGTAGCATATATTTCAATAAGAAAAGTAGGAAATATCTTGGTTAGTATTAAAAAGACAAACAAAAAACAAAAATGGGGGGAATAATATGTGGCAAAGAGCGCAGCTTAAACAAAAGGCAAAAAATGCTTTAAGGGGTAGCTATTGGAAGGCTCTTATAGTTAGCTTTGTGATAGGGATATTTACTAGTGGAGGAAAGAAGGGGGCAGCTGGAAGAAGGACGGGGAATAGTGGAGGTTACGGGACAGGAAGTATTATAAGAGACTCTAGAATTCCGTCAGGTGGGGTTTTAACAGGATTTTTAATAGTTTTATTAATCTTATTAACAGTATCAATAGGGATGTTAATTATAAAACTTCTTATTGGATATAACATACAGGTTGGGGGAAGGAAATACTTTATTCAAGCAGCCCAAGGTGAGGTTGAAATGGGTTATCTAGGATATGGGTTTAAAGAAGGTAGATATATGAACATCGTAAAAACTATGTTTATAAAAGATTTATATACTTTTTTATGGACCCTACTATTTATAGTGCCAGGTATAATAAAGTCCTATTCCTATGCAATGGTTCCTTATATACTAGCAGATAATCCAGGTATGAGTACAAATAGGGCTATAGAATTAAGTACGCAAATGACCAACGGTGAAAAATGGGATATGTTTGTATTAAAGCTTTCCTTTATAGGTTGGTATATACTTGGGACAATAGCATGCCTTGTAGGTGTGGTTTTTGTTCATCCTTATAAAGATGCTACCCATGCAGAACTATACCTTGTACTTAGAAAACAAGCAATTGACAAAGGTCTATGTGACTATCAAGAACTTAATTTAGTTAAAGAGCTAAAAGCAATAGATGCTGAGTGGCAATAATACTTAGTGATAATAAGAAAAGGGGTTACTAATGAAAGAGTGGATTATTAAAGATTATAAAGATACAGCAGTGGACTGGGCCAAGGTCCCGGCTCTAGAGATTAATGAGTATCCGTGGTATGAGGGAGGTCTTAAGCAAGAGACTAAGGCCCAGCTAGCTATTTATCAAGATAGGATATATATTCATGCTAAGGCTCAAGATAAATATATTAGGCATGATGCTAAGGAGCTTAATGACCCAGTATATGAAGATAGTTGTTTTGAGTTTTTTGTAACCCCATGGGATCATAAATCCCAAAGTTACTTTAATATAGAGATTAATTGTATGGGGGTACTATACATGGCCTATAAAGATGGTAAAGGTGGCAAAAAAATGATTTCTAAGGAACAGTCTAGACAAATTTCTATTAAATCTTCCCTAAAGGAAAGTAAGGATATAGATAAGGAATCAGGCTGGGAGTTAGAGATTATAATCCCTATAGGTCTATTGGAAGAAATCTCAGAAAAAGAAATAAAAAAAGATGTATGGTATGGTAATTTTTATAGGTGTGGTGGTAAAGAGGATGATCAGTATGCAAGCTGGAATCCAATTGAATTTGAAAAGCCAAGTTTCCATCAACCTATGCAATTTGGAAGGCTTATCATACAAGAATAGTAAATAAATTAACTAAATGGCCTAAACCTTGATTTTTAAAAAGTCATATGATATATTACATACATATTAATGTATAAATATGACTATTAATTAACTAGGGTAAATGTAAGCCACACCCTTCGTCTCTAGTAAGACGGAGGGTTATTTTATATAGTAGAAAGCTTTATAGTTTATTATAGTTATAACTTATAAAAGGAGATGTTATCATGCAATATAACCATAAGCTTGTAGAAGATAAATGGCGTGCTATATGGGAGGAAAACCCTATAAATCAGCCAAGTCCTGATAAGGAGTCCTACTACTGCCTGGATATGTTTCCATATCCATCAGGAGATGGTCTACATGTGGGTCACTGGAGAGGATATGTACTTAGTGATGTGTGGAGTCGTTACAAAATCCTAAATGGATACCATGTACTTCATCCAATGGGCTGGGATTCATTTGGATTACCAGCAGAGAATGATGCTATTAGCAAAGGAATACATCCAGCAGAAGGTACTGCTAGCAATATTGCTAACTTTAAGAGGCAACTAAAGGAAATTAGTGCTGTATACGATTGGGATTTAGAAGTTAATACAGTTGATCCTGATTACTACAAATGGACCCAGTGGATATTTGTTAAAATGTTTGAAGAAGGACTAGCCTACGAAAAAGAAATGCCAATTAACTGGTGCCCATCCTGTAAAACAGGCCTTGCCAATGAAGAAGTTGTGGCAGGAGAATGTGAAAGATGTAGCTCAGTTGTAACCAAAAAGAACTTAAGGCAGTGGATGCTTAAGATTACAGCTTACGCAGAAAGACTATTAGATGATTTAGATGACCTTGAGTGGTCAGATAAGGTTAAGAAAATGCAGGCAGATTGGATAGGCAAAAGTTATGGAGCAGAGATAGACTTTAAGGTTAAAGATAAGGATGAAAGCATTAAAGTATTTACTACAAGGGCAGATACTTTATATGGTTCAACCTTTATGGTGCTTGCGCCAGAACATGAGATGCTTATGGATATAACCACAGAAGACCAGAAGGAAGCAGTTGAGCAGTACGCCTTTGAAGCTTCAACTAAATCTTCGGTAGACCGTATGGCAGATAAAGAGAAAACTGGAGTGTTTACAGGTAGCTATGCCATAAACCCACTAAATAACGAACTAGTTCCAATATGGACAGCAGACTATGTACTTGCGGATTATGGGACTGGGGCAGTTATGTGTGTGCCGGCACATGATGAAAGGGACTTCGACTTTGCTAAGAAATATGACCTTCCTATTATACAAGTAATAGCAGAAGATGGTAAGGAGATAGAAGACCTTATGGAGCCTTATGTTGAATCAGGAATAATGATTAATTCGGCAGAGTTTAATGGTTTAGATTCAGGGGAAGCCCAAAATAAAATACCAGAGTACTTAGAAGATAAGAATATAGGTAAAAGAACTACTAACTATAAACTAAGGGACTGGGTCTTTTCCCGCCAGCGTTACTGGGGAGAACCAATTCCGGTTGTTCACTGCGATGATTGCGGAATAGTTGCAGTTCCAGTAGAAGATTTGCCAGTAGTATTACCAGAAGTTGATTCCTATGAGCCAACAGGTACAGGGGAGTCTCCACTAGCAGCCATTGAAGACTGGGTTAATACAACATGCCCAACATGTTCTGGTCCAGCAAAGAGAGAAACCAATACCATGCCACAATGGGCAGGGTCATCCTGGTATTTCTTAAGATATGCAGACCCTAAGAATAATGATAAAATAGCTAGCGAAGAAGCAATTAAAAAGTGGCTTCCAGTAGATATGTATGTTGGTGGTATAGAGCATGCTGTACTTCATCTATTATATGCAAGATTTTACACCAAATTCTTATATGATATAGGAGAAGTTGACTTCGAAGAACCATTTAAGCACCTATTTAACCAGGGTATGATTACAAAAGATGGTATTAAAATGAGTAAGTCAAGAGGGAATACAGTATCGCCTGATGAACTAGTTGAAGATTATGGTTGTGACTCACTTCGTATGTACGAACTATTTATAGGACCACCAGAATTAGATGCAGAGTGGGATGATAGGGGAATTGAAGGAGTTAATAGGTTTATCAATAAACTATGGAGGCTTGTTACAACAAATAAGGCAGTAGAAGAAACAAGGGAAATGGAAAGAGTTCGTCACAAAATGGTTTATGAAATTACAAATCGTATGGAGAACTTCCACCTTAATACAGTAGTAAGTGGATTTATGGAGCATACAAATACCCTAACAGATATACAAAGAAAAGAAGGGGGTATTGATGATCTTACTATAGATACACTAATTATCCTTATAGCTCCCTTTATACCACATGTAAGTGAAGAATTATGGCAACTTAGGGGCAATGAAAATAGTGTCTTTGAGAATAAGTGGCCAAGCTATGACCAAGAAAAAATGAAAGATGATGAAATCGAAATGCCAGTTCAGGTTAATGGTAAAAGAGCTGGAGTAATTAATATTTCACCAGAAGCAGATAAGGAAGAAGTACTTGCAAAAGCTAAGGAAGCAGTTGCAAGTAAGATAGAAGATAAAACAGTAGTTAAAGAAATCTATGTTCCAGGTAGGATTATTAATATAGTAGTTAAATAGTTATTAATCCATCATAGATATAAATAAATCAAATTTTTGGCGCTTTTCTGGAGGTAATGCATCTCGTAAATACAGAATAAGCGCCTTTTGCTGCTCTGAATTCATCTTGATGCCCCTATCACTAGCCTCATTGGAAAGAGCCATAAAGGTTCCAATAATCTCAACATCACTTTTTCCATTCATTGAATTTATTGTTCTTTGAACCTTTTCCAAGAAATCCTTATCTAGGCCATCAAAGACCTTGTTATCAAAAATATTATTCATAATAAGTAGCCTCCTTATAGATTTAAATACAACTATTTCATTATGGCAGAAAGCATTTTAAGCATCTTTTGTTGGTTATCATCTAGCATAGGAGAAATATTTTCTATAAACTCCTCAGGCTTATTATTATCTTCAACAAGGGGAGTAGAAGACTGGGCTGATGAAAGTATTTCCTGTACATCATTAAACTTAAAGATTATATCAATCCAAAAAGCATTATCAGGGTCAAGATTATCTTTAATAGTCTCAAGTAAATCCCTTTGCCAGTCATCATTATCCCTAAGGTTAATAGGTGGATCAATTAATTTTTCATCCTCAGAATAATAATCAATAACAGCCATAAGCTCAAAAAGCTTTATAAAAATAGAGATGTTTTTTTGCTTATCGAAAGGTAAATAAGGAATTAGGGACTTACAAACCCTTAGAGGCTCAGTATGAATCTTGGCATCTAGAGGGAACATAGGCCATGACCTATCCTGTGAAGCAGTTTTTTTATTACCCATAGATATTCCCCTTCCTAAAATATATAATCTCTTAATAGTGTATGAAACTACAAGTGAATATTAGAACAATATCAATCATTATTTAAGTATTAAAGAATATAATATATTATATTTCTTTTGAAAAAGTGGTGTTACTATGAAAAATATGGACTTGATAGATATAGACCTTAAACGGGATGCACAGGCAATATCAAACTATATAGAAAGCTATGTAGAATCAACCTATCTAAAGCAAATACGGGAGCAAGTACAAAATTATAAGGAGCAGTATAGGCAGGAACCGTTAATGGAAGTAGAACTATTAGAAGCCATAAGCCCTTTTATAGAAAAAGAAGAAAGCAGGGAAAAAGTCTCCAACCTGGTAAAACAAATAACCTACTCTAAAATGATAGAGACCATGTTACCTAATTATAAAACAGCAGAAGTCCTGTATAGAAAGGATGAAAATAAGATATATAGCCTAAAGGATTACTTTAACCTAATAATCCTGATACTTATACTATACAGAATTATTATATGGGCCGAAAAATAAATAAAAGCTCATAAAGCACGCTTTATGAGCTTTTATATCTTATTGAAAGAAGAATAATAAAGCTAGAATAATAATCCAAGAATTATTACTACATTTTATGTTATCAAAGAAGTTACCACCCATGCCTAGGCCTGAATCACATCCACAAGCACTAGCAAAGTTACCTGATAATAAAAAAGCAGCAATTATAATCCAAATCCAGTTATTGTTGTTAACACATCTTACTTCATCCATTTCCATATTAGACCTCCTAATTGAATACAAAGTAAAATATTACTTACATAACTATCTATATGTGAAGTAGACAGAAAGCTTTACTAATTATAATGAAAACATATAAAATTTAGAGTTCCATACTTGCTAGACAAGTTGGAACCCTAAATTATAAACTTTTAAGATTATTTTTAATACATATATATTAGCAAGCCATAGCGCCGCTATTAAATAAGAACATGGCTAATAAGATTATCATTAAAGTAGAATCAGTGCCACATCCAAACATATTACCTAAGTTAAAATCAAAGCCACATCCATCGTTGCCAAAAAGAAGGAAAAAGGCTAATAAAATCCATATCCAATTGTTGCCTTGCATAGCAAACATAAACAATCATCCTTCCATAATTACAAATTATTCAAGAAAAAGTAAAAAACAACTATTTCAATATCATTTTATGTAAGAAGGTAAAAAAGGTTACTAAATAATATATTGAATATTATTTATCATCTTTAATCAGGTAAAATATGGTTATAATAAGCAAGATATAATCAAGGGAAAGGTGTGGGCTTTTACTTTTGCTTGGGAAATTACCTCTGAATTCTTCAGGTATATCAAGGTGTAGGAGCTGGTCCTTAGTAAATTTACTCATAATATCACCTCTTTGTATTGGAATTAAAATAAATCAACAATATAATATAAAAGATATGCAAGATAGTATAAATTTAGTATAATGAATATTATGCAAGGCATATTGACAATAAAGTATAGCGTGTATACAATTGTATGTACAGAAGTTATCAGATAATTAGAATGAAAGGGAGTTACATATATGGGACTTACACTTACAGAAAAAATTATTAAATCACATCTTCTAGAAGGAGAGATGAAGCCTGGTAGTGAAATTGGAATTAAGATTGACCAAACTTTAACACAAGACTCGACAGGTACTATGGCATATTTGCAATTTGAAGCAATGGGGATTGATAGGGTTAAGACTAAAAAATCCGTAGCCTATATTGATCATAATATGCTACAACAAGGTTTCGAAAATGCAGATGACCATAAATATATACAAACAGTAACAGACAAACATGGTGTTTTCTTCTCAAGGCCTGGGAATGGTATATGCCACCAAGTTCATTTAGAGCGCTTTGGTGTTCCAGGTGACACATTATTAGGTTCAGATAGTCATACACCTACCAACGGTGGTTTAGGTATGTTAGCCATAGGTGCAGGTGGGCTTGACGTAGCAGTAGCTATGGGCGGGGGAACATATTATGTAACTATGCCAGAAGTTATAAATATAGAGCTAGTAGGCCAATTAAAGCCATATGTAGCAGCTAAGGATATCATATTAGAAGTACTTAGGATTTTAAGTGTTAAAGGCGGGGTAGGTAAGGTTGTTGAATACACAGGGGAAGGTATCAAGACCTTAACTGTTCCAGAAAGAGCAACAATTACTAATATGGGGGCAGAACTTGGAGCTACAACCTCAATATTCCCAAGTGATGATATTACACTTGAATTCCTAAAGGCTCAAAATAGGGAAGAAGACTGGAAGGAACTTGGGCCAGATAAGGATGCGGTATATAGCCAGAAGGTTACTATAGACTTATCAGAACTAGAGCCTTTAGTTGCAAAACCACATAGTCCAGATGATGTAGCCAAGGTAAAAGATACACAGGGGATTAAAGTAGACCAGGTAGCAATAGGAAGCTGTACAAATAGCTCTTATGCAGACCTTATGAAGGTTGCAAAAATATTAAAAGGTAAGACTGTTCATCCAGAGGTAAGCACAGTAATTGCACCAGGATCAAAACAAGTACTTACCATGATTGCACAAAACGGTGCCCTAGCAGATCTTATAGCAGCTGGAGCAAGAATTATTGAATCAGGCTGTGGACCATGTATAGGTATGGGACAGGCACCAGCCTCTAATGCCAATTCAGTAAGAACCTTTAACCGTAACTTTAAGGGGCGCTGTGGAACTGACTCAGCTAATGTTTACCTGGTAAGCCCAGAAACAGCTGCAATTACAGCCCTAACAGGTACTTTAACAGATCCAACAACACTTAAAGAAGAGCTTGAAGTTGAAATGCCAGAATCCTTTATTACAGATGATAATATGGTAATTACACCAGCAGAAGATTCAAGTAGCGTAGAAGTTATAAGGGGACCTAACATTAAACCATTCCCGCTTAATACAAAACTAGAGGAGATTGCAGGACCAGCACTTATTAAGGTTGAAGATAATATTACAACAGACCACATAATGCCATCTAATGCAAGCTTATTGCCATTTAGGTCTAATGTACCCTATCTTGCAGAACACTGCCTAGTTCCATGTGATCCAGACTTCCCAACAAGGGCTAAGGAAAATGGCGGAGGAATAATTATAGCAGGGGATAATTACGGACAAGGATCCTCAAGGGAACATGCAGCCCTTGCACCACTGCAATTAGGTGTTAAAGCAGTTATAACAAAGAGTTTTGCTAGAATTCATAAGGCAAACCTAATAAATTCAGGTATTGTACCTTTAGTATTTGAAACCCCATCAGATTATGATAACATTGATGTTATGGATGAGCTAGAAATAGAGAATGCTAGAGAGCAAATTGAAAGTGGTAAAGAAGTAATAGTTACCAACAAGACCAAAAACCAAGAATACACCACAATATTAGATGTGTCAGATAGAGAACGCACAATGCTATTATATGGTGGAAAAATAAACATGATAAAAGAAACAGTAAACAACTAGGAGGAAGTATAATGGATAAGCTTAAAGTAGCAGGAGATCACTTTGCAAAACTTGTAGAAGAACAGATGAATCGTGTAGAACAAATGAAGCAAGAAGAAGATCCAATAGATTTTAGCAAGCTTGATAAAATTATTATAGGCTGCTGCGGTGGGGATGGAATTGGTCCAGCAATTACAGAGCAAGCAGAAAGGGTACTTCGCGCTGTACTTAAGGAAGATGTAGAAAAAGGCCGTATAGAATTTAGGCAAATAGAAGGACTTACAATTGAAAACCGTATTAAACATATGCAGCCAATTCCAGATGATGTTCTAGAAGAGCTAAAGGCATGCCATGTAATCCTAAAAGGACCTACAACAACACCAAGTAAAGGCGATGGGCCTAACATTGAAAGTGCTAACGTTGCAATGAGAAGGGAACTTGATCTATTTGCTAACGTACGCCCAATATCTGTACCAGAAATGGGAATCGACTGGGCTTTCTTCCGTGAGAATACAGAAGGAGAATATGTATTAGGTAGCCAAGGAATAGATATTGATGAAGACTTATCCTTTGATTTTAGGGTTATAACAACACAAGGGGTTAGAAGAATAGCAAGAGCAGCATTTGAATATGCTCGTGCAAATGATAAAAAGCGTGTAGCTATTATTACAAAGGCTAATATACTTAAGAAAACAGATGGTAAGTTCTTAGATATTTGCTATGATGTAGCTAAAGATTATCCAGAAATCCAAGCAGATGACTGGTTTGTAGATATTATATCAGCTAATCTAATTAATCCAGAAGTTAATAAAGATTATGAGGTATTTGTACTTCCTAACCTTTACGGAGATATTATTACAGATGAAGCTGCACAGATACAAGGTGGCGTAGGTACTGCAGGAAGCTCAAATATTGGTAACCGTTATGCAATGTTTGAAGCTATCCACGGAAGTGCACCAAGAATGGTAGAATCCGGTAGACAAATCTATGCAAACCCTGCTAGTATGATTAAAGCTTCAGAATTATTACTTCGCCATATTGGTTACAAAGAAGAAGCCGATACAGTAATTAAAGCACTTGAAATTGCTAACAAGGAAGTAAAACTAACAGGAAGAGACACAGGGGCAACAGGAGAAGAATTTGCAAACTGTGTTATTGAAAACCTATAATTTCCATAATCAATAAGTTAAAGAAACCCTACCTTTTGGTAGGGTTTGTGTTATTATGTAATAGAAAAGATAGGAGGTAGCTATGAAGAGAATATTAATGTTAATAATACTAACACTAGGAGCTATTTGGAAATTTACAACATCACCTATTAATGATACAGAACTAGCTGATACTAATATTATTGGAGACTACCAAGAAAACTTAGAAGAAGAGGAAATGGTAACCCTATCAAACAATGATATATTACCTAATAATAGCACAAGCAATATTACCAATAAGGGTTTAGCAATAGAAGAAGGGGATAAAATCTACTACTCTGATGAGACCAATTTGTGGTCAATAAGTACAGATGGAAGGGATAAAACCCTCCTATTAGAAGAAGCATACCCTATAAATATTCAGATTATAGGGGATGAGATATATTATATTAGCCAGGAAACCCACCATATATATAAGGTTAATAAAGATGGTAGCGAAAATAGGCCAATAAGTAAAGATAAGGCATATAGCCTTAATATATATAATGGTAAATTATATTTTATGGATAGGTATAATAAGCTTTATATAACATCTATGTCTTTAGATGGCAAGAATAAAGAAGTTATAAAAGAAGTAGTTGCCAACGATATGATGATATATGAAGGATATATATATTACATTACTAAGGAGGGGGAACTAGGACGGGTAAAAACTGATGGAAGCGAAGGACAAATTGTAGAATCTCATGTTATGAAATTTGATGTATCGGAGCAAGGTCTTTATTACACCTATGACCCTAGCCAAGAGGAAAAACCACAAGGTTTATTTTGCCTAGATTTCACTGATCTTACATCAACCCAAATTCTTACAGAAACCCCATATAGCTTTAATGTTCACCAGGGTCTTATCTATTATAATCATCCAACTAACTATAATCTTTATAGTATGTCTGTTAATGGCGATAATAAGACCAAGATAATAGGCAGTAATGTTACTAATATTAACATAGCAGGAGGCTATATATATTATAAGAATATAGAGGACAATAAAAAAATATACAGGGTTAATAAGGACGGAACAAATAGGCAGGCCCTAGAAGGAGTAACTACAGTATCTAATGTGCTAGACTTAAGCAGGGAAATTAATGACTTAGAAGGCAAGGAAATCAGTCCTAAATTAAGAAGGTCCTATGATTATTCTAAGGAAATAATTAATGAAATAATTAGCCCTGATATGAGTGAATACGAAAAAACTAAGATTATACATGATTATGTTGTTGGAAATACAAGTTATGATATAGAAACAGCAGAGAGCTTCTTAAGGGGTGAAGATTCAGATTCAAACTCCTTTACAGCATATGGAGTCCTTATAAATAACAAGGGTGTATGCCAAGGTTACGCCGAAGCTACCCAGATACTACTAAGCCTTGCGGGTATAGAATCTGACCTAGTTATAGGACATGCCAGTAACGAGGACGGGGAGCCTGTTCCTCATATGTGGAATGTGGTACTTGTGGATGATAAGTACTATATGCTTGATACTACCTGGGATGATCCGGTAGGAGTAGACCTTATCCTATACAATTATTTTCTAATCGATAGTGCAACCCTAAGTAAGACCCATACCTGGGCATATGATGAATATCCAGAATGTAATAACTATATAGGTAAATAAAAATAATAGTAATATCCTACCTAGCTTGTACATATAAATATTTTAAAAGTATTTATGACAAGCTTAGGAGGTAGGATGCAGATGAAGAAATTTTGGCCCTTACTAGGTGTTGTACTTATAATGATATCTGGATACTTTACTTTTAATTATAGCAAAGGAGCCTGCGCCTATAGATATACCTACGCCTATAACCATAAACAAGTAGATAAGCTTTATTCTTACTATGATAGTGGGGGTGCAATTAAGCAGTTTGACAAGGCGGAGGTTATAGATTTTCTTAAGGAAGAAACCAGGAAAAAAGATAAGATTAAAGCAAGAGAGCTAAACATGGTAAGGGATAAGAAAACAAAGAAATGCTTTGTGGAATTTCCCTATAAGCTAGAAAATATTAATGTACTAGCACCTGTAGGATCAGACATATATGTAAACAATAAAAGGGTAGTAAAAGGGGTTAGAGCTAGGGGAGTAGAAATTAAAAACCTACTACCAGGAAACCATGTAGTAACCATAGAATACTACAATAATATGCAGCAACCCTTTGTAAAGCAGATTAACATACCTGGGGAGAATTTAGTAGAATCCCCATATCCTACCCATGATATATTAGTATCAGCCCCGCCAGGTACCTGGGTTACAATTGGCCATACAAAAAAACAAAGCAAAAATGAAGAGATAGTATTTAATAATATGCTTGCAGGACAATATGACCTTCAACTTTTTATGGAAGACCAGAAAATACAAGTTTTTTCACAAAAGACCCAAATAGATGATGGCAATACCAGTTTAAATTTAGAAAAGGTAGGCGGTAACCAAAAAATAAAAGATGAACTTCAAAACTTCTTTAGTGAATTTAATAAGGATTATAGGCAAGGAATTATAGATAAAAACACAGATTTTTTACATAAATACACAACGACGAATATAAATGAAAACATAATTTCTGACTTTAAGATGTGGTACCTTGATAATAAGGAAATAGTAGCCGCTAGTAGCCTTATGGAAGTAAGGGATATTCACCCTGTTTCAGGCAATAGCATAAAGGTATCGGTCCTAGAGACGGTATACTTAACTAATAAAGAAAAGGATAGTCAGGATAATGATAAAGATCAAGAATATAGGGTAGTTATTGAGTGGGACTATACAATGCTAAGGAGTGATTCCACCTGGCAAATTGTTAATCGTGAAATACTACAAAGCATTGTAGCCCATAAGGATGAGGAAGGTAACTGGATTAAATATTAGTTTTCCTCTAAAGCTAGAGAGCCTTCTTCCCAGCTATGGTAGAGCTCTTCTAGCTTTTTTTCTAGTTGGGACTTTTCCCTAACAAGTTCATCAGCCTTTTGAGGATTAGTATAGACAGATTCAAGGCATAGCTGCTCTTCGATACTGCCTATAGCCTCTTCAGTTTCATGGATTGAGTCTTCAATATCAGCTAGCTGGTTTTTAAGCCTTCTAGTATTGGCCTGAAGTTCCTTAGATCTTAGCCACTCATCTTTAGAGTTACTAGCCTCAAGGGGCTTACTTATTATTTCCTGGGAGTTTTCTAGCTTTTTCTCCAGGTAATAATCATAGTTACCTAGATATGTATCCATACTGGTTTGGGACATTTCCAGGACCTTGCTTGCTGTTTTATTGATAAAATACCTATCATGTGAAACATAGAGTACAGTGCCCTCAAACTCACTAAGAGTCTCTTCAAGAATTTCCTTAGATTGTATATCTAAATGGTTAGTAGGCTCGTCTAAAAGCAAGAAGTTAGCCTTAGAAAGCATTATCTTAGCAAGGGCAACCCGGCCTTTTTCACCTCCGCTAAGGGTAGAAATAAGCTTAAAAACATCATCACCCGTAAATAAAAGTGCAGCAAGTACGCTCCTAAGTTTTTCGGTTTTAGTAGTTGGGAAGGTCTCCTGTAATTCTTCGAGGATAGTGTTGGAGTTATTAATATTTTGGTGCTCCTGATCATAATAACCAACTACAACATTAGTTCCTAGTGTTACAGTGCCTAAGCTAGGCTCCTCATTTCCCATAATAATACGGAATAAAGTTGTCTTACCTATGCCATTGGGGCCCACAAGTGCTATCTTATCACCCTTTTTAATATCAAAGTTAAGGTCCTTAAAAAGTTCAAGTTCCCCAAATGATTTTGATAGTTCCCTGGCACTTAATACATCTTGACCACTTTGGATTTCTGGCCTTAAGGCAAGTTTCATACCCTGGCTTTCTTCAATGGGCTTTTCCATAAGCTCCATTTTATCCAGCTGTTTTTCTCGGCTTTCTGCCCTTCTAATAGATTTTTCCCTATTAAATTGCCTAAGCTTTTCAATAACTTCTTCCTGTTTTTTGATTTCTCTTTGTTGGTTATTATATTGCCTTAGGTAGGCTTCCTTTCTAGCAACTTTCTGCACTAGGAAAGATGAATAATCTCCGTCATAGATGTTTGCCTTATGATATTCTATCTCAACAACCTTATTTACAATCTTATCTAAAAAATACCTATCATGTGAAATAATAATAATAGCTCCGTTGTAGGACTTTAAAAATCCCTCTAGCCATTCAATAGCTTCTATATCCAAGTGGTTGGTGGGCTCATCAAGAAGAAGTAGGGATGGATTTTGAAGTAGGAGCTTAGCTAGGGCAACCCTGGTTTTTTGCCCACCTGACAATATGGATATAGGCTTGTCATAAGCATCATCAGCTAGGCCAAGACCTGATAGCACCCCTCTTACCAGGCTCTTGTACATATAGCCTTGATTACTTTCAAAAGATTCCCTTAAACTATCGTATTCCTTAACAAGTTTGGCTAGTTCCTTAGGATTAGCACTGGAAATCTTAGCCTCCATAAGAGTAAGCTCATCTTCCATTTCAATAAGATGATCAAAAACAGTTAGAAGCTCATCGTAGACAGTCTTATCAGATTCAATAGATACATGCTGGGGTAGGTATCCTATAGAACAATCCTTGTTCTTGATAATTTCCCCAGAATCAGCCTCCAATTTATTAGCTATAATACGAAGAAGGGTAGTTTTACCACTTCCATTAATACCGATAAGAGCTAGCTTATCTTTTTCTTCTATATGAAAGGTAATATCATCTAAGACGACATTACCAAGGAAAGCTTTATTAATGTGACTGCAAGCTAAAATCATAAGAAACCCCCTTACATAAAAGTACTTAAAATACTATCATAAACAAAAAGGTAAATTAAATCAAACTTAATTGAGATATGTTTGGCAATTTGTGATATGATAGTGTTAAAAGATTGACAGAAAGGGGAATAAAGTAGTATGTCAGAAGAAAGAAAGATTTCTATGGCTGTAATTAGAAGGCTACCTAGATATTATAGGTATTTAGGGGAGCTAATTGATAATGATATTAGCAGAATATCTTCTAGGGAGCTTAGTGAAAGAATGAAGGTAACTGCATCGCAAATAAGGCAAGACCTTAATAACTTTGGAGGTTTTGGACAACAAGGATACGGATACAACGTAGAGTATTTACATGCGGAAATAGGGAAGATACTAGGCCTTGATAAAACCCACAAAATGATTATAGTAGGTGCAGGCAATCTTGGACAAGCATTAGCTAATTACCAATCATTCGAAAAAAGAGGCTTTAAATTAATTGGTATTTTTGATGTAAACCCAAGACTTATAGGAATGACAATAAGAGGTATAGAAGTATACGATATTGATGTAATGGAGAAGTTTGTTAAGGAGCAAGAAGTAGATATTGCTATGCTAACCATGCCCAAAGAAAATGTAAGAGAGACGGCAAATAATCTAGCTGAGTGGGGAATTAAAGGACTATGGAATTTTTCACCAGTTGATTTATACCTTCCAAAACATGTACAAGTAGAAAATGTACACCTATCTCATGGGCTAATGACCTTAGCTTACAAAATCAAAGACCAAAGTTTAACAGAAAATGAAGAGGACTAGGAGCTGGTAGAATGCAATGGGATGTATTAATAAACCCTGTTGTAGGTGGCTTAATTGGTTATGGTACTAACTATTTAGCCATAAAAATGTTATTTAGGCCACATGAAGCAAAATATATTGGGAAATATAAAATTCCCTTTACCCCAGGATTAATACCAAAAGAAAAAGATATGCTAGCCCATGAAATGGGACAGGTTACAGAAGAATACCTATTAACTGAGGATATGCTTGTTGATACCCTAACCAATGATAAGGCTAGGGAAATATTTGCAGAATTAGTTAGTGGGATCCCAAAACATATGGAAAGCAGCAATAAGACCATAGGGCAGCTATTCCAAGACCTACTAGGTCATAATATGGATGAAAGACTAGATGAAATTATGGATCAATTAGTTATGGAGATAATAACCATGCTAAGATCTAGAGAGCTTATAGAAAAGGCTAGTCCATACATTACAAATAAAATAGAAAAAAGTCTAAACCTATATATAGCTAAAGGGATTGAAGATGAATCCTTATCTAAAGGTATCCAGGAATTTGCTAGAGAACTATTAGATAGCAAGGAAAGTAAAGACTATCTATACAAAACATTCGGGGATTTAGAGGAAGTTATGTATGCTAAGATAGAAGACAATGCACCAAGTATTGGTAGAAGCATTATAGCAGCTATTAGTAGTGGCCAAGAAGCAACTAGAATTAAGGACACTATAAGGCGCTGGACAGAAGAGAACTTTAACCAAATGGTTACTATGTTTTTGAATATAGATAAGATTTATGATGGTATAATTAACTATGCTAACCAGGCTCTTGAAGATCCAAGCAGGAATTATAAATTTGGAGATCTTTTATCAGCAGCTATGAGGGATTTAGTAGTAAACAACCCTGATTATAAGGATAGGGCTATTGATATAATCAAGGATCAGATTAATGATGAAAGCACCCATAAGTTAATATCCCTAACTAAGGAAAAACTAGAAGCTAATCACATAAACATTCAGGCAAGAATAGAAAAATTAATAGAAGATGAATGGGATAAATACATTAACACCCAGGAGTTTATAAGATTAATCAGGGGAGTTTTAGGAGAAATAAAATTATTCATTGCCAATATCCCAATAACAAATTTAACTATGGCAATACCCAAAGAAAGTCAGAAACTAATAACTAGCCAAATTTTTGACTTGTATATAGAAATAGTAAAGAAAAATTCCAAGCAGGTTGTAAAACTAATGGATATCTCTAGATTAGTGGAAGATAAAATCAATGAGTATTCTTCACAAGAGGCAGAAGAAGTTATTTTATCAGTAGTTAGGGATCAGCTTAGAGGAATTACCCTAATAGGCGCCTTGTTAGGAACAGCTATAGGTGTGTTATCTAATTTAATTGGATAAGGTATAAGATATTCTTATACCTTTTTTACATAATATAAAAAGTTAATAAGAGGTGAGTATAGTGTTTTTTAGAAGGAGAAGGCCCCAAGAAGATAAGAAAAAACCTGTTACATTAGAAAAAAAAGTGCCTATTATTACCTTAGATAATTCATGGCACCAACTGTTTGAAGAAATAAAAACGCCCGAAATTGAAAGTTTGGAAGAAAAATTAAATGAACTTCTAAAGGAGCAGGGCAAGCTAAATACAGATTATATAGAATATACAAGATTAAAAAAAGATATGCTAGATAAAATATTAGAGCTTACCCACCAGGCATTTGAATTAAATTCTGAAGAGGCAATAGAGGAAATAGAAAAGCAACAAAAAATGGTCCTTAAAATCAATGAAAAGACAGAAACAATAGAATTAAGACTAGATCAACTAACAGTAGAAATAGAAACTACCAATAAAGCCCTAGTAGATGAAAGTGTGCAAATTTGCTATACTCATATTAATAAAGATAGGGAAAAAAGCAATCAATTAGATAGGCAGATACAGCTTATAAGGGAAACCCTAATGAAAAAAACAGAAGAAAAAAAGGCACTTGATAAAAGGTCAAGGCAGATATACCGCTACCTTCACCAACTAGTGGGGCCTAGATTTATAGAGGAGCTAGATAAGGTTCATCTAAATGATAAGGACTGGGAGAAGGAAGAATGATAGCTGGAGTTGGGAATGATATTATAGAAATCCATAGGATTGAAAAAGCAGTAAGTAAGAATGATAGATTTATTTTAAGAAACTTTACTAAAAGGGAGCAGGACTATTTCCGAAGACGTAATAATTCATACGAAACTATTGCAGGTAATTTTGCAGCCAAGGAAGCAGTTAGTAAAGCGTTAGGAACTGGGTTTAAGGGCTTTGACCTGGTAGATGTGGAAGTGATTAGGGACGAAGAAGGTGCCCCCCTAGTCTGCCTACACGGTAAAGCAAGGGAGATATCCAAAGAAAAAAACATAGGTAAGATTTGGGTAAGCATATCACACTGCAAGGAATATGCAAGTGCAGTAGCCATAGCAGAAAAAGGCTTGTAAAAAATGTTCTCATATATTAGCTTGTTAGGGAGTATATTAGAAACAAGAGGACTTCCTATTAACTAATAAAGGAGGGAACATGCATAGAAGAGTAAGAATCTTAGCAGTAATAATGGTATGTTTATCTTTATCAGGATGTAGGCTTACAGGTGAAAGGCAATCACAGGGACTAGGAGTAGAAGAGAAACTAATGAACATGGATAGTTATGCTGCTAGCCTGGAGATTAGCCATATAGACACTGGGAATAAGAACACCTACCAAGCTAGGCAGCTTTACCAAATAGATGGCAACTATAGGTTCGAGGTTATAAAACCAGATCATATATCAGGCCTAACAACTATCTATAATGGGGAAAAGGTTATCCAGTATAATCCCAATGTGGATGATCCTAAGCTTGTAGAGCTTCCAGATAATGAATTTAGAAATCAGATATTCTTAGGTAGCTTTATTAAAAATTACCTACAATCACAAGACGTTAGTATAGAGGTGCAAAATATAGAAGGCGCCACGACAACAGTGCTTGAAGCAATAATTCCTGGGGGAAGCAAACATATGGCTAGCCAGAAATTATGGCTAGATCATGAAAGTAAGAAACCAGTAACCATGATTATTTACAATGAAGAGGATCAGGAGACAGTTATTATAAAGTATAATGAATTTACTTACAATCCTCAGATAGATCAAAGTATATTTACAATAGAAAAGTGAGGAAGAGATGTTTTCACATATGCCACGTGTAGTTGCTGAAATAGAAAAGGATGCAATCACACATAATTATAGACAAATTAAAAAACACATAGCTAGTTACACAAAAATTATGGCTATTGTTAAGGCAGATGCATATGGACATGGTGCAATAGAAATAGCTAAATTACTTCAAGATGAAGAGGTGGATTACCTGGCAGTAGCCATAGCAGAAGAGGGTGCGCAGTTAAGGGAAGCTGGTATAACAAGACCTATTTTAGTTCTAGGCTATACACCAGCAACTGATATAAGACTTTTAATAGATAATGACCTAACACAAACAATATTTTCATATGAAATGGCAAAGTATATTTCCTATGAAGCAAGCAAATTGAAAAAAAGAGTGAAAATACATATTAAAGTAGATACGGGAATGGGGAGGATAGGTTTTTTACCCCATCCAACAAGTATAGAAGAAATACTTAAGATAAATAAGCTTCCAAATATAGAAATAGAAGGTATTTATACTCATTTTTCAAGTGCTGATGAAGAAGACCAAACATATACAAAAAAACAAAATAGTATATTTCATGGTTTTTTAAAAGAGCTTAACCAAGTGGGAATAGATATTCCACTTATACATGCGGCCAATAGTGCAGCTATTATTATGAATGAAAATACCCACTTTGATATGGTAAGATTAGGAATTTCCTTATATGGACATTACCCATCAGAGGCTACAGGCCTATATAGTATGGGACTTGTGCCTGCTATGTCTTTGAAAACTCAAGTTGTCCATGTAAAAGAGCTACCAAAAAATCAAGAAATAGGGTATAATAGAAAATATACAACCAACAAAAAAACAAAAGTTGCTACAATACCAATAGGATACGCTGACGGATATTCACGTGGGCTGTCGAATAAGGGAGGCGTGCTAATTAGGGGAGAGTATGCACCGATTATTGGTAATATTTGTATGGATCAGTTTATGGTAGATGTAAGCCATATAAATTATGTAGCTGTAGGGGACGAAGTAGTTGTATTTGGTAAACAAAAAGATAAGGAAATTAGTGTAGAAGAAATAGCTAAAATCCTAAATACAATTAATTATGAAATAGTTTGTATGGTAGGGAAAAGAATTCCAAGAATATATGTATAAACTCCATAACGTTTGTCAATAATATATATAGCTAACGTAGGAGTAAATCACGAATATTGGGTAGGGAGTGGTTTGCGGTGACACAACGTAATCAAGGTATAGATATTAATTCCCCTGAGTTGGATTGCAATAAAAAGTGCTTTAAAAAAGAAAAAAGGGCGATTGATGTAATGATTAAAGGCTACCAGGAAATGGCGGAGATTAATTTGAAAATCTCGAAACTATGTTTTGAGGTAGAAAGTGAGGCTGATGATATTTATATTCGGCTAACGGAGTGTGATTAAATTATGGTAAAACGTGGAGATATTTTTTATGCAGATTTAAGTCCAGTTGTAGGATCAGAACAGGGCGGTGTCCGACCTGTTCTGGTAATTCAAAATGATATAGGAAACAAGTATAGTCCAACTGTTATATGTGCAGCTATTACATCCCAAATAAACAAAGCTAAACTACCCACGCATGTTGAGATAGTAGCAACTGAATATGATTTAGTTAAGAATTCAGTAATACTGCTTGAACAAATAAGAACTATAGATAAGAAGCGACTGAAAGAAAAGATTTGTAATTTGGATAAGGAATTGATGAAAGAAGTAGATAAGGGCATAAAGGTTAGTTTTGCACTGTAATACATAGTACATTAGGGAAATATAAAAGACTAGAATATTCTAGTCTTTTTTTTGTGCACTATATGTAGTATACTTAATACATATATAGAAAACCTAACATTATAAAGGAGCTAGTTATGAACTTTACTGCTGTATATAATCAAATTGCTATATTGTTTTTGTTAATAATTTTTGGTTATGTTTTTGGGAAGGTAAAAATTATAAGTGAGGACATGATTTCTAATCTTTCTAAATTTATTTTAGATCTTGCCCTCCCATCTTTAATAATATCTGCAATGATGATACCAAGGACAGCAGAGAAATTCAAGGGAAGCTTAATTATGCTAATTATTGCTTTTTCTACCTATGCTGGGTCCTATGTAATTGCCAAAATAGTTAGCAAGATTATCAAGTCACCTAAGGAGCATAAGGGAATATTCGAGTTTTCATTAATTTTTTCTAATGTGGGATTTATGGGCTTTCCTGTAATAGCAACAATATTTGGGCCAGAACCTGTATTTTATGCAGTAATCTATAATGCTGCCTTTGTTTTACTTGTATACACCTTAGGTATATCCCTGGTAAATACATCAGAAGAGAAAGTAGATTTTTCCATTAAAGATCTTATAAATACAGGGGTTATGGCTTCAATTATTGGATATACCTTATTTGCCCTAGCAGTACCAGTCCCAGAGGTTATCAAGGGAGTATTTAGCTTGGTAGGTAATACAACCACCCCCTTGTCTATGATATTAATAGGTGCTATGTTATCAACATTACCTATTAATAAGATGTTCAATAATTGGCGAATATATATAATAGCATTTATAAGATTATTTGTTCTACCATTAATAACATTTTTTGTTTTTAAGCCTATACTAGGTATGGATAATATAGAGCTGGTGGGAGTTGCTGTTATTATTGCAGGTATGCCTGTAGCGGCCAATGCAGCGCTAATAGCACAAGAATACGCTGGTGATCCTGAAGTGGCATCACAGTGTGTATTTATTTCTACATTATTTAGTATTATCTCAATTCCTATACTATCACTTTTATTTATGTAAACATTTATGAATTATAATTTAAGGAAGGTGTAATTATGAAGGATGTTTTTGATAGATTAACACAAAGTGCAAAAGACATATCTAAAGGGGTTATTGAGCAAACCAAAACAACTGCAAACCAAGGAAAGGTAGAATTAGAATTAGTTCAGGCTAAGTCCAGCCTAAATAAATTATATACAAAACTTGGTGAAATGACATATGAAAACAGGTTATCTGAAGAGGAAAATCCTGAGATAGAAATACTATATGAGAAGATTTCTAAGCAAGATAAGGAAGTAAGGGAATTAGAGAAACAATCCAAGGAAATGCGCAAAAAGCAAAAACACGAATATGAGAGTACAAAGCGCAATGTCAAAAAAACTTGGAATAATAATGCTCAGCAGGGCAAGGGTCCAGAAGTAGATAAGGACGGATACCTGCAAATGAAATTCTGCCCCAATTGCAATATTGGGAATCATCCAGATGCAGAATATTGTATAGCATGTGGCCATAGACAGTAGTATGAAAAGGAGTGACATTCATGTTGTGTGAAAGATGCAATCAGAACAATGCAACACTATATGTCAGTGAATATAAGGATGGTAGAAGCAAAAATACCTATCTTTGTAATGAATGTGCCAAAAAACAGACAAATATTTCAGGGGGAATTAAGCCAACATTTGAGAATTTCTTAATGGGGGTATTAGAAATGGCACTAGACAAAAACACGGAACCTCCTAGAAATAAGAAACCACAAGTTACAGAAACTATATGTAGTAATTGTAATATGAAGTTAAGTGAATTTAGGAAGAATGGGCGTTTTGGTTGTAGTAACTGCTATCAAACATTTGAAGTGGTACTTGAAAATGCACTTAAGAAAATTCAACCAGGTAACCAACACGAAGGTAAGGTGCCAAAGAATTTACAACCAATATTAGAAGCAAAAAAAGAAACAGAAAACTATAAGAAGAATCTTCAGCTAAAGTTAAAACTAGCTGTAAAGGAAGAAAGATACGAAGATGCGGCAAAGCTAAGGGATAAAATTAAAGAGCTTGATAAAGAGGGTAATAGCAATGAATAAGTGGTATCAATCTAAAGAAGTAGATAATATAATAATATCTAATCGTATTCGTTTAGCAAGGAATGTAGAGGAATTCAAATTCCCTGTAAAAATGGATGAGAAAGAGGCCTTAGCCCTTAATTCTAAAATGAAAGATACTGTAGATAAACTTGATGAATATAAACTGAAATATATTGAGCTGGGGGATGTTAGGCATATCCAAAAAAGGAAAATGATAGAGAGACATATTATGAGCCCACATATGTTAAACCAATCCTTACCAGGTATGGTAGTGCTTAATAATTCGGAAACTATAAGTATTATGGTAAATGAAGAAGATCATCTGCGCCTTCAGGGGATAGGTGCAGGTCATGACATATCTAGTACATGGAAAACAGTAGATATGTTAGACGATGCCATAGAAGATCATATAGATTATGCATATAGTGAAAAATACGGCTATATGACATCATGTCCTACAAACTTAGGGACAGGCCTTAGGGCATCATATATGCTCCACTTACCCCTTTTAGAGAAAACCCAGTACCTGCAAGAACTACTAGTGGAGGTGGGAAAGCTTGGTATGAGTATAAGAGGTATTTATGGTGAGGGCAGTAAATCCTTAGCTAGCATATACCAAATATCCAATCAAAAAACACTAGGAAGAACAGAAGAAGAAATTATAGAAAGCATGCAAAATATAGCCATGCATATAGTTGACAAAGAGCAGGGAATCAGAAATAATATATCACTAAACTTAGAAGGCAAGTTAAGGGATCAAGTTTATAGATCCTATGGAATACTTGCATATGCTAGGCAATTAACCTTATCTGAGGCTGTTAACCTATTATCAGATGTAAAATTAGGTTTTGAAATGGGAATATATGATATGCCACAACCTAAAAGAAGTATTTACGAAATAATGATAATGATTCAGGATGCATCCATAGGTGAAAAAGCACTAAGAGAAGATAAGGGATTGCCGGAAGATGTAATAAGAGCTAATCTTATTAGAAAATATTTAAAGGAGGACATTTAATGAAAGATAAGCTTACAAGGCAAGCGCGCATAGCTATGAAAAATGCGGAAGAAGCAGCTATAGCTTTTAATCATTCATATGTTGGAACAGAACATTTGCTACTAGGGCTAATGATGTCAGAGGGATCAGTAGCACAACAAGCCCTTAAGAACTATGGTTTGAACGACCATGATATTATAGATAAAATAAAGGCCCTTATAGGAGTTGGTCCTATTCCAGTAACAAAGGTAGAAGATTATACTCCAAGGTCCAAAAGAATAATGGAAGCAAGCCTACAAAATGCTATAGCAATAGGTGCAGATCAAATTGGAACAGAGCATATATTACTTGCAATATTAAGGGAAAGAGGCTGCCTGGCAGTACAGATAGTAGAGAGCCTAGGTGCAGATCCAGAAACCATATATAATGATATACTAAAAATGTTATCAGGAAATCCAAGGCAAGCAGGAAAGCCTATGGCGGAAGACAAAAGAGAAGATAGGGAAACCAACACCCCTACCTTGGATCAATATAGTAGGGACTTTACCCAAATGGCGAGGGAGCATAAATTTGACCCTGTTATAGGCAGGAGCAAGGAGATTGAAAGGGTTGTACAGATCCTAAGCCGTAGAACTAAGAATAATCCCTGCCTAGTAGGTGAGCCAGGAGTAGGTAAAACAGCAATAATAGAAGGCCTAGCACAGGAGATTGTAAATGGTACCATACCAGAACTTCTTAAAGACAAGAGGGTTGTCTGCCTAGATTTATCTACCATGGTATCAGGTACAAAGTATAGGGGAGAATTTGAAGAAAGAATAAATAGGGTTATAGATGAGGTTAGGGAAGCAGAAGATGTAATATTATTTATTGATGAACTGCATACAATTATAGGGGCGGGAGCTGCCGAAGGAGCTATGGATGCCTCTAATATCTTAAAACCTTCCTTATCAAGAGGGGAGATCCAGCTAGTTGGGGCAACCACACTAGAAGAATATCGTAAACATATTGAAAAGGATGCAGCCCTTGAAAGAAGATTCCAACCTATAACAGTAGACCAACCAACAGAAGAAGAGACTGTACAAATACTTCAAGGTATTAAAGATAAATATGAAGCCCACCATAAGGTTCAAATAACTGATGAAGCTATTAAGGCAGCTGCAACCTTATCAAGTAGATATATAGCAGATAGATACCTACCTGATAAAGCAATTGACTTAATCGACGAAGCATCATCAAGGGTTAGATTAAGATCATATACAAGGCCAACAGACCTAAAAGAGCTAGAGGAAAACCTAGAAAAATTGGCCCTAAGAAAAGAAAAAGCAATCAAGGATGAAAGATACGAAGAAGCTGGTGTAATTAAGCAGGAAGAAGATAAAATAAAAGAAGAACTGACCAATGCCAAAATAGAATGGGAAGCTGAAAACTCCAAAAACAATCAAGTAGTGTCAGAAAGAGAAATCGAAGAAATTGTAAGTACCTGGACAGGAATACCAGTTAAGAGACTGGCGGAAGAGGAAACAGAAAGACTTCGTAACATGGAAAAGGAGTTGCATAAGCGCGTAATAGGCCAAAAAGAAGCAGTTACAGCGATATCCAAAGCCATTAGAAGGGGGCGTGTAGGACTTAAGGATCCTAATAGGCCAATAGGCTCATTTATGTTCCTAGGCCCAACAGGTGTAGGTAAGACAGAACTTACTAAGACTGTTGCCCAGGCTTTATTTGGTGATGAAAGTGCAATG
The DNA here is from genome assembly GCA_012518255.1 of Candidatus Epulonipiscium sp. Classification (GTDB taxonomy): domain Bacteria; phylum Bacillota; class Clostridia; order Lachnospirales; family Cellulosilyticaceae; genus JAAYSX01. The sequence goes on along the minus strand of JAAYSX010000029.1, from coordinate 13,400 downwards.
ATTAGAATTGATATGTCAGAGTACATGGAAAAGCAATCAGTTTCCAAGCTAATAGGTTCACCACCAGGCTATGTAGGATATGATGAAGGTGGCCAACTTACAGAAAAAGTAAGACGTAAACCTTACTCGGTCATACTATTTGATGAAATTGAAAAAGCCCATATAGACGTCTTTAATGTGCTTTTGCAGATATTAGATGACGGTCATATTACTGATTCAAGGGGACGCCGTGTAGATTTCAAAAATACAGTTATAATCATGACATCTAATATTGGTGCTCGTAATATTATAGAGCCTAAGAGACTAGGTTTTATATCAGCTGAAGATATAGAACAGTCCCATAAGGATATGGAAAAGAATGTTATGGATGAAGTCAAGAAAGTATTTAGGCCTGAATTTATTAACCGTATTGATGAAATTATAGTATTCCATGCCCTAACCCAGGAGCATATAGAAGAAATTGCAACTATAATGGTAGATACACTTATAAAACGTATTAGTAAGCATACAGGTATAAATGTTGAAATGACAGATGAGGCAATAAAATGGCTGGCAGAAAAAGGTTATGACAAGGCGTATGGTGCAAGACCCCTAAGAAGAACTATCCAATCAGAAATAGAAGATTATATGTCAGAGAAAATCCTAGATGGCGAAATCAAAGAAGGGGATAGTATATCTGTAGGCCTTAAAGATAATGAATTAGTTTTTAATACAAACAAATAATTAAACAAAATAAATTTGGAGGGCTTGGAAATGGCGATAGTAAAAGAATTAATTAGGGTAGAAGACAATGGAACAATTAGTTTTGGTAACTACGAGCTAGCTGAAAAGACAAAATTAATAGGATTTGAAGTTAATGGCAACCTGTATGATATAAGGACCTTTAACGAGATTACAAAGTTCAATAAAGATGAAGCTTTAGTATACGAATCAATTCCAGGAACAGCTGTACACAATTTTGCAGTTACAGACAACCTAATTACATTTAAAGTAGCTGGTAAGGCAGAATCACAAATCACAATGGAACTTTCACCAGATACTAACTACAATCTTTTTGTAGATGAACTAAAAGTAGGTAAAATAAAAACTAATCTAGCGGGCAAAATTATATTTTCCGTAGATTGTAGGAACACTCCAAAGAAGGTAGAAATTAGAAGAGTGTAAAAGGAGGTATAGGCAGGTAAAAGGGCAAGCCCTTTTACTGTGCCTTTTTTAATATGAAAATAAAGTACAAACATGTTTGTCAAGAATGTGGTTATGAGTCTGCAAAATGGCTAGGGAAATGCCCAAGTTGTAATTCCTGGAGTTCATTTGTAGAAGAGGCCATAACCCCTAAACCTAAAGGCTTGGGGAAGCAAGCTAAGGTAGGAGGCTTACAAGAGCCAGTAAAGCTAAAAGATATAGGAAGTGAAAAAGAAGATAGAACCCTAACTAAGATCAAGGAGTTAGATAGGGTATTAGGTGGTGGCCTAGTTAATGGGTCCTTGGTTTTAGTAGGAGGGGACCCGGGTATAGGTAAATCAACACTACTTTTACAAATCTGCCAAACCATTGGGGAGCAGGATAAATCTGTCTTATATATATCAGGAGAAGAGTCCATAGGCCAAATAAAAATGAGGGCAGATAGGTTAGGAGTAAACACAGATAATCTTCACCTATTTTGTGAAACTGATATGCAAATTATTCAGGATTTAATAAACAAAACCAAGCCAGACCTTGTTATAATAGACTCTATACAGACAGTATATTCAGCAGATATTACTTCTGCCCCAGGTAGTGTTAGTCAGGTTAGGGAGGCTACTCACGCCTTTATGAATCTTGGTAAGGGGCTTGGCATATGTATAGTCCTTGTTGGTCATGTGACTAAGGAAGGATCACTAGCTGGTCCTAGGGTACTAGAGCATATGGTGGATACAGTCCTTTACTTTGAAGGTGAAAGGCATGCTTCCTTTAGAATACTAAGGGCAGTTAAGAATAGATTTGGTTCAACTAATGAAATAGGAGTCTTTGAAATGAAGGAAAAGGGCCTTGAAGAAGTTGCAAACCCATCCCAGCTTATGCTAGCTGGAAGGCCTATGGATGTATCAGGTTCAGTAGTTGCCTGTAGTATGGAAGGAACCAGGCCCATGCTTATAGAAGTCCAGGCCCTAGTAAGCTTTACTAACTTCCCTACTCCCCGGAGAACAGCTACAGGGATAGACTACAATAGGGTGGTTATCCTAATGGCTGTTTTGGAAAAAAGGGCGGGTATGCTACTAGGAGATTATGATAGCTATGTAAATCTAGCTGGAGGAATTAAAATGAATGAACCAGCCCTAGATCTAGCAGTAATAGCAGCTATTGCATCAAGTTTTAGGGACAGGCCTATTGACCCATATACCATAGTGTTTGGAGAGGTGGGCTTAACAGGAGAAGTTAGGGCAGTTAATATGGCGGAAAAAAGAGTTTTAGAAGCTGCTAAACTAGGCTTTAAAAGATGTATATTGCCAGAGGCAAATCTTAAGGGATTAAAGCCAGTTAAAGGTATTAAAACACAAGGGGTTAGTAATATCTCAGAAGTACTAGAAAGTATAATGAACTAATTAAATCAGGAGGTAGAAATATGTATTATATTGGTGTTGACCTTGGGGGAACAAATATAGCAATAGGACTTGTAGATAAGGAAGGTAAAATCATAGAGCAAAGGAGTATTCCCACACTAAAGGAAAGAGGAATAAAGCTAATATGTGATGATATGATTAGCCTTTGCCAAAGCCTTATGGTTGATAATAAGCTAAATAAAGAAGATATACATTCAATAGGAATTGGTACTCCAGGGGAAATAGATAGTAAGAATGGGGTTATTGTTTTTGCCAGTAATATTGCTATGGATAATTTCCCAATAACAGAAACCATAAGTAGCAAGCTAGGAATCCCCACCTACCTAGCAAATGATGCAGACTGCGCCGCACTTGGAGAGGTTACAGCTGGTGCAGGTAAGGGAGCTAGGAATGCAGTTATAGTTACCCTAGGTACAGGAATTGGGGGAGGACTTATAGTAAATGGGGAACTATATACAGGGAGCTACCCAGGTGCAGGAGAGATAGGCCATATTGTAATAGACTATAAGGGGAGGAAATGCGGATGTGGTAGAAAAGGATGCTTTGAGCAGTACGGCTCTGCTACAGCCTTAATAAATGATGCCATAAGGGCGGCAATAGCTAATCCTACATCCCAGCTAAATTATTACATAAAAGGGGACTACGATAAAATGAATGCAAAAATTCCTTTTGATGCAGCTAAAAAAGGGGATAGGATTGCCATAGAGGTAATAGGTCAGTATCTAGATTACCTATCAGCAGGACTCACAAATATAGTTAATATATTCCAACCAGATACTATAATAATTGGTGGGGGAATTGCTAAGCAAGGAGATAATCTTACAATACCTTTAAGCAATAAAGTAAAAAAAAGAAACATTTACCAAAGAATTTAATACAAAAATAGAAGTAGCAAAACTTGGAAACGATGCAGGGATTATAGGCGCTGCTATGTTAGGTAAATAAATTAGACCTGTTATATCAATAAGTAAAAATTTAAGTAATATTGGTATAACAGGTTAATTAGCATAAATGGTAATTTATTACAAGTTATACCCAAATTGTGGATAAGTTGTGGATAAGTATGAAATTAATAAATATAAAAAAATTATGTTGACAAGCCATGTAATATTTGCTATTATTTAATATGTCGTTAAGTTAATAATCCTCGATAGCTCAGTGGTAGAGCATTCGGCTGTTAACCGAAGGGTCGTAGGTTCAAACCCTACTCGAGGAGTGCACTTATAAAGGGGTATAGTTCAGTTGGTAGAACGTTGGTCTCCAAAACCAAATGCCGTGGGTTCAAGTCCTGCTACCCCTGTTTTTTATTTAATGGCCCAGTGGTACAGTTGGTTAGCATGCCGCCCTGTCACGGCGGAGGTCGAGGGTTCGAGTCCCTTCTGGGTCGTTTTTTTATGTTTAATTTAGATAAGGTCGCTTAGCTCAGCTGGGAGAGCACCTGCCTTACAAGCAGGGGGTCATAGGTTCGATCCCTATAGCGACCATAATAATATTATGAACAGCCCTTCACATATGTGGAGGGCTGTTTGCTTATATCAAGGAGGATTAATAATGAGAGTAGGAATGAGCCATGACGTTCATAAATTAGTAAGCGGGAGAGATTTAATTATAGGTGGAGTAACCATACCTTACCAAAAAGGTTTACTAGGGCATTCGGATGCAGATGTACTTGTGCATGCTATTATGGATGCCATACTTGGAGCTTTAGGTCAAGGGGACATAGGCAAGCACTTCCCGGATACAGACCCCTTATATAAAGGAGCCTCAAGCCTAAAACTTTTGGAACATGTTGGGGAAATACTGGATGGGATGGGCTATAAAATAGGGAATATAGACTCAACAATAATAGCCCAGGCACCTAAGATGAGTCCCTATATAGAAGAAATGCGTAAAAATATTGCAGAAACACTATCAATAAATATTAGCCAGATTAATATAAAGGCAACAACAGAAGAGGGTCTTGGCTTTACAGGATCAGGTGAGGGGATATCTTCGCAGGCTATAGCTCTTATAAGAAAAAAGTGAAATATCATATACCTGGCTTTTTTGAATATAGTATTAATATAAAGGACTAATTATGTAAAGAAGGTGCTATATGTTAATTTATACTGTTCAGGAAGGCGATTATTTATATGATCTTTCTAAAGACTACAAATTAAATATAGAAGAAACTATTGAGGAAAATGGCCTACAAGAGCTACCTTATTTAATACAAGGGCAGGCTCTTATCTTCAATGTAGATAAGATTGATTATGTGGTAAAGCCTGGTGATACCATAGCGAGTATTAGTAGGAAATTTAATATATCACCCTTAGATTTAGTCAAGCAAAACCAATTAAACAATGTTAACATGATATATGAAGGAATGGTGCTTACCATATCTGGAAACACCCAATCATTAGGTACAATTACTGTTAATGGCTATATAGTACCAGAAACACCTGAGAAAGATAGGGAGATTGTAAAGGCTGTAGCTAGGGATTTAACCTATATAACTCCTTCAAATTATATAGTTAATGAGGATGGGAGTCTAAGGGAATTCGATGATAATGCTATTGTATCAGCAAGTATAGAAGAAAACTTATCCATGCTAATGAGCATTAGTAATGCAGGGGGACCAGGTTTTGATCCAGAGAGGGCCCACATTATTGTCTCTAGTGAAGAAGTCCAGGATAATTTATTCAATAATGTATTAGAGCTTATGCAGGCAAAGGGTTATGATGGCCTTAATATTAATTTTGAAATGCTGTATCCTGAAGATAGAAACCTATACAATGAATTTTTACAAAGGGCAGTGGATTTTTTTCACCAATATGACTATCCGGTTTCAACGGCCCTAGTACCAAAGACCTACGATATGACAACGGGAGCATGGTGGGGGGCACATGATTATAAAGCCCAGGGGGAAATACTAGATTTTGTAATAGTAATGACCTATGACTGGGGATGTGGAGCCTGCCCACCTATGGCGGTGGCACCGGTTAATGAAATAGTCAAGGTGCTAGACTATGCAGTATCGGTTATTCCAAGGGATAAGATTTTAATGGGGGTGCCATTTTATGGGTTTGATTGGCGTCTACCCTTTGAAACAGGTGATATGGGTAGATTAGTAGACTATACAAGGGCATTAAAACTTGCCGCAGAGCACGGTTCTAAGATAGAATTTGATGTTTTAGCCCAGGTGCCCTATTTTTATTATAACTCTGCCGAAGGCGATAGGCATGTAGTATGGTTTGATGATGCCAGGAGCTTTAGGGCCAAGTATAATTTGGTAGATAAATATGCCCTAAAAGGCGTTAGCTACTGGGTCCTAGGCCTTGATGCGCCCCAAAACTGGGCAGTTCTTAGAAACATGTTTTTAGTTGCACAATAGATAGTCATATATTATAATGATATAAGCAGTTAATCTAATAGATAAGTAGCTATTTAGGAGGAAATACGAATGAATCAATTGGAAAAAGTAAGATTTGCACCAAGTCCAACAGGACATTTGCACATAGGGGGAGCTAGGACAGCTCTTTTTAACTATTTAGAGGCAAAGAACAAAGGTGGAACATTCTTACTTCGTATAGAAGATACAGATGCAGCAAGAAGCACCAAGGAATCGGAAGATGTTATTATCGAAGATTTAAGATGGTTAGGTATAGACTGGAATGAAGGAATTGAAGTAGGTGGGGATTTTGGCCCTTACCGCTGTACTGAAAGACCAGATATATATAAGAAATATCTTAATGACTTACTTGAAGAAGGTAAAGCATATAAATGCTATTGCACAGCTGAAGAGACAGAAGCAGAGCGTGAAAGCCAACGTGCAAAGGGTGAAATGCCACGTTATTCAGGTAAATGTAGTAATCTAACTAAGGAAGAAATAGATGCCTATGAAGCTGAAGGTAGGGAGCATACTATTCGCTTTAGGGTACCTACAGATAAGGATATAGTAATAAATGATGAGGTTAGGGGAGAAGTTATATTTGAAAGTAATGGTGTTGGCGACTTTATTATTGCTAAGGCAGATGGAACGCCAGTATATAACTTTGCGGTAGCAGTTGATGACCACCTAATGGAGGTTACAACTATTATAAGGGGTGAAGAACACCTATCTAACACACCAAGGCAAGTTTTAATTTATGAGGCCTTCGGCTGGGAGACGCCTAAATTTGCCCATGTATCCTTAATACTTGGTGAAGATAGAAGTAAAATGAGCAAGCGCCATGGGTCAACCCATGTAGACCAATATAGGAATAAAGGATATTTACCAGAGGCAATTATTAACTTCCTGGCACTTTTAGGTTGGTCACCAGAAGGTGAAGAGGAAATATTTAGCCTTAAGGAACTAGAAGAAATGTTTACCCTAGATAGGGTAAGTAAGAATCCAGCAGTATTTGATATTAAGAAATTAAACTGGATTAATGGTCAATACATTAGGGCAAGTGACCTAGATTACATTACAAAATTATCTATTCCATACTTACTAGAAGCAGGCCTTATTAATGATCAAGATGTAGAAAACCGTTATGACTGGATTAAGCTAATTGTATCAGCTACTAGGGGTAACTTAGATTATCTATCCCAGATTACAGACCATGTTGGCATTTTCTTTAATGATGAAGTTGAATTTGAAGATGATAAGGCTCGTAAAGTAATAGATCTTAACCAGGAGCATGTACCCTTAGTACTTAAATCCTTCAAAGAAAAGGTAGAAGAGGCAGATAAGATAGATCTTGATTTTGCTAAAACTGTCTTTAAAAAAGTACAAAAAGATACAGGAGTTAAGGGTAAAAACTTATTTATGACAGTTCGTGTGGCACTTACAGGTCAATGTCAAGGACCAGAGATGCCAGATATTATTCAAATCCTAGGAAAAGAAGGAATTATTAAACGTATAGATACGGCAATCAATAAATAAAATAACTTCGTCTCTTTTAGAGGCGAAGTTTGTATTAGGAGGTATTATATGGGATGCCTTACAGACCAGATTAGAGCAATTAAAAGAGGGGATCCTTCCATCAAAAGGACACTAGAGGCATTTTTGTATCCTAGCTTATATGCCAACCTAGCCCATAAAGTATCACATAGACTATACAAGATGAGATGCTTTTTTTTAGCTAGGCTAATATCCCAAACTTTTAGATTATTAACGGGGATAGAGATACACCCAGGAGCTAAGATAGGTAAGGGTTTATTTATAGACCATGGTATGGGAGTTGTAATAGGGGAAACCTGTGAAATAGGTGATAATGTAACCATATTCCACGGTGTAACTCTAGGGGGGACTGGTAAAGACGAAGGAAAACGCCACCCTACAATAGGTAATAACGTTATGATTAGTACAGGGGCCAAGGTTTTGGGACCTTTTAAGGTTGGGGATAATGCTCGTATTGCAGCAGGTGCAGTGGTGCTTCAGGAAGTACCAGCAGATGCAACTGTAGTAGGTATCCCAGGTAAGATAGTTAAACATAAGGGCAAGCGAATAGACCCTTGTGATACCTTAGATCAGGTAAAACTACCAGACCCAGTACAAATGGAAATTTGTAAGCTTAAAAGAATGGTAGATGAACTTACAGACAAGGTTGATAGGCTAGAAGGCCACACTAGCCAGGTTGTAGAAGGCCAGGAAGCACTATGTAGTTGTCAGGATGAAAAATGTATTATGAAAGAAAGATGTAGTTCATTTGAAATATATAAGGAGAAAGATCAAGAAGGAGGATAAGATGAGTATTAAACTTTATAACACCCTAACAAGGCAAAAAGAAGAATTTGAACCTGTTGAAGCTGGTAAGGTAAAGATGTATGTATGTGGGCCAACGGTTTATAATTATATTCACATAGGAAATGCAAGACCTTATATAGCCTTTGATGCAGTAAGAAGATACTTAGAATATAGAGGGTATGATGTTGACTACGTTCAAAACTTTACAGACGTAGATGATAAGATTATACAGTATGCTAATGAAGTAGGTAAGACAACAGATGAAGTTGTAGAGCACTATATTGCCGAGACCTTGAAAGATGCCGATGGCCTTAATGTAAAGAGGGCAACAGTACATCCAAGGGTTACAGAAGAAATGGATTCTATTATAGAAATGGTAGAAATCTTGGTAGATAAAGGTTATGCATACGAAGTTAATGGATCAGTGTATTTTGATACAATGGAATGGGAAAATTACGGCTCCTTATCCAAGAAAATTATCGAAGAGTTAGAGATGGGTTCCCGTATTAAGGTTGATGATGAAAAGAAGAATCCAATGGACTTTATTCTCTGGAAACCTAAGAAAGAAGGAGAACCAGCATGGGATAGTCCTTGGGGGCAGGGACGTCCAGGATGGCACATTGAATGCTCAGCTATGAGCCGCAAATACCTAGGAGATACAATTGATATCCATGCAGGAGGAGAAGACCTAGTTTTCCCCCACCACGAAAATGAAGTGGCCCAAAGTGAAGCAGCTACAGGTAAGCCATTTTCAAAGTACTGGATGCATAATAGTTTCTTAAATATGGACAACAGAAAGATGTCTAAGTCATTAGGTAACTTCTTTACCCTTCGTGAAGTAGCAGAGGAATTTGGCTATGATGTTGTAAGATTCTTTATGCTAAATGCTCACTATAGAAGTCCAGTAAGCTTTAGCCGTGAACTTATGGAATCTGCTAAAAGCAGTTTAGAAAGACTTAAAAACTGTAAGGCTAATCTAGAGTTTTTTATTAAAAATAATAAGGAAACTCCCTTAAGTGATAAGGAAAGAGACCTATTAAAAGAACTACCACAATTTGAAGATAACTTCAATAAGTCAATGGAAGATGACTTCAATACTGCAGATGCAATAAGTAGTATTTTTGAGATGGTAAGCTGGATTAATACTAATCTTACAGATAGCTCATCCATAGAATTTACAAATAAGGTATACCAAGAGTTTATAAAGCTATGTGATATACTTGGGATATTTTATGATGCACCAGAGAAGGAAGGCCAAGAAGGTATAAGTGATGAACAAGTAGAGGCCTTAATTGAGAAACGTAATGCAGCTAAAAAAGAAAAAGATTTTGTCACAGCGGATGCAGTCAGGGACCAGCTTATGGAAGCTGGAATAGCTATTGAAGATACAAGACAAGGTGTTCGTTGGAAACGTTTATAGTAAGGAGATAGATATGATAGATAAGACTAAGGAGTTATTAACCCAGACAAGTATAGGCAAGGAGCTTAATGCAAGGGAGTATTCGCCTCTTGCCCTAGCCTATATAGGGGATGCAGTATATGAAGTTATAATTAGAACATTTGTAATTGGTATAGGTAACGCACCTGTTAATCGTTACCACCAGTCAACAAAGGAATTTGTACAAGCAAAAGGACAGGCGGAGTTTTATAATCATATCAAAGATATTCTCACAGAAGAAGAAGAAGATGTTTTTAGAAGAGGAAGAAATGCCAAGGGTGGCTCCTCATCAAAAAGTACAGATATAATAACCTATAGGCACTCAACAGGTTTTGAGGCCCTAATAGGCTACCTATATATAGAGGGAGATACTAAACGTATATTAGAAATTATGGAATATGGACTAGAGCAGATAGGGGAGAATAACAGTGAAAACACAATGTAAAGTAAAGCTACTTACCCATACCCCAGAACCAGAAAAATATATAGCTGCAGCAGCCAAACTATGCTATTCATCTAGTGATATAGAAAGCCTCTTAAACAATCTAGATGAGGCTAATATAGATAAATTCGTATCTATGCTAGCATCAATGGGGCATGAATCACCATTTGAACACGTTAGCTTTACCTTTGGTGTTGAAGGGGTTTCCAGATCCTTAACCCACCAACTTGTAAGGCATAGAATAGGTGCTAGCTACTCACAAAAAAGCCAAAGATATGTTAAGGAAGGCCAATTTGAATATGTACTTCCTCCAAATATTGAGGCCAATGAAAAGGCTAAAGAAATATTTATAAAGGCTATGGAAGAAGATCAAAGAAAATACGATGAACTTGTTGAAATACTAGAAAAAGAGCATGGTACAAAGAAGGCAATTGAAGATGCAAGATTTATTCTTCCTAATGCCTGTGAAACTAAAATAGTAGTAACCATGAATGCAAGGGCCTTATTTAACTTTTTTACACTTAGGTGCTGTACTAGGGCCCAGTGGGAGATAAGGGATTTGGCTAATCAAATGTTAAAGTGTGTTCAAGAAGTAGCGCCTACAGTATTTAAGGAATGCGGACCTACTTGTGTTAGGGGTAAATGCCCAGAAGGAAGTATGAGCTGCGGTAAAATGGAGGAAATGCGTAAGATATATAAAACGCATTAGGAGGAAGTAGAAATGTCAAATCAAACACAGAAATTTGTAAAGGGCGCTTTCATTTTATCTATAGCAGGCCTTGTAGCTAAAATATTAAGTGCATTTTTTAGGGTACCACTAACCGCCCTAATAGGAGATACAGGACTAGGATATTATGGGCTTGCCTATCCTATATATACACTTTTTAGTGCTATTGCTATAGTAGGAATTCCATCAACTATAGCCAAATTAGTAGCAGAAAAAAAGGTCCAAGGTAGGGATGCAGAGGCCCACCAGATATTTACCCATACTTTTAAGCTAATGCTTATTGTGGGGGGTGTAATGTCGGCTGTAGTTATACTAGGTGCACCTTTTTTAGTAAGAGCTTTGAACTGGGAAGAAGAAGCAATATACTCATTATGGGGACTAGGACTTAGCCCCCTATTTGTTTGTATAATGGGTGTTTATAGGGGATACTTCCAAGGAATGCAGGATATGCTTCCAACAGCTATATCCCAGGTTGTAGAAAATGCAGGTAGATTTGTGGCAGGACTTGCCCTAGCCATGGTATTTATGCCAGATGTTGCCAAGGCAGCTGGAGGGGCCACCTTTGGATCAGTTGTAGGTGGACTAACCGCTTCTCTAGCACTAACCTATATGTACCTTAAAAGACGTAAGGATATTATGATAGATGTTGAAAAGACCAAGGACCTTAGTCAGGAGTTATCATTTAAGGAAACAGCTAAGACGGTTCTATGGATAGCTATTCCTATATCTATAGGAGGGGCAGTTAACTCGATTATGACCATGATAGACTCAGGGCTTGTAGTTATGAGATTAAGGGCTGCAGGGGTTTCGCCAGTAGTAGCAACGGGGCTTTATGGTCAGTTAACAAAGGTGGCAACTTTTATTAACTTCCCCTTAGCCTTTGGAATGGCCCTTATAATTGGGCTTGTTCCGAGTATATCTGAGGCCATGGCAAGGAATGATAAGAAGGAGTTACATGATAAGATTGAGCTTGGAACAAGATTTGCACTTTTAATATCCCTGCCAGCTAGTGTAGGGCTTGCAGTTTTGGCCAATCCAATAATGGCTTTTATTTATCCATCCTACCCAGAAGGGGGAGATATTCTTACAGTAGCTGCCTTTAGTATTATATTTATTATGCTGGGCCAGGCACTTACTGGAATACTTCAAGGTATGGGCAAGGTATGGGCGCCTATTAAGGCAATTATAGTAGCATCTATAGTTAAGGTTATAGCTAATTACCTACTTATAGTTACTCCACTTGGGGCAGTAGGAGCGGCCTTAGGTTCAATCTTAGGCTATGCAACATTTACGGCCATTAACTATTATGTTGTAAGAAAAGAAACAGGATTTAGATTAAACCTTAGTTTTGTAGTTATTAAACCCCTTATAGCATCTATAGTTATGGGAGCATCAGCGTATGGAACATCTAAGCTCTTTGTAAATATGCTGGATATGACATCTAAATTAAATAATGCAATTATGACCCTAGGATCCGTACTTGTGGGAGCTATAGTATATGTAGCAGTACTTGTAATAAGTGGCGGCATTAGTAAGGAAGATATTAACCATATAAGAAAACCAAAAGCTAATTAAGGAGAAATTATGGCAGTTAACAATGAACTTATGATAATGGGAAGAAATTCTGCATTAGAAGCATTAAATTCTGATAGAACCATAGATAAAATTCTAGTTCAAACAGGCAGTAAAGAAGGCTCCATTAAAAAGATTATAGCCCAGGCTAGATCAAAGAAGATAGTTATTCAGGAAGTAGATAAGGCAAGGCTTGATTTTTTAGCAGAAGGTGCTAACCACCAAGGGATTATTGCCTATGCAGCAGCCCAGGACTATGCTAGCCTAGATGATATACTAGCAATATCTAAGACTAAGGGGGAGGATCCTTTTATTCTTATAGTTGAAAACCTTAAGGACCCCCACAACCTAGGAGCTATTATAAGAACGGCTAATGCAGCAGGGGTTGATGGAGTAATCATTCCAAAGAGAAGATCGGTAGGCCTTACATCAGCAGTTGGAAATGTATCAGCAGGAGCTATAGAATATACACCAGTAGCAAGGGTGACCAATATAGCAAGAACCATAGATAGGCTTAAGGAAGAAGGCTTATGGATTACATGTGCAGATATGGATGGCCAGCCTATGTATGAGGTGGACCTAAAAGGGCCTGTAGCCTTAGTTGTAGGCGGGGAAGACGAAGGAGTTTCCAGGCTTGTTAAAGAAAAATGTGATTTTGTAGCCTCCATGCCTATGAGGGGACAGATTAATTCCCTTAATGCATCGGTAGCAGCAGCTCTACTTATCTACGAAGTAGTTAGACAAAGACAATACTAAGGAGTTAAAATGAAAACATTTAATGAATTAGAATTAAATAAGGAACTTATAAAAGGGCTTAAGGCCCAGGGCATAGATAAGCCCACTAAAATTCAAGAAAAGGCAATACCATTAATTATAGAAAATAAGGACCTTCTAGGACAATCAGCAACGGG
>JAAYSX010000028.1 GCA_012518255.1 Candidatus Epulonipiscium sp. | reverse complement strand
TACTGTCTTGTCCTTACGCAATTGATTTAATAATTTTTCTTGTAAGTTTGTTGTTTTACTCATTAGTATCCCCTCTCTCAATTTAATAACTTTATTATACTATATTTTATCTATATAAAACAGAGTAATTAAACCTCTAGTTTTTTGTTATCTTCTTTAAATTCCCTAAATATTTTAATTATAAAAAACACCGCTATAATTGATACAAAAAATCTACTTATAAGTCATTGTATATCTTACATCAATATGTTGAATTCTTCAACCTGGTCATTAAGAAAGTTAAGAATTTCTTCCTTATTAAAATTATATTTATCTACCTCTACCCATACTGGGTTGGCTTGATGCCTTAGCCAGGTTAGCTGTCTTTTGGCATAATGCCTTGTGTTTTGCTTTAGGTCATCTATACATTCATCTAGGTCTTTCTCCTTCTCGAAATACGGATAAAACTCCTTATAACCAATCCCCCTCATAGATGGTAGGTCCTTAGAATATCCTAGGTCATATAGGGCCTTAACTTCTTCAAGCAGTCCCTCTTCTATCATCTGGTCTACTCTAATATTTATCCTATCATATAGGAGTTTCCTATCCATAGTTAGGGCGAAAAAAAGTAAATTATATGGTGATTTACGCTTCTTTTCTCTTTCATTATGGAGGGATATAGGTTCCCTGGTCTGCTCGTAATACTCAAGGGCTCTAACTATCCTTTGAATGTTATTTTTATGGATTGTATCTGCTGACTTAGGATCTATTTCTTGTAGCTTATTATGCATGTAATCTGCCCCGTGTAGCTTTGCCTCTTCCATTAATCTATCCCTAATGCTATCATCCTGCTTGGTTTCCTTAAATTCTATATCATGGGTAATTGCCCTTATATAAAAGCCTGTACCACCTACTATTATTGGAATCTTCCCTTTTTCATATATTTTATTCATATATTCCTTAACTTTACCCTGGAAAAGCGCAACTGAGCACTCTTCATATGGCTCAAATTCATCAATCATATAATGGGGTATACCCTCTTTTTCCTCTTCCTTTACCTTGGCCGTCCCTATATCCATCCCCTTATATACTTGCATTGAGTCACCTGAAATAATCTCACCGCCAATTTCCTTTGCCAAGGCTACAGCAAGTGAAGTCTTGCCTGATGCCGTTGGACCTGTAAGAACGATTAATGGTTTTTTCATTTATATCACGTCCTTTTAAATTTTCTTTCTATTTCATATTTAGTCATGGATATAATTGTTGGCCTCCCATGGGGGCAAGTATAGGGATTTTCCAGTTCCATTAGGTCTTCTATAATTTTCTTACATTCTAGGTCTGATAATTTATCATGAGCTTTAACCGCCGCCTTACAGGCCATTACTGCTATATTATTTACCTTGCTTTCATAAACACTTGGAATATCCTTATCCATTAATAAATCAAGCATTTCCTTAAATATATCTTGACTAGCTGGTCCATTAAATAGTACAGGTATAGTTCTTGTTGCATATGCGTTTTCCCCGAAGCTTTCTACTTCAAAACCAAATTTATTTAGTAATTCAAGATTTTCTTCTATAACTAGTTTTTCCCCAGGGGAAACATTAACTACAATAGGTTCAAGTAAGGACTGTTTAAGGGGCTGGTGATTATAAAACTCTCCTAATAGTTTTTCATACAAGATGCGTTCATGGGCTGCATGCTGGTCTATAATATATATATTTTCTTCTATCTCTATTAGCCAGTAAGTATTAAAGAATTGTCCTATAATTTTATAATCCCTATATACCTTTTTTTCTTCCCTTGCTTCCACTTTAGCCTGGTCCTTAACTTCAGCTTGCCTCTTATCTTCCTTTACTTGTAAGCCTGCTCTTTCTTCCCTAATAAATAAGTGATCTTTTTTGCTTTTAGCTTGTGGAACCATAGTACTAGCTGTAGGTATATTGTTTTCTTTTCTTGGAATCTGAAAAGGCTCTTTTATAGTCTGCTGGCTATGTTTTGGCTCTTTTTTAGCTAGGTTAGGTCTACTATTAAATTTAACTTCGGGTACTAGATTCTCATTGCTTAGTGATCTTCTTACTGATTTGTATACAAAGTCATAAATTCCATCCTTATCCTTAAAACGGACTTCCATCTTGGTTGGATGAACATTGACGTCTATACTTTCTGGCGGAACTATTAGATGCAAGATAGCTACTGGGAATTTACCTACTGTAAGAATTGTCTTATAGGCATCTTCCACGGCATTTTGTATAGTATCGCTTTTTATATAGCGTCCATTTATAAAGAAATTTTCATATAGTCTGTTTGATCTTGAGATACTTGGCTTTCCCAATATACCTACAAGAGTTAAGTCCCCTTCTTTAAATCTAATCTCTATAGCATCTCTAGCTATTTCCTTGCCATAAACATTCATTACACAGTTTTTGAGTTTATGGTTACCCATGGTGTTAAATACAAGTTTATTATTATTAATATACTTAAAAGATATTTCAGGATGTCCTAGTGCAAGTTTGTAGACAATATCTGATACCTTGGCAGCTTCCGAAGCAGGGGAGTTTAGGAACTTCTTCCTAGCTGGTGTATTATAAAATATATTCCTCATAACTATGGTAGTGCCTTCTGGGCAGCCAACCTCTTCATTGGCAATAATTTCTCCGCCATGAAGCTCTATCCGGGACCCAGTAAGCTCTTCTCTTGTTTTTGTAATAAGCTCTAGCTGGGAAACAGCAGCAATACTTGCTAATGCTTCTCCTCTAAAGCCTAGTGAAAGCACATTTTCAAGATCATTATCTGTTTCTATCTTGCTAGTTGCATGCCTTAAAAAGGCCTTCTTAACATTACTAGATGAAATTCCTATGCCATTATCTGTTACTCGAATCATAGTCGTTCCACCTTCTTTAATCTCGACTGTTATGGCACTAGATTTGGCATCTATACTATTCTCTACTAGTTCCTTAACTACCGATGCAGGCCTATCTACCACTTCTCCTGCTGCAATTTTATTAATAGTATGATTATCTAGTAATTTTATTGCTTCCATATGTCACCTCCTAGGATAAATTCTTAAGGTCTTCTTGGAGACCATGTAATATCTGCATAGCTTCCATGGGTGTAATATTAAGTATATTTATATCCTTTATATCGTCTATAACACTATCATACTTTCCTGGGTTAAATAAGGTCATTTGATTGTCTTCAGCCACCTTATTTGGTGGTTTACCTGTTAGTAGTTTCTCTGTACTTTTTGTGATGTCTGCATCATCAAGCTGGGATAAGATCTCTTTTGATCTGGCAATTATAGGGGCTGGAAGTCCTGCTAGCTGGGCTACCTGGATTCCATAACTATGATCTGCTCCCCCTCTTTTTATTTTGCGTAGGAAAATAATATCATCACCTTGCTCCTTAATTGATATGCAGTAATTTTTAATACCTGGTATTTTTTCTTCTAGCTCTGTAAGCTCATGATAATGGGTTGCAAATAAGGTTTTAGCACCAAGTAGCTCCTTATCTGCTATATGCTCTATAACCGCCCAGGCAATACTAAGCCCATCAAATGTACTTGTACCCCTTCCAATTTCATCTAGAATTAGTAGACTTTTTTTACTTGCATGATGCAAAATATTAGATACCTCTGTCATTTCTACCATAAAGGTACTTTGACCTGATGCCAGGTCATCTGATGCACCAACCCTGGTAAATATCCTATCTACTATGCCTATTTCCGCCTTACTTGCCGGTACAAAAGACCCTATCTGGGCCATTAATACTATAAGTGCCACCTGGCGCATATAGGTTGATTTACCTGACATATTAGGACCTGTAATAACTACTAATTGATTTTCATCCTCATCAAGCCTTGTATCATTTGCTATAAATTCGTTGCTGTGCATCATTTTTTCAACTACAGGATGGCGGCCATCACTAATATTAATTGCATCCTCATTATTAATATTAGGCTTTATATAACCTTGCTCTTCTGCTACTGTTGCTAGTGATAGGAGAGCATCTAGGTGGCCTATATGGGAGGCACTTTCTTGTATCCTCCCAATATGTGATGCTATGATTTCACGGATTTCTACAAATAAATTATATTCTACTATTACTATTTTATCTTCTGCCTTAAGTACCTTGTCTTCTACCTCTTTTAACTCCTTAGTAATATATCTCTCGCAATTTGTTAGGGTTTGTTTCCTTATATAGTCATCAGGAACCAAGTCTAGGTTGGATTTTGTAACTTCTATAAAGTATCCAAAAACCTTATTATATTTTATCTTAAGATTTTTAATCCCTGTTCTTTCTTTCTCCCTTGTCTCTATTTGGGCTATCCAGCTAGTACCTTCAGTCTTAGCAAGCCTTAGCTCGTCCACTTCCTCATTGTACCCATCTTTAATTATATTACCCTCTCTTACTGAAAATGGTGGTTCTTCATGAATAGCCTTATCTAGTAGCTCGTAAATATCTTCCAAGCTATCTAAATTATCATATAAAGCCCTAGTGTACTGGCTATCTAAATCCCTTACTATCTTTTTTATCTTAGGCAGCATGGAAATAGATGCCTTAAGGGATAGCATATCCTTGGCATTGATACTTCCATATATAACTCTACTCATTAAACGTTCAAAATCATATATATTAGTTAGAAGGTCCTGAATATCACTTCTTTCTATTGGTGAATTAAGAAAGCATTCAACTGCATCAAGTCTAAGATTAATATCTTCCTTATTAATAAGGGGCTGTTCTATATAATTCCTAATCATTCTAGCCCCCATGGCTGTCTTAGTCTTATCTAATACCCATAGTAGTGATCCTTTACGTTTCTTTTCCCTTAAGGTTTCAGTAAGTTCTAGGTTGCGCCTAGTTGAAATATCTAGATTCATATAGGAGTTGGTATAATATGGCACAATCTGCCCTATATGGGCTAGATTGTTTTTTTGTAGTTCATATAGGTAATATAAAAGGGCCCCAGCCGAGCTTACCCCAGCCTTCATTTCTTCAATTCCAATAGATGCCAAGGTAATTAAGTTTAGATGTTCAAGTATTTTTTTACTTGAACTTGTATAATCAAAATGCCACTGATCATATTTCTCTACTTTAATCTTAAACCTTCCTTCTATTTCGCTTATTAGACCTGTATCTTTGTATAGGTTTTCATCTACTATACATTCTGCCGGATTAAACTTAGCTATCTCATCCATTAACTTCTGGACCTTACTAGGAGGACTAAGCTCGGTTACAACAAATTTACCTGTTGTAACATCAGCAAAGCTTACACCATAAATATTATCCACTTGGCTAATACAGGCTATATAGTTATTTTTTGAATCATCTAAGGCACTGGTATCTATCATAGTTCCAGGTGTAATAATACGTGTTACTTCTCTTTTAACTATACCTACAGCATCTGCTGCATCTTCTACCTGTTCACATAGGGCTACTTTATAGCCTTTTTCAATAAGACGAACTATATAACCATCTACTGAGTGATAGGGTACACCACACATAGGCGCCCTTTCTTTAAGGCCACAATTCCTTCCTGTTAGGGCTATTTCAAGTTCCTTGGATGCTATTATAGCATCTTCGAAAAACAGCTCATAAAAATCTCCTAATCTAAAAAATAATAGGCAGTCTTTATGTTCATCTTTTATTTCAAAATACTGTCTCATCATTGGAGTTAGAGTCACAATTTCACAACCTTTACTTTATTTCCCCTAATGCATAATATGGTCTTCCATCTGCAATATGTACATCTACATATTTACCTATTAGGGATGGATCACCTTCAAAATGCACAAGTGCATTATGTTCATTTCTTCCACTTAATTCTTTCGGATTTGACTTGCTTTGCTTATCAACTAGAACCTTATATGTCTTATTTTCATATTCCTTCATTTTGTTAAGGGCTGTTTTATCGACAAGCTCAATTAGTCTATTAAAACGCTCAGTTACAATATCCTTATCAACTTGCCCTTCCATAGCTGCCGCTGGCGTTCCTGTACGTTTAGAATATATAAAGGTAAAGGCCCCTTGATAGCCTACCTTTTCTACAACTTCTAGAGTATGCTGAAAATCTTCTTCTGTTTCACCTGGAAAGCCTACTATTATATCTGTTGTAATAGCTATATCAGGTATACGGCTCTTAATCTTATCTATAAGCTCTAAGTAACTTTCCTTAGTGTATCTTCTTTTCATTAATCCAAGCATCCTACTACTTCCTGATTGGATAGGTAGATGTATATACTTACAAACTTTATCACACTCAGCCATAGCTTCAATTAGCTCATCACTTAAATCTTTAGGATGGGAGGTCATAAAGCGTATCCACTCCAAACCCTCTATTTCATTAATTGCATATATAAGCTGCGCAAAGCTTACAGGCTCATCTAAGGTCTTGCCATAGGAGTTTACATTCTGGCCAAGAAGGGTTATTTCAGTTACCCCTTGGGATACCAAATATTTGATTTCCCTAATTATATCTTCTTTTTCCCTGCTTCTTTCCCTACCTCTTACATAAGGGACAATGCAATAGCTACAGAAGTTATTACATCCCTGCATTATATTAATTGAAGCCCTAAAATCCTGTCTCTTGCTAGTTGGCAAATATTCATCAAATTCCTCATGAGTCTCCCATATATCTATTATTTGCTTGCCTGTTTCAAATCTAGCTTGTAAAAGCTCCGGAAGTTTAAAGAGGTTAAAGGTACCAAATATAATATCTACATGCTTATGGTTTTTCTTTAGCTCCTTAATTACATGTTCTTGCTGCATCATACACCCACATAAGGCTATTATTAAATCTGGATTTTTCCTCTTCTGGGCCTTTAAATGACCTAAATTACCATATACCTTCTGTTCTGCATTTTCCCTAATACAGCAGGTATTATATAGAACAAAGTCTGCTTCCGACTCACTGTCAACCTTAATATAACCAATTTTCTCTAAAATATCTTCTAGCTTATCAGAGTCGGAATAGTTCATTTGACAACCAAAAGTGCTTACGCAGTATTTCAGACTCTTATTTTTTATATTTTTAGATAAATCTTTTATTATTGTATTATCCATTTATGTTTCCCCTTTTTTATAGGTTTTAATATAGTCATGCCACTTTATTTTACATTAAACTAATATATCTTTCAACTTTCCCATTATAAAAAAATTAAGGAACCTAGTAGTTTAGGTTCCTTAATTTTATATTAACTGATCTATTAATCTATCAATTCTCTTGTAATAATCGTCTATATGATTATTAACTTCCTCATGTTGTCTAGATATCATATGAATGGTCTCCCGTAACCTATACATATCTTTAAGTAATTGGTCCTTATTATACCACTTCATAGTAAGGCGTCTTTCTAGTTGCAAAATCCGAGCATTTATATCTTTAGTATTAGCTCTTTGTTTGGTTTGCATTTATATACCCCCATATATTAAATTATATATAGGATATCATATATTCCAATTTTTTACAAGTAGTTTCTAGATTATTAACAATCGTAACCGGTTTCTCCTTTAGATCTCTCCAGACAGTCTAGATAGTTTTTGATTTCGCTAATTTCGTATGGATTAGCTGTTGAAAGCATCTTAATCTTCTCTGTCTCAAAGTTCTTAAGCTGCATTATATAGGAATCATTAAGTATTTCTGCATGAATGCATCTAAAACCGTCCTTATAATCCTTCTTTAGGTCTTCTAACACCAAGTATGTCACTATAAATTACACCACCTTACTTTATAAACTTACCCCTAATACATGCACTATAAGTATTACCTTCTTATAATTTTATATACAAGATAATAACTTATATTTCAAACTGCAGTTTCTTCATCTGTTCCTGCTTTTGATGTGACTCAATCTCATGTGTATATATTGATAATGTAATAGCTGGGTTACTATGGGATACTATACTTGATAAGGTAGCAATGTTCATCCCTGATGCTATGGAATAGGATGCAAATGTATGCCTGAACAAATGGGCATGTATATCCCTCCCTATAACGCCAGACAGTTCTATCATTAAGTCATATAAAGTTCTAGTTGATATATGAGATTTTATATTTTTTTTGCTGGGAAATAAGTATACATTATTTACAGTTGTAAAATCAAGCCCCTTCAAGTATTTTAGTTGATTATTATGGTTTTCCAGTGCTTTTTTTAGGTTATTATGTATAGGTATTTTGTTGTGTTTTGAACCTTTGGCAAGTATTTCTATTGTATTGTCTTCAAGAAGAATACTATCCTTCTTTATAGATACGGCTTCACTTGCCCTGCATCCTGTATATAATAAGATATTAATAAGCAGCATATTACGGCTTGCTACATAGTACATTTCTAATGATTTCTTATTTGTCTTATCTTTATAAGTTTCAAGCTTGCTATCTAAATAATCCATAATCTGCCTAATTTCCTTAGGTGTTAAAACATCCTTGGGCTTGCTAGTTTGCCTTCCCCTCATAGGATCAATTAAATCAGCATGGTTATATTTACACAACCTTTTTTCATAACAAAATCTTAAAAAATTTTGTATAACTACCCTCTTACGCTTTAAGCTTGCGTATGCCAAATCTTTTTCATTGAGGTGGGCAAAAAAATTACTTATAATAGGATATGTTAAATCATCTAACTCTGTATCTAATCCCAATTTATTTGTAAATTGTTTTAAATCAGTTTTATAGCTAGATATAGTGTTGGGAGAAAGGCCTATATCTTGTAAACTTTGAATATAGATAGATGATGCTTCATATAAGTTCATAACATCATTCCTTTCTGGTTCTAGTACTATACTTTAACTTATTAAATATCTACTTTATCTAATTCAACTAAACCTTCATCAAAGGGCTCTACCCTTAAGATAAAATCAAATCTATTAAAGTCCATACATAGATCAAAGTCTCCCATAGGAAAGATATGGTTCATAGCCGGATCAAAGAATTTGCTACCATCTTCCTCTCTTAACTTTTCTTTTATAAATTTTTCATCTACAGGCCTATCATGAAGAAGATCATCAATGTATTTGGCACATAGGTAATCTTCCTGGGCAAAGCTATCTCCGTTATTACCCATTGATACTAAGGTTACATGCTCAGGTTTTTGGGACTTAATATATCTTACTATTGCCTTTGCATTAACAAAACTGCCTGTAATAACTTCATCCGCATTTATGGCACCTATAATTCCTTGTGTTCCCGCACTTGTAGTATGTACAATTGTTTTACCTGTAAAATCCACATCTTTAATGTCATAGGGAGAGTTGCCAAAGTCAAAACCTTTTTGCTTAACCCCTCCTCTTTCCCCAATTGATACATATTCTGGATTGTTTTCCTTAAGCCTATATGCTGTTTTAAGGTCTGCTATAGGAATAATGTGCTTAGCACCATTATTCTTAGCATAACAGGCAAGAGTGAAGGCCCTAAATACATCGATTATAACTGTTAGCCCTTTTGCTAACTTAGCCCCTTCAATTAGTTGCGTTTTTTCCACTTTCATTATTATCAGCTCCTGTTTTTGTGTTTTCTATGTCGAATAAGATTTCTTTTAGTTTTTCATTGTATTCTGCTTGCATATTAGCCAATCTATTATTTAGATCTTCCACCTTTTTCTGATTCTCTAACTGAAGCTCTAATATGGCAGCCTGTTTTTCTAAATTGCTCTGTTTCTTAAAAGATAAAATAGAACTTTCATATTCCTCCTTGTTGCTAATAAGTTTATTGCTTAATTTTTCAATATCTCTTTTTGCAAACCATAGGTCAGAGGCTATATTATCATTCTTTTCCTCTAAGACCTTATTTGTTTTTGCTAAAGCTTTATTTTTTACCTTAAGCTCTTTTAAGCTAGCAACTTCCTTGCTTAGATTTTCTATATTGTTTTTATATTGATTACTGAGTTCCTTATAGCTTTCCCTTTGTTCGGTAAGCTCCCTTATCTTTTGATCTGACTCTTCCTTAGATATTGTAACATTATCTAGTTGCTTTTGTATATCCACTTTATCATCTTTTAATTGTTCTATTTTATCTTTATATTCCCTTAGTTTGTTTTCATACTCATTATCTTTGCAACTTAGCTCTTTATTTATTTCTTCTTGTTCTCTTTTGTTTTGATTAATTATATCTTGAAAGCGTGTACCTAGATATAGATACATCTCATTGATTCTATGGGTTAATGATTGTAGCTCCTTAATTTCCTCTGACATCTCTGGTATTTCCTTCTTATGTCTATCTAGCATATAGGAATCTACTAGTTCCTGCATAAACTCCCTTCCTACAAGCCCACTAGCCTTCATTAGCTCATTAATTTCATCCCTTAGATCCTCAGGTACCTTTACTCCAAATGTAACATCCTTCATAGTTTCCTCCTATAATTCTCCATAATCTATTATAACACGCCATTATACTTAACTTGGTTAACTTATTATAATGCCTTAGAACCCTTGTGTCAACAGTGGTTAACCAAGTTAACCAGGTTAAGCCTAATGCATCTTTTCGTCCTAGATTTATAACTATTCCAGATTGACCAAACATAACTATATATTATCTTTGCTTAGTTTAGGAATATTAACATGGTTAAAGTCTTTATTTCATAGGGTTTATGGGGATTTACTAGTTTATACTAGCTTTCAATAAGATATTTAGCTTATATATTTATCTTTATCATAATAGTATAGATAAACAACAATTAGGCTTATAAATCTGTGAGGATTCAAATCCTATTAAATAGTTATCTTCTTTTGTTTTTTGTAGTATAATAGATATAATATAGATTTGATAAAGGAGGTGCCCTTATGAGTTTTTTGGATTGGTATTCTGCTTTGCTTATTCTTATAATTTTTATTTATATGTTTATGTTTATATATTCTTTTAAAATGCATAATAATTCTTTTACCAATATCTTTACTTTTATATGTCTAGTAGGCTTTATTTATGTTCTAGGGGTTTTCCTGCAGGTAAAAGCAGCAAATATAGATCAGATTGTTTTTGCTAGAAAGGTTAAGTATTTCGGATTACCTTTTTTAGTAGGGGCATGGATGACCTTTTATTGTAAGGTAAATTTCCCCAAAGATATAAATTTTAATAAGCTACTTCTTATTTTTACAATTCCTCTTTTTATCCTTTTTTAGTTACAACCAATGAATATCATGGCTTGTATTACCAAGATACTATTACCTTTGAATTAAATGGATATTTATTAAGTAAAAGAATACCTGGCCCCTTCTATTATCTTAATATTATTTTTTCATATGGGGTATCCTGTTGGGGCCTATATGTATTTATAAAAGTTTGGATCAAAAATAACTATAGTATTGATAATCCTTATTTTTTATTTTTAATAACCAATATAATTTCTATTGCAGTATCTGTTTTTTATATTGCTGGCAAAATACCACTAGGAATAGATTTCTTGCCATTTACTTTTTTTATTTCGGCTCTTGCCTATGCTGCGGCTATATTTCATTATAATATTCTTGATGCAAAATACTTTTTTGATCAAAAAGTCTATTCAGAAATGAAGGAAGGCCTAATTGTTATTGATGAAAAACACAATCTTTTGGACTATAATAAATCAGCCAGCCTAGTTTTTGACTGGCTAAAGGAAAATAATGTTGGTAGGCCTATTTATAAGTTCCAAGAAGGTAAGGATATTGTTAGTAATAATGAGGATCAGTTTAATATAAATCTTATTAAAGACAATAAAGAAAAATATTATGAATTTCGTGTAACAGATTTGACAAACAAAAAGCATCCCCTAGGTAAATTGTATATATTTCTTGATATAACTGATAAGGAAAATATGATAAGTGAGCTTGACTTTAGGGCAAATTACGATTTTCTTACCCAAATATATAACCGTCGTAAAATTATTAATGAATTTAATAATCTAATTGAGCTTACTATTAATAGAAATGAAAATATATCTATTTTGATGCTAGATATAGATCACTTTAAAAAGGTTAATGATACTTATGGTCATATAGCTGGAGATAAGGTACTTAGTGCTGTTGCTAGACAATGTAAGGATATTATAGGTAAAAGTGATTTAATAGGCCGTTATGGTGGTGAGGAGTTTTTGGTTATACTTCCTGATACAAATGAAGAAAACGCCACTATTGTTGCTGAAAAAATTAGACTTGCTATTAAGGATCTAGATATATTTTTTAATGAAGAAAAGATAAAAGTGACTATAAGCATTGGTGTTTATTACGTTAACTCTAATGATATTGGGCATATGACAATTGAAGATTTAATAAATTTACCAGATATGGCAATGTACCAAGCTAAAAAAGAAGGACGAGATAAGGTATGTGTTTATAAATAAAGGCAATATTTCCCAGGAAATATTGCCCATTTTGCCTTGTTATTTAATTTTTGCTTTGTTGTATTTCTTCATATAACTCATTTAAATAAACCCATCGCTCCATAGTCTCTTCAAGTTTAGATTCTAGCTCTTCTTTTTCCTTTGTTAAGTCTTGAAGCAATATGAAATCACTGCCTGCTTCATTGATTTTAAAATCTATCTTACTTATTTTATCTTCTAGGCCTTCTATTATACCATCTATTGCTTCATATTCCTTTTGTTCATGGTAGGTGAACTTTAGGGACTTTTTAACCTCTGATTTTTTATTAGTAATCTTATCAGCACCTACCTTATTAAGCTGATTAGATTTTATACTTTCCTCAATTTGAAGTTGATCATGGTAATCTGTATAATTCCCGTGGTATTCTTTAATCTTACCATTTCCTTTAGCAAGCAATATTTTATTTGCAACTTTGTCTAGGAAGTATCTATCATGAGATACTGTTATTACAGGTCCATTAAACTCCCTAATATAATCTTCCAATATAGTTAAGGTTTCAATATCTAAATCATTAGTAGGCTCGTCTAATAGAAGCACATTTGGTGATTCCATAAGCACCTTAAGTAGATATAGCCTCTTACGTTCCCCTCCAGAAAGCCTATTAATAAGGGAGTACTGCACATTCCTCGGAAATAAAAATCTCTCTAGCATCTGGCTAGCCGTTGCCCCGCTACCATCCTTGGTGTGTATAATCTCAGCTGTTTCTTTGATATAGTCAATAACCCTAAGACTTGTATCCATATCTACACCTTCCTGGGTGAAGTATCCTATCTTAACAGTCTCCCCTATATCTACCCTCCCACTATCAGGTATGATTCTACCACTTATTATATTAAGAAGGGTACTTTTACCACTTCCATTCTTACCAACAATACCTATACGGTCGTCTTTTTGAACTATATAGGAATAATCTTTAATTAAATCAATATTATCATAGGATTTGGATACACCCTCTATGTTAATTATCTTCCGGCCTATCCTCCTAGCCCCTATAGAAATATCTACTGAATCATTTCTACTATCTATGCCACCTTTAGTTAGGTTTTCAAACCGCTCTATACGGGCCCTTTGTTTGGTTCCCCTAGCCCTTGGCATAGTCCTAATCCATTCTAGTTCCTGCTTATATAGGCGCTGCCTTTTGTGTTCAAGGTTTTGGATTTGAAGTTCTCTTTCTTGCTTCTGGGTTAGAAAACTTGTATAGTTGCCCTCATATGAATATAGCTTACCACCGTCAAGCTCTATAATATTGGTTGCAACACGGTCAAGAAAGTATCTATCATGGGTAATCATTAAGGTTGCCCCTTTACGCTTTCTTAAATACTCTTCTAAATAGTAGGTCATTTCATCATCTAAATGGTTGGTAGGTTCATCTAGAATTAGTAAGTCGGATGGATGGATTAAAGAAGCTGCTAGGAATACCCTTCTTTTCTCCCCTCCTGATAAATCCTTCATATAAGCTCCATACTCTGTAATTCCAAGCCTTGATAATATTGCCTTGGCATCACTTTCAATATTCCATATGGATTCTTGATCCATTTTTTCTGTAACTTCAAGTAATTCTTCCTGAGCTTTAAGGTCTTCAGGATTATCTTTAAGCCTTTCAAGTATTGATTCATACTCCCTAAGTATAAGCATATGTGGATGACTACCCGCAAATATATGCTCTAATACTGTTGATTTATCATGATATTCCATGTTTTGTGGTAAGTATTGTAATTCCAGGTTACGCATACTTATAATTTTACCTGTATCAGCTACTTCCTTACCTGCTATAATTTTTAGTAAAGTTGATTTACCTGTGCCATTTATGCCTACCAGTGCAACCTTTTGGTCTTGTAGGATAGTCAAATCAATATCCTTAAATAATAATTTATCTGAGTAGCTCTTAGATATGTTTTCTACTGTTAATATGTTCATTTTTCCCCCTTTGTTTTAATACTATCTGCACACAGCTTAGCGGTAGATAGTGCTGCTTGTATATTATATCCTCCAGTATCTCCATCTACATCTATAACTTCACCTACAAAATATAGGTTCTTATTAATTCTTGACTCCATAGTAGTTGGATTTATTTCTTTCATACTAATACCACCAGTCGTAACCATAGCAACATTAAATCCACCCATTTGTGATATTGTCAAGGGAAATTTGGTTAGGCCACTAACTATTAGGCCCCTAACCTCCTTATTAATCTGGGCGCACTTAGTTTCACCATTTATATTATAGTAATCTAGAATAAAATCTATAAGCCTTTTAGGTAAATTATATTGCCTTAAAATAGTTATTATAAAGTCTCCGCCCCTACTATCTATTTCTTTTACAAGCTTCTTATTAAATTCTTTGCTTGTATATTTCCCTATAAAGTTAAGATAAATTTTATCCCTGGCCTGCATATATCTTGAATTATTTAATATGGCTGGCCCGGATAGGCCCTTATGAGTAAAGATAAGATCCCCCCTAATGTCTTTTATCTTTTTATTATCCCGCCAAACTGTTATAGGTAAATCCTTTAGGGATATGCCAGCTAGTTCCCTAAAAGGAAATTTTTCAATTTCAACATAGGTTAAGCCAGGCAAAGGTTTAATAACCTTATGCCCCAAATTATATGCAAATTTGTAGCCATCTCCCGTTGAGCCTGTTTTAGGGTATGATAATCCGCCTGTTGCAATAATAAGGTGTTTTGCTATATAACTATCCCTATTTGTCTTAACAAGATATTTTTTATCTTCTACTACTACTTCTCTTGCTTCCTCTTGATAATTAATATGAACATTGTTTTTCTTACATTCATTAAGTAATAAATTTAAAACATGGTTAGCCTCCCTACTTTTAGGAAAGACCTTTTTGTTTTCTTGTATTTCTAGCTTTAGTCCCCTCTTCTCAAAATAATCAATTGTATCAGCATTTGTAAAGTTTTCAAGTGAAGTTTTTATATATTTATAGTTGTCACCATAATTCTTAGAAAAGTCTTCAATCTTACCTGCTTGGGTAAGATTACACTGGCCTGCCCCGGAAAGTAGGAGCTTCCTGCCTGCCGTATTATTTTTTTCTAGTAGTAGTACCTTTTTGCCTAAATAACTTATTTGTATAGCAGCAAATAAACCTCCCGGACCTCCACCAATAACTATAGCATCATATTCTGTCAATTAAATCACCTCTTTATTCTTTTTATATTATAACATAGTTTATAATTAGTATTTATAATGATTTATTTTACATTTACCTTATTTTTAGTGTATAGTATAGGTAGGAATTAAATGTTTTATACTAAATAAAGTACTAACATCAAGGTTAGCTATTTAAAGGAGAGAGTTGCAATGGGAAGAACAGTAGGAACAATTTCAAGAGGTATTCGAACCCCTATTTTCAAGGAGGGAGATGATGTTCCAAGCATAGTTGTAGATAGTATATTAGAGGCAGCTAAAGCCGAAAATTTTGAAATACAAGATAAGGATATAGTAAGTATAACTGAATCAGTTATTGCTAGGGCCCAGGGAAATTATGCAGATATTAGTGCTATTTCTAAAGATATAAATTCAAAATTTGGAGATGATACTATAGGTGTAATTTTCCCTATTTTAAGCCGTAACCGTTTTTCTTTGTGCTTAAAAGGGATTGCTCAGGGTGCAAAGAAGGTTGTACTAATGCTTAGTTATCCAGCTGATGAAGTTGGTAACCACCTAATAGATATTGATATGCTCGATGAGAAAAAGGTAAATCCTTGGACTGATACCTTAACCGAGGAAGATTTTAGAAATAATTTTGGTTACCCTAAACACGCCTTTACTGGAATGGATTATATTGCTTACTATAAATCCATTATAGAGGAATCAGGAGCCCAGTGCCAAATTATTCTATCTAATAATCCACGCACTATTTTGGACTACACTAAATCAGTCCTAGTATGTGATATTCATACTCGAACTAGGACTAAAAGAATTTTAAAGGAGAACGGTGCTAGTAAGATTTATGGACTTGATGATATACTAACTAGCCCAATTGATGGCAATGGCTATAATCCTGATTATGGACTTCTAGGCTCTAACCTAGCAACTGATAATAGTATTAAAATGTTCCCTAGGGACTGCCAGCCTATAGTGGATGAAATACAAGCCTTATTCAAAGAAAAAACTGGTAAACACATAGAGGTTATGGTTTATGGCGATGGAGCTTTTAAAGATCCTATAGGCAAGATCTGGGAGCTTGCAGACCCTGTTGTCTCACCCGCCTATACGGATGGCCTTGAAGGCAAACCAAGTGAAATCAAATTAAAATATCTTGCAGATAATGATTTTGCCCATCTTAAGGGCAAGGAATTAGAGGATGCCCTATATGACTATATTAACAATAGGGTGGATAAAGATGAAGATTCCAATGAATCCATGGGTACTACCCCCCGAAGACTTACAGATCTTGTGGGGTCACTATCAGACCTAACATCTGGCAGTGGCGATAAAGGTACACCTGTAGTCTACATCCAGGGCTATTTCGATAGTTACCAATAAAAATAAGGTCATGTTTCATATTTACCCATCTAGGGTTTATGAAACATGACCTTTATTTATTGGCCTGTGTGGCCAAAACCACCACTTCCACGCTCAGTATCATCTAATATTTCTTCTACTTTAAAATGTACTATTTCTATCTTATTTATAACCATCTGGGCTATCCTATCTCCCCTATTAATTATAAAATCCTTATCTCCGTGGTTTATTAGGATAACCTTTATCTCTCCCCTATAGTCAGCATCTATGGTTCCTGGGCTGTTTACTATACTTATACCACACTTTGCAGCTAAGCCGCTCCTAGGCCTTATCTGGGCCTCGTAACCCATTGGCAAAGCTATGCAGATACCAGTTGAAACTACTTTGATTTCACCTTGAGATATAATTGTCCTATCTGGTAAATTCGCATATAAGTCCATGCCTGCTGCCCCTTCAGTCATATAGGCTGGCAAGGGAAGGTCCTTTGCACCATCTATCTGCTTTATTTTTAAGGTTAGTTCATCCATTATTAGTTATCTTTATCCTGTGGGTTAGCTAGCATTGCTTTGCGGGAAAGATTTATACGATTTTGCCTATCTATTTCTATTACCTTAACCATTATCTTGTCGCCTTCACTTAAAACATCTTCTACATTGGCTATTCTTTCATGGGCAATCTTTGAAATATGAACAAGCCCTTCCTTACCTGGAAGTATCTCTACAAAGGCTCCGAAATTCATTATTTTCTTAACTGTACCTTCGTATACATCTCCCTCTTGTACTTCCCTTGTTATTCCTTCTATAATTTCTACTGCTTCTTGAACCTTTCCATCATCTGTTCCGCAGATATATACTTGTCCATCATCTTCAATATCAATTTTTACGCCTGTTTCATCAATAATTTGATTAATCATACGACCTTTTGGCCCTATTACTTCGCTTATTTTCTCTGGGTCTATATCAATCTTCACAATTTTTGGTGAGTTTTCTGAAACTTCAGCTCTTGGCTCTGAGATTGCTTCATTCATATTAGCAAGAATTACTTCCCTTGAAGCTTGTGTATTTTCTAAGGCTCCTTTAATTATTTCGTTAGTTAGGCCTTGAATTTTCATATCCATTTGGATAGCAGTTATCCCATTTTTAGTTCCTGCTACTTTAAAGTCCATATCGCCATAGAAATCTTCTAAACCTTGAATATCAGTAAGCAAAACAAAATCATCATCTGTTTCACCTGTTACAAGTCCTACAGATATTCCAGCTACTGGGGACTTAATAGGTACTCCTGCTGCCATAAGTGATAATGAACACGCACATATACTAGCTTGTGATGTGGAACCATTAGAACTTAGGATCTCTGATACCCCCCTTATAGCATACGGGAACTCTTCTTTATCTGGTAGTACTGGTAGTAGTGCCTTTTCTGATAGGGCACCATGTCCAATCTCACGTCTACCTGGGCTTCTTGGTGCTCTAGCTTCTCCAACAGAGTATGGTGGGAAGTTGTAGTGATGCATATATCTTTTTTCAACATCTAGTTCGTCTAGTCCATCTAAATATTGCATTTCTGTAAGCTGGGCTAGGGTTATTACTGAAAGTACCTGGGTTTGACCACGTGTAAATAGTCCTGTACCATGTGTCTTAGGTAATATATCAATCTCTGAGCTTAGAGGTCTTACTTCATCTAGTTTCCTTCCATCTGGACGCTTACCATCTTCCAATATCATACGTCTTACAGTTTGCTTCTCAAATTCATTAAAGCATTCCTCAAAGCGCTCTATATGCTCTTCCATTTCTTTCTCTTCTAGCTGCTTCATAACCCTATCTGTTAACTCGCCTAATTGCTTTGATCTTGTTTCTTTATCATCAGTAAATACTGCATCCTCCATTTCTTTATCGCCAATTAGTGTTGCAATATCTTGGTAAATATCTTCAGAAACTTTAGATGTTTCATATTGGGCTTTTTCTAAACCACAGTCATCCTTAATAGTTTGAATAAAGCTTACTATTTTTTGATTTTCTTCGTGGGCAAACATAATTCCCTCATACATTACCTCGTTAGATAGTTCATTAGCTGCAGCTTCAATTGCCATTACCTTATCTTTAGTTGAGGATACTGTAAGGGCCATATCGCTAACTTCTCTTTGCTCTAGTGTAGGGTTAATTACATACTCACCATCTATATATCCTACATGTACAGAACCTAGTGGGCCTGCAAATGGGATATCTGAAATATCAAGTACTATGGATGCTCCTATCATTGCTGCTACTTCTGGGCTACAGTCCTGGTCCACTGAGAGCACTGTTAAAGTTAAAACTACATCGTTATAATAGTCTTCTGGGAATAATGGGCGTAGTGGCCTGTCTATAACTCTTGATGTTAATATAGCTGCTTCTGTAGGTCTTCCTTCTCTTTTAATAAATCCTCCTGGAATTCTTCCTACAGCATATAGCTTTTCTTCGTAATTCACATTAAGCGGAAAAAAATCAATACCTTCTCTTGGCTCATCACTTGCAACAACTGTAGCTAAAACCACTGTATCCCCATATCTTACCATAGCGGATCCGTTAGCAAGCTCAGCCACCTTTCCAATTTCCACTTCTAATCTTCTTCCAGCTAGTTCTGTTGAATAGGTTTTCATCATCTATACTTTCCCTTCTTTATCTATTCTTTCTTATATGTGTAAACTGCTAATAATAGTTAAATTGTAAAAAAGAGCGGATACGACCGCTCTTTTTCTAGTAGATTATTTTCTAATACCTAACTCCTCAATGATTTCACGATATTTTACTATATCGTTTTCAATTAGGTAATTAAGTAATCCTCTTCTTTGACCTACCATCATTAAAAGACCTCTACGAGAGTGGTGGTCCTTTTTGTGTGTACGAAGGTGCTCTGTTAACTGATTTATTCTTTCTGTTAAAAGAGCGATTTGAACCTCTGGTGATCCTGTATCGTTTTCGTTTCTACCAAATTGCTTAATTATTTCTTGCTTTCTTTCCTTTGTCATCTTAAAAATCCTCCTTATAATTATACAAACGCCGATTGCCAAGAATTGGTTGGAGTATCCAGTTTCCGAGCAAGGGCTATTAACAAAATTTATTATATCATATAGATTTTTTTTTGTAAATCAATATCTATAGTTCTTTAATATATTTTAGTGCTGTATGTTTATCTTCCTCAAGCTGGCTTGTTAATTCCTCCAAAGAATTGAATTTAACCTCAGGACGAATATAATTTAATAGCTCAACAGTTAAGCTTTCTCCATAAACTTCCCTTGAAAAATCAAACATACATGTTTCTACCATTCTCTTTTTGCCATTCACAGTGGGATTGTATCCTATATTGGTTAGGCCATAATATTCTTCATTCATAATATAGGCCTTACTTATATAAGCCCCGTTAGGTGGCAAAACCTTTGTATCAGATGGCATAATATTAGCCGTTGGAAATCCTAAAGTGCGTCCTAATTGGTTTCCTTTTATAATATTACCCTTTATCTTATATGGCTCCCCTATCAAGCTATTGGCTAAATCAATTTTACCGTTTAGGATTAACTTTCTAATTAGGCTACTTGATACAATTTCATTATTTATTTTAAGTTCATCAACTGCATATACATCATATCCGTATTTTTCCCCAAGCTTCCTAAGGTAGTCTACATTACCTTCTTTATTTTTGCCAAAAAAATAATTATTACCAACTGTAACTGCCTTACAATTAAGTTTATCAATAAGTACTTCCTCTATAAAGCTTTGTGCCTTCATTTGTCCAAACTCTTTGGTAAAAGGATATTCTATATATGTATCTATACCTAGCTTCTCTACCTTGTCTCTTTTTTCTTCCCTTGTCATTAATATGGGCTTAGGATTATTCCCTAAAACCCATGTTGGATGTGGATTAAAAGAAAATAATACTGTATTTAAGTTTTCTTCTTTAGCAACTTCCTTGGCAACCTTAATAAGCTTTTGATGGCCAATATGAATCCCATCAAAGTTTCCAAGTATTACTATACTCTCATTTGATAGTCTTATATTTTTTTTATCATGTATATGCTTCATTTTTTTGCTCCATGTATTTTATATGTTACGGGATAAAAACATTTTTTGTGGGATAAAATAAATATTAGAGCTCCTTTGCTTTATTGTATAAATCCCTACAAACACACCTTCATAGTCATAGATTCTAACTTTCTTATGTAGATTTGTATCCACGTCCCCTATAATTAAATCTTCACTTAATTGATTTCCATTATATAAATAATTATTGCCCTTAGTTTTTACATGTAATTTAGGTAAATCTAAAAACATCTTATCTATTTCTGTTAGAACAGACTCTACCCTACCCTGTTTCATTAGTTCTTCTAGCTGGGATAAGGTAATACTGTTTGATAGATTAAAGTTTGCCACCTCTGTTCTAAGTAAGGATTTCATATGGGCCCCCGTACCAAGTTTATTTCCTATATCTGAACATAGTGTACGAACATAAGTACCCTTGGAACATTTTACATCAAGAACAAATTCAGATGGTGAAATATATTCCACAACCTTACATTCATAAATTGTTACTTTCCTTGCTTTTCGCTTTACTTCTTTACCTTCCCTTGCTAGCTCATATAACTTTTTACCATTAACCTTAAGAGCTGAATACATCGGTGGGACCTGCTCATATTGTCCTATAAAAGACCCCACAACTTCTTCTATTTGCTCTTTTGTAAGATCTATAGGCTTTTCCTCGATTATTTCTCCTGTTGCATCCTCTGTTGTGGTTGTAACCCCTAGGCATACATTGGCTGTATATCTTTTATCTGCATTAAGTAAAATCTCTGAAACTTTAGTAGCCTTACCAATACATATAGGTAGTACCCCCCTTGCTTCTGGGTCTAGCGTACCTGTATGACCTATTTTTCTTATTCCCAGTATTCCACGAGCTTTAGCAACTACATCATGGGAGGTGTACCCACGTTCCTTATAAATATTAATAATACCATTCAATATTTTTGCTCCTTACTCAAATAATTCTAGTAGCCTAGGCATTATCTGTTCCTTGGCTTCTTCTATGGTCCCATTAATAGTAGCTCCAGCAGCTTTTGTATGGCCACCACCACCAAATTCCTGGGCTATCTTGCACACATCATATGGGTCCTCTGACCTTAAGCTTAGCTTAATCTCATCCTGGGATTTTTGGCATAGGAAAAGGGCTACCTTACTGCCTTTAGTATTTTTGAGGATATTTACAACTCCTCCTGTATCTTCCGTGCCTTCACCATATTTATTTGCCTCTTCTATAGATAGGGTGGACACTATAAGGGCATCATTGCAGTAACTTTCTATATTACCTAACACTACACCCTGTAACTGAAGGGTTATAAGCGGTCTTTCATCAAATAATTTTCTTATTATTTCTGAAAAATCAAAGGGCTCCTCTATTAGCTTGGATGCTATATCTAAGGTTTTTGGGCTAGTGTTACTATGCTTAAACCTTGCCGTATCATATACAATACCTGTATAAATAGATTTAGCAATGTTCTTATTCATAGAAATCCCTGTTTCTTCATAAAAGTCATACACTATTTCACTTGCTGATGATGCCTGTGAATCAACATAATTATACTTACTATAATTAGTATTACTAATATGATGGTCTATATTCCAGGTAATTAAAGCCTCCTTGTGGGCTTCCTTAAAATCTCCCAGCCTCTCCATATCAGCACAGTCTAGGGCTATAAATAAATCGCACGCCTCTTCTGGTATCTGGGATTCTAGATTAACCATATCTAATAAGTAATTATATTTAGGATTTGGATCTTCAAGTAAAATAGCATATTTTTTACCCATTTCCTTTAAAATTAATCCCATTGCACAGCAAGCCCCAATGGCATCCCCATCTGGGCTTATGTGCCCTGCTATTAGAATATTAGTAGCTTCTTTAATATGTTTTATTAAGTCTGTAAATGAATCCAATTTATTTCTCACTTTCATTCATAACTTCATCAATTTTTCTAAACATATCTACACCATATTCTATAGATTCATCTAATTTAAATATTAATTCTGGTGTATTTCTTAGATTAACTTTACGAGCAAGTTCTTTCCTTATATAGCCACCTGCTGCATTCAAACCTTCCATAACATCCTGCTTAACTTCATCATCTGCCAGTACACTAACATATACCTTGGCAGTTTTAAGATCGTTGGTTGCATCAACTTCAACAATTGAAATAAGAACATCCTGCACCCTAGGATCCTTTAAACCATTATTAATAGTTTCTGAAATTTCTCTTCTGATTTCTTCATTAATACGAATCATTCTTTGACTTGCCATTTTTACACCTACCTATCTTGGAATTTCTTCCATTATGAATGCTTCAACAACGTCTCCTTCTTTTACATCATTGAATCTATCAAACATAAATCCACATTCATATCCTGAATTTACTTCTTTTGCATCGTCCTTAAAGCGTTTAAGTGACGTTAATTCCCCTTCGTATACAACTATACCATCACGTATAATCCTTACCTGTGAGTTTCTAGTTACCTTACCATCTGTTACATATGATCCTGCAACTGTACCCATGCTTGAGATCTTGAAGGTTTGACGAACTTCCGCATGGCCTATTACCTTTTCTTTAAATTCTGGGTCTAGCATACCTTTCATGGCTGCTTCAATATCCTCTATAGCATTATAAATAACTCTGTATAGACGAATATCAACTTCTTCACGGTCAGCAACTGATCTAGCTCCTGAATCTGGCCTTACATTAAATCCTATAATTATAGCATTGGATGCTGAAGCTAGTATAACGTCAGACTCAGTAACAGCACCTACACCACCGTGTATTACCCTAATACGAACCTCTTCATTGGATAGGCGTTCTAAACTTTGCCTTACTGCCTCTACTGAACCCTGTACATCTGCTTTAACTATAATATTTAAGTCCTTAACTGTACCATCTTGGATCTGGGTAAATAAATCATCAAGTGAAACTTTACTTGGTGTTTGAGCTATAAGCTGGGTTCTACCTTGTTCTCTTACCTTATCAGATACCTGTCTTGCATGTTTATTATTTGCTGCTACATAGAACATATCTCCTGCGATTGGTACCTCTGATAAGCCTAAAATTTCCACTGGTGTTGATGGGGTAGCTACCCTAACCTGGTTACCCTTATCATCTATCATTGCACGGATACGTCCATAAGCAAGGCCTGCCACTATAGGGTCTCCTACCTTTAAGGTACCTTCCTGAACTAAAACTGTAGCTACTGGACCTCTACCCTTATCAAGTTCTGATTCTATAATAGTTCCTCTAGCCCTCTTATTAGGATTAGCCTTATATTCATTCATTTCTGCAACCAAAAGTACCATTTCTAATAGGTTATCAAGTCCTTCTCTTTGAAGAGCAGAAACTGGAACACAGATTGTTTCCCCGCCCCATTCTTCTACAATAAGGCCATGGTCTGCAAGTTCTTGTTTTACCCTATCTGGATTAGCACTTGGCTTATCCATCTTATTAATTGCAACTATAATCTCTATACCAGCTGCCCTAGCATGGTTAATTGCTTCTATTGTTTGAGGCATAACACCGTCGTCTGCCGCAACTACTAATATCGCTATATCTGTAACCTGGGCGCCACGCATTCTCATTGCAGTAAATGCCTCGTGACCTGGTGTATCTAAGAAGGTAATTTGCTGGTCATCAACTGATATTGTAGATGCACCTATATGTTGTGTAATTCCACCAGCCTCTTGTTCTGTTACCTTACTAAAACGTAGGGCATCCAGTAGTGAAGTCTTACCATGGTCAACGTGCCCCATAACAACAACTACAGGTGGGCGTGATGTTAAGTCTCTTTCATCATCTGGTTCTTCAGTAAATATTTGCTCTAATATATCTATCTCTTCTTCAAGCTCTAGGATAGTATCATATTCCTCGGCTAACATTGATGCTGTATCAAAATCTATTTCTTGATTTATGGTAGCCATAATACCCCTTTGCATAAGAGAGGTAATTAGGTTAACTGCAGTAGTTTCTAGTTTATCCGCTAATAAGTTAACTGCTATTGTTGGAGGTATTTCTATTATACGTAATTCCTCCTCTTCTAATTCATCTTCTTCCTCTAATACTATAGGCTCCTCTTCTGCTTGCCTATCTACTTTACTATCTGTTTTCTTTGCCATATCTTTAGATTCTTCCTTATAATGCTTAATAATTGTGTCA
Source organism: Candidatus Epulonipiscium sp. (assembly GCA_012518255.1). Lineage (GTDB taxonomy): Bacteria > Bacillota > Clostridia > Lachnospirales > Cellulosilyticaceae > JAAYSX01. Next base: position 34,012 of record JAAYSX010000028.1, on the reverse strand, counting down.
GCCTGTTCTGTTGCCAATGTACTCATGTGACTATGTACATTGATACCATGTTCCTTAAGTTTTTCAATTATTTCCTTGCTACTTACTTCAAGTTGTTGTGCAATTTCATATACTCTAACTTTAGACATAAAGCCACCTCCGTTTACTTCTCATTTTGCTTGATCAAATCTGCAATACTTTTGGCTAATTTCTCATCTGTTATTGCTATAGATGCCCTTTTACCCTTACCTATTGCATTACCAAGTGACTCTTTAGTTCCATATTCTACAATTGGAATCTTCCTATATTTGCACTTGTCATTGAACTTCTTACTTGTGTTATCCGATGCATCTTCAGCTATAATAACTAAATGCACCTCTTTATTTTTTATTGCCTTTTCACAGGAAAATTCCCCCGATACAATTTTGGATGCTTTTTGGGATATACCAATAAGACCATATGTTTTCTTATCCATTTTTGCTTAACTCATTTCTTAGTGATTCATATATTTCTTTTGAAATATTACTTTTAAAAGAACGCTCAAGTCCCCTGGATTCCTCCGCCTTAGTTAGGCATTTAATATTAGGGCATACATATGCTCCCCTACCTGGCTTTTTGCCAGTAAAATCTAAGCTAAATTCTCCTGATGAATCCTTGACAACCCTAATCATTTCCCTCTTATCTATTAACTCCTGACAACCAGTACATTTACGAAGGGGTAATTTTCTTTTTGTAGGCATTAGATCACTCCTTATAGCTAGTCTTTACTCCTCCTGTGAGGCTTCCTCTAGGGTTTCTTGACTAGGTTCTTCAAGTTCCGCACTTGTTTCGCTTTTTATATCAATTCTCCAATTAGTTAATTTAGCTGCCAATCTTGCATTTTGCCCTTCTTTACCAATAGCTAGTGATAATTGGTAATCTGGTACAATTACAGTTGCACTATGCTCTTCTTCATCTAAAATAACATCTATAACCTTAGATGGACTAAGGGCAGCTGCAATAAACACTTTAGGATCTTCATCCCATTTGATAATGTCTATCTTCTCCCCACCTAGCTCATCTACAATTATATTAACCCTTTGCCCATTTTGTCCTACACAAGCCCCTACTGGGTCAACATCTTCTTCATTGGAATGAACTGCTATTTTGGTTCTAGATCCCGCTTCCCTTGCAATGCTTTTAATTTCTACTATTCCTTCTGAAACCTCAGTAACCTCGTGTTCAAAAAGCCTTTTTACAAGTTCTGGATGGTTTCTTGATAATATTACCTGGGCTCCTTTGTTACCCTTACTAGCAGATTTTACTTCTGATATATAGAAGGTCATTCTTTCACCATGCTTGTATTCTTCTCCCATGGTTTGGTCATTTTGCATTAGGGCTGCTTCAGTTTTCTCTAGTTCTACAATAACCATTCTTTTTTCGGTTCTAAGTATTAATCCACTTATTATATCCTGTTCCTTAGCTATATACTCATTGTAGACCATTTCTCTTTCTGCTTCCCTAATTCTTTGTGTTACGACTTGTTTAGCATTTTGAGCAGCAATTCTTCCAAAATTATCTGGGGTTACATCTACAACTGCCAGGTCACCTACCTCATACGAGGCATTTAATGAAAGCGCATCAGATAAGGAAATTTGTAATGTCTCATCTTCAACAACTTCATCTTCAACAACTTCTTTTTGGGCAAATATCTGTACCTTACCATTATCCCTATCTATTCTAGCCTGAACATTCTGTGATGGATTAAAATCCCTTCTACATGCTGTTACTAGTGATGATTCAATTGCTTCAAATAATATCTCTTTATCTATGCCTTTATCTAGTGAAATTTGTTCTAGTGCATTGATGAATTCATTATTCATCTTGATCCTCCCTGTTTACATATAACAATTATACTTGTTATTGCTATCTTGTTTTAAAATATAATTGCAGGTTTTGCGATTGCAATATCCTTAAGTTTAAATGATACTGCTTCGTCTTCCTCTGTAATTATAGTTACCATATTATCTTCAAACCTATCTAACTTACCTTGGTATTCCTTTTGATTATTATGAGGTGTATATAGTTTAATATCTATAATCTTACCTATATTTCTTTTGAAATCTGCAGCCTTTTTAAGGGGCCTATCTAATCCTGGTGAGCTAACTTCTAGTATATAGGCACCTTCAATGGGATCTTTCTCATCTAAAATTTCCTCAAGAGCCCGGCTTGTTTTCTCACAATCATCAATTGTTATTCCGCCTGGCTTATCAATATAAATACGTAGATACCAGTTAGGTCCCTCTTTAATATATTCAATATCAACTAATTCATAATTATACTCTGCTACAATAGGTTCTAAATACTTTGCTACAATAGATTCTATGTTTTTCCTACTCATATTTTCACCCTTTCTTTATATAGTGTTCCACTCTCATTATTGTGTATTCATTTTAGTTTCATATGATAGACAAATAGAAAGAGTGGGCAAGTACCCACTCTTCTCCCATCTCTATATTCTTATATAAATTATAATACTTTTTCTATAAAAATGCAAGTTAGAAGAAACTAAGTTGGTTTGTTTCTTGAATACCTTGTAACATATTGTTCTCTTTCATTAATTCTACAGTAGTTTTGCTTGCCTTGGTTTCTGCCCTAAATTGTTCTAGTGACAAAAATTCCATCTTGTCTCTTGCTATTACTATATTTTCTGCTACTGTATCTCCTAAGCCTTGAAGGGAATTAAATGGTGGCAAAATTCCATCTGGCTTTACTAGGAATGTTTTAGAATCCGATTCATCCAAATCCATTTCTAAAAACTTTATGCCCCTAGCATACATTTCCCTTACCACTTCAAGTACAGTTAGTGTGTCTTTTTCTGTGGCTGTTGGTTTGGGAATCTGTTCCAGGGCTTCTATTTCATATTGAACCTTCTCTGGCCCCTTACACATTAGTTCGTAATCAAATTTGCCCCTTGCCCTTATAGTAAAGTATGTGGCATAAAAAGATTCTGGGTAATGTACTTTAAAATATGCAATTCTAAATGCCATCATTACATAGGCTGCAGCATGGGCCTTAGGGAACATATACTTAATTGTCTTACATGATTCAATATACCAGACAGGAACATTACAATCTAGCATGATCTGTTCCTGCTCATCAGTAACCCCTCTCCCCTTACGTACTGCCTCCATAATTATGAAGGCTTCTTGTTTATCAACACCTTTTAATATTAGGTAGGTCATAATATCATCCCTTGTTGATATAACTTCTTTTAGGCTAGCTGTACCTGACCTTACTAAATTTTGGGCATTGTTTAGCCATACGTCTGTACCATGTGAAAGACCTGATATTCTAATTAGTTCTGAAAAGGTTGTAGGTTTAGTATCTACAAGCATTTGCCTAACAAATCTAGTGCCAAATTCAGGTACTGCCAAAGATCCTACCTTGCTATCAATATCTTCAGGACTAACCCCTAAAGCCTCGGTAGATGTAAAAAGAGACATAGTTTCCTTATCATCTAAGGGTATAGTTGTAGCATCTACCCCAGTTAAATCTTCTAACATACGAATTATGGTTGGGTCATCATGACCTAATATATCAAGCTTTAGAAGACATTCACTAATGGAGTGATAATCAAAGTGAGTTGTTACAGTTGTTGATTTCATATCATTAGCCGGCCTTTGTAGGGGGCAAAAATTATGAATGTCATTATCTGTTGGTACAACTATTAGCCCTCCTGGATGCTGGCCTGTTGTTCTTTTTATTCCTACGCAGCCCTGTACTAATCTATTAGTCTCTGCCTGTGATGCAATTATATCTTTTTCATCTAGGTACTTCTTTACAAATCCATAGGCTGTCCTATCTGCTAGTGTTCCAATAGTGCCCGCCTTAAATACATGGGAACTGCCAAATAGTTCTTCTGTATAGGCATGAGCCTTAGCCTGGTACTCACCTGAAAAGTTAAGATCTATATCTGGTTCCTTATCGCCGTCAAAACCTAAAAAAGTCTCAAAAGGAATATCATGTCCTTCCTTTAAAAGTAAACTACCACATTTAGGGCAGTCTTTATCTGGCATGTCGCATCCAGACATCCCTGCAAAGGATTTCACTGTGTCTGAGTCAAAGTCAGAAAACTTACATTTACTATTAGGGCATACATAGTGGGCTGGTAATGGGTTTACTTCTGTTATACCAGCCATAGTAGCTGCAAAAGAAGAACCTACCGACCCCCTTGACCCAACTAAGTAGCCATCTTCTATGGACTTCCATACAAGTTTTTGAGAAATAATATATAATACTGCAAAGCCGTTATCTAGTATAGAGTTAATCTCCCTATCAAGGCGCTCCTGCACCACCTCTGGTAGCTTATCCCCATATATATCCTTTGCCTTATCATATGTAATTTGTACTAGTTTTTCTTCTGACCCTTCAAGGTGGGGTGGGAATGTCTCACTAGGAATAGGCTTAATATCATCTATGGAATCTGCAATAATATTAGTATTAGTTACAACGACTTCGTAGGCCTTATCTTCACCTAAATATGAAAATTCCTCTAACATCTCCTCAGTTGTCCTAAAATAAAGGGGTGGCTGATTATCAGCATCATCAAAGCCTTGCCCTTTCATAATAATGCTCCTAAATATACTATCATCTGGATTTAGAAAATGGGTATCACATGTAGCTATAACCTTCTTTTTATACTTGGTCCCAAGTTCTACAATTCTTTTGTTAATATCTATTAAATTATCCCTAGAAGATACTATTCCCTTATCTAGCATGAACTGGTTGTTTTGCAAGGGCTGTATCTCTAGATAATCATAAAAATCAATAATTTGCCTTATATTATCTTCTGGATTATTTTGTAGTATGGCCTGGTATAATTCCCCCGCCTCACAAGCTGTTCCTAGGATTAAGCCCTCCCTATGCTTTAAGATTTCACTTTTGGGGATTCTAGGAGTCCTAAAAAAGTAATCAATATGTGATTTGCTGATTAGCCTATACAGATTTTTAAGGCCCTCTTGGGTCTGGGCAAGTATAATGCCATGGTAGGGCTTTAATCTCTTAGCTTCTATATTTTGACTTACAAACTCATTAATATCTTTTATGAAGTTTATATTTTTATCCTTAAGCATTGTAATAAAGATTTGAAAAATTTCTGCTGTAGCTCTTGCATCATCAACTGCCCTATGGTGGTTTTCCAGTATAACACCTAGGTCCTCTGCTATAATATTTAGCCTATGCCTGCGTAGATGGGGCAACAAACTTCGTGATAAGCCCAGGGTATCAATAACACTATTGCTTATGGTTATTCCTATCTTATCTGCAAAATAGCGTATAAAACCCATATCAAAACCTGAATTGTGGGCTACTAAACAAGAGTCTCCTATAAAATCTAAAAACTCTGGGAGCACTGTATCAATAGTCGGAGCTCCCCTTACCATGTCATCTGTAATACCTGTAAGTTTTGTTATCTTTGCGGGAATTGGAATTTCTGGATCCACTAAGGACTGAAATTCATCAACTATCTGGCCCTTATCAATTTTCACTGCCCCTATTTCTGTAATCCTATCCTGGCCCGGCCTAAGTCCAGTTGTTTCTATATCGAAAACTATAAAAGTATCTTTTAGGGTTTGGTCCTTAGGGCTTTGCACAACCGCTCCTAAGTCATCAACAATATATGCTTCTACCCCATAAATAACTTTTATCCCATGTTTCTTACCAGCAAATGCTGCATCAGGGAATGCTTGTACTACTCCATGGTCAGTAACTGCTACTGCAGTATGCCCCCACTTTGCAGCTTGTTCTATATAGTCTCCAACTGGGTGGGTAGCGTCCATGCTACTCATTTGTGTATGGAGATGTAACTCTACCCTTTTATTGCTAGCCTTATCCTGCCGCCTTGTAGCAAAGTCTCCTATCTCCACAATATCCCTAGCCATTATTATTCTTTCCCTCATATAAGTATCAAACTGGACCTTACCCTTTATCTTTAGGCAGCTTCCTTTTTTAATACGTCCCGCTACCTCTTCTTCATACTTATCCTTCTTAATAAAGAACTTAACTGTCATAGAGTTGGTAAAATCTGTAATATCAAAGGAAACTATATATCTATTATTCTTGATTTCCCTTGCTTCTATGGCCATTACCTGGCCCCTAATAATACCATCTATAACTTCATCATTAATAGAGTCTATAGGCATTATATCTTCCTTAATTGCTCTTCCTATTATTTGAGGACTTTGCTGCCTACCCTTATCATCCTTAATGGTTTCTTTCTTTGGCATATGGGCCATGGTATTTTGGATGGCTTTTTCTAATAATTTGTCTGACTGATTGTCTTTAAGCTTATCCAGCTCATACCAGCTTACATTAAGTTTAAGGTTTGTTATATCAAAGATTGTTCTTTCTATTAAGGACTTAAAATCTCTTTTTTTGATGTAAAATAAGTATGATTCCGTAATACTAATGGCTAGATTATTATCTTCTAATTCCCATTTACATTCGCCTAGGATACAAGATGCTAGGGGACTATTTTCTCCTGCTTGCTTTAATATTTTATTCCAGTTTTCTTTTAAGATATTGTTTATATCTGATTGATCTAAGGATCTAGTATTATCCTCTATAAACACTAGGCTTACTTTTGCCTTATTTATAGCAGGAAAAGAAGCCGTGATTTCCTTCTCTAAGTTTTTAATGTTTCTATTTGAAATTTTCTTGTTACTTCTTAATACAATTTCCATTAAATTGTTGTGCTTGAGGATTTTTATGTTTTCTACAATGGTTTCATCAAACATCTGCTTTAAATCATGGCTTATTTCTAAATTCTGAAAGGCAGATGCAAAAGATATACTTTTGTTTTGTGTAAGCATAAAATCCTCCAATCTATATTGTTTCTTCTATTAGTTTTATAAGTTCTTCTACTAAATCCTCTTCCTTAACCTTTTTAACTATTTGTCCTTTTTTAAATATTAATCCTTCACCCTTGCCACCTGCAACTCCGATATCTGCTCCTTTGGCCTCACCTGGTCCATTAACAGCACAACCCATTACAGCTATTGTAATATGATCTGTAATATGACTTGTTCGTTCTTCTACCTCCTGGGCTAGTTTAACTAAATCCATTCTGGTTCTTGCACATGTGGGACATGATATAATTTCTGCGCCGAAGCTCCTTGCACCTAATGACTGAAGCACTTGCCTTGCACATTTAATCTCCTCCACTGGATCGGTTGTAAGGGATACCCTTATAGTATCTCCTATACCTTTAGAAAGTATAGCACCTAGTCCAGCTGCCGATTTAATTGTTCCACTGTATATAGTGCCAGCCTCAGTAATTCCAACATGTAGAGGATAATCATACTTGTTTGCAAAAAGTTCATATGCCCTTGTGCAAAGTGGGACATTAGATGCCTTCATTGAAACTATAATATCTTCAAAGTTCTGCCTCTCTAATATCTCTACATGCCTTGATGCGCTTTCTACTAAGGCTTCTGGAGTAACCCCTCCATATTTGAGCAGGATATCCTTTTCTAAGGAACCACCGTTAACCCCTATCCTAATTGGAATTTGCTTTTCCTTGGCCGCTTCAACCACTTCTTTAATTCTTGCCTCATCACCAATATTACCCGGATTTATTCTTAGTTTATCAACCCCATTTTCAATTGATGCTAAAGCAAGTTTATAATCAAAATGTATATCTGCGACCAAAGGAATGTTTATTTGGTTTTTTATTTCTTTAATTGCGTTAGCCGATTCCATATCTGGGACAGATACCCTTACAATCTCACAGCCTGCCTTTGTCAGCTTATCTATTTGCTTAACTGTTGCTTCTACATCCCTAGTGTCTGTATTAGTCATGGACTGGATGCTTATTGGACTTTTAGAGCCAATCATTACATCTCCTACCATTACATCTCGAGTATTTCGTCTTTCAAATCTGTATCCCATACACAACTCCTATCCAATTCCTCTTGCTATGTCGTTGTACATTACAAATACCATTAGGCCCATAAGTAAGATAAATCCTACAAAATGAAAGGCTCCTTCCACCTTGGGATTTACCGGTTTTCCAGTTATTCCTTCTATTGCAGTAAATAGTATCCTTCCTCCATCAAGGGCCGGGAAGGGAAACAGGTTAAAAACACCTAGATTAATTGATATTAATGCCCCAAGAAAAAGCATTTGCTGGATTGCAAACCATATACTTTCCTTAACACTAGCATCCCATACTTGAACTCCTGCATTAATAACCCCTATTGGCCCAGCTAATTCATCTGCAGACACTTTACCTGTTATAAGCATACCAAAACCATCTACTGTCATTTTTAGTAGGTTTCCTGTTTCAATAAAACTGTTTTTTATACCGGCAAATACATTACCCTTCTTTAGTGTTGCTGTAAATCCTACTAAATATCTATCCTCTTCCTGGCTATATTCTCTTTCAATATTAAGTCTTATATCTTCACTACCTCTTTTAATTAAAAGTTCTACTTCCTTATCATCCGCAATACTTAAAGCCTTAGTTATATCATTCATATTTTTGGTTTTAATATTGTTGATCATAAGTATCTCATCACCAACTTCCATACCTGCCTCCTGGGCTGGGAAGCCTGGTGTTAAATCACCTACAATATTACTTGGTTGCCCTTGGCTCATTACTATAATAAACATTAGTAAAAGTGCAAGTAAAAAGTTCATTACAGGGCCTGCAAATAATATTGATAGTCTTTGCCAAACTGTTTTAGAACTTAGGGATCTTTCACTTTTAGAGTCCCCTACCTCTTCTTGCATCATACAGTAACCACCTATTGGTAGGACGCGTAAGGAATATGATGTTTCCCCCTTTTTCTTGCTTACTATCTTTGGTCCCATTCCTATAGCAAATTCCTGAACTAAAACGCCACTTCTTTTTGCCATTATAAAGTGACCAAATTCATGTGCTGTTACTATGACTGTAAATACTAGAAGTACAATAGCTATCCTAATTACCATTGATATTATTGCCATAAATCAACCTTCTTTCTGCTAAATTCTCTTGCCCACTTATCACACTCTAGTATTTGATTTAGTGTAGGCTTGTTTATACTTATGTGGGCTTCCATTGTATCATGAATTAATTTTGGAATATCCATAAAAGAAATTTTCCTATTTAAAAAAGCTTCAACCGCTATTTCATTAGCTGCATTTAAAACTGCCGGCATAGAACCACCTATTTCCATTGCTTCATATGCATACTTTAGGCAGGGAAATTTATTAAAATCAGGCTCTTCAAAGGTTAAAGAGTTATATTTTGTAAAGTCCACCCTTTCTATATTACTAGCTTTTCTATCTGGGTAATTTAGGGCATACTGTATTGGACCCCTCATATCTGCCACTCCAAGCTGGGCCATAATATTGGCATCTTTATACTCTACCATAGAATGAATAATACTTTGCGGATGAACCATAACATCTATTTGATTAAGTTCTAGATCAAATAACCACTTAGCTTCAATAACCTCTAGCCCCTTATTCATCATAGTAGCTGAATCTATACTTATTTTTTGTCCCATATCCCAGTTAGGATGTTTTAGTGCATCTTCTACTGTTACATTATACAAATCCTCCTTAGAGCTTAACCTAAAGGGACCACCAGAAGCAGTTAGGATAATTCTATCTATAGGTTGATCTTCATTGCCCCTTAAACACTGAAATATAGCTGAATGTTCACTATCAACTGGATATATTGAAACCCCATATTCCTTAGCCTTATCCATAACAATTTCCCCTGCTGTTACAAGGGTTTCCTTATTAGCTAATGCAATATCTTTACCTTTTTCTATTGCCTTTATAGTTGGAATAAGCCCAATCATACCAACTACCGAAGTAACTACTGTGTCAACTTCACTTAAACTTGCTATGGCAGTTAATCCGTCAAGACCTGATAGTACCTCTACCCTTATATCACTATCCTTTAAACGGCATCTTAACTCCTTAGCTTTTTTCTTGTCCATAACTGCAACCTTCTTAGGCTTAAAGGTAATAATTTGATCTTCTAATAAGTCAATATTAGTATTGGTAGTTAAACCATGAACTTTTATATTATCCATGTTTGAGATAACATCTAGTGTTTGTGTTCCAACTGAACCTGTAGAACCTAGAATTGAAATTATTTTTGACATACTATACCCCTTCATTAAATCAATAAATATAATATAAAATAAATAAATGGTGCTGTAAATAGCACACTATCAAAACGATCTATTATACCCCCATGCCCTGGCAGTATATATCCAAAGTCCTTAACTTTTAGAAACCTTTTAATTGCTGAAGCTGTTAAGTCACCAATCTGTGCAATTACTGATGCAAGCAAGGTTATAACAGGGATTACTAATATATAATCTAATACCTGCGCATTATAGTATGTTCCATATGCCCAGGTATATACAAAACTTAGTAATGCTGCACCTACTATACCGCCTATTGCCCCTTCTATGGTTTTATTTGGGCTTAATTTAGGGACTAGCTTGTTCTTTCCAATAAATGTTCCTGTAAAGTATGCAAATGTATCTGTCCCCCATGCACTAATAAATATAAGCCATACTAAAAAACCCCCCATAGACATATCCCTTATTAAATATATAAAAGGGAATAAGAAAGCTATATAAAAGGTGCCAAAAACTGTAACACTAACATCTATAATTGAATATTTAGGATATCTTAAAACCATAGTAATCAGTGTTCCTATTACAGTGAGACCTGTAATAGGTCCTAATAAATCAGGCCTATATATTATGGATATCAATATGGAAAGTACTGATATATATCCTGGAATCTTTAGTGGTTTATATTCCTTATCAAAAGCCCTATATATTTCCCTTGAACCTATCATGGCAATGAGAATTATTGAAAGCTCTAAAATAAGTCCCCCTTTAATAATAATATATAATAAAAACGGAATACATATAAGTGCTGTTATTATTCTTGTAAACAAAGACCTTCCTCCTTAAATTACTTATACCTGCCCAAAACGTCTATCCCTATTTTGATATACCTCTATTGCTTTATCGAACTCTGCTTTATCAAAGTCTGGCCATAAACAATCTGTAAAATAAAACTCACTATAGGCACTTTGCCATGTTAAAAAGTTGCTTAATCTTTCTTCTCCACTTGTCCTAATTATAAGATCTGGGTCCGGAATATTAGCTGTATCTAAATAATTTATGAAAAGATCTTCATTTATATCAGATGTGCTTATCTTTTTATTCTCAATGTCCTTAGCCATCTCTTTAATACTTCTTATTATTTCATCTCTACCGCCATAGTTAAGGGCGATATTAAGCTGCATACCGTCCTTTTCCTTAGTTGTATCTTCTAGCCTTATAATAAGTTCCTGGATATCTTGAGGAAGTCCCCTTCTATCCCCTATTACACATACTCTTATGTTATCTTTTTTTGCATCTTTTATGTTGCGTTTTAAATAGTTGCGCAATAAATTCATAAGGCCATCTACTTCTTTTTTAGGCCTATTCCAATTTTCCGTTGAAAAAGCATATACGCTCATATGTAAAATACCTATTTCATCTGCATATTTACTTATTTTCTCTAATGCCTTAGCACCTTGCTTGTGGCCAAAATCTCTAGGCATACTGCGTGATTTAGCCCATCTTCCATTACCGTCCATTATAATCCCAACATGGGCTGGTAAGTTTATATTTCTATCCATAGCTACCTCCAAACTAAATTTTTTAAGTAATTAAACCCCTCTATATTGAGGGGTTTGATTGCTTAAACATTATACTGATAAGATATCTTCGCTTTTTATCTCAACATTCTCGTCTACTTTTGCTACATATTTATCGGTAAGATCTTGTACATCTACCTCTAAATCTTTTAAGATATCCTCCGAAATCTCCTTGTTGGCTTCTGCTTTCTTGTAGAAATCTAAAGCTTCTCGTCTTATATTCCTAATAGTAATCTTTGCTTCTTCTCCCCTTTTCTTTACTTCTTTAGTAAGTTCCTTACGTCTTTCTTCAGTAAGTTCAGGGAAAATTAATCTTACAACTTTACCATCATTAGAAGGATTGATGCCTAAATCTGCCTCGTTAAGTGCCTTCTCTAAATCCTTAAGTACATTGGCATCCCATGGCTGGATTTGTAATATACGGGCTTCTGGAACAGTAATATTGCCTACCTGTGCAATAGGTGTAGGTACACCATAATATTCTACTGTTACATTTTTGATGATATTAGGGTTTGCACGGCCAGCCCTAATTGTACTAAATTCTTCTAGTAATGCATCAATTGATTTCTCCATTTTTTCTTCATACACATTTAACTGACTTTTCATATTACGTCCTCCTTAGACTATTATACCGTAATTAGGGTTCCAAAGTTTTCACCTGATGCTGCTCTTACTATACTATTCTCTTCCGTTAAGGCGAAAATTTTAATTGGTATTCCTTCTCCTATACATAAGCTAGCAGCTGGTGCATCTATAACATTTAAATTATCATCTAAGACCTGCTTACATGATATGGTTTCATATCTTTTTGCATTAGGGTTTGTTTTAGGATCATCACTATATACAGCGTCTATGTTTTTTGCGAATAATAACATATCAACCCCTATTTCACAACCTCTAAGGGCAGCACCTGTATCTGTTGAAAAGAATGGATGTCCTGTTCCACCTGCAAAGAAAACTACTTTTCCATTTTCCATATGTAAAAGCGCCTTATCTTTTGAAAAAAGCTCTGTCATATTTCCTACATAAAATGGAGTTTGTATGATAGAATCTAGTCCTATACTGCGGCATACATCTGAAACATAAAGGGCATTCATTATTGTAGCTAACATACCAATTTGGTCTGCCTTGCTTCTATCCATATCTCCGGCCGATCTTCCTCTCCAGAAATTCCCACCACCTATAACTACTGATACTTGTATGTTCTGATCTACTAGTTCTTTTAATTGTTTACATACATTTAAAATAATCTCATGGTCAAAATTATCTCCTTTATTACCTGACAATGCCTCGCCACTTAGTTTAACCAAAACCCTATCTATCTTATGCATATTTTACCTCCACTTATAATACTGTACCATATTTTATAGTATTTTTCTATATTAATATATAAAAAAGGGAACACCAAGAGTGTTCCCCACAGAATCTTATTAGCCTTGCATTTGTTTTGCTACTTCATCTGCAAAGTCTTCTTCTCTTTTTTCTAAACCTTCACCTGTTTCAAAACGTGCCATGCTTTTGATTACATCTGCACTTCCAAGTTCATTTGTAAGGTATTGTTTAACAGTTAAATCTCCATCTTTAATATATTCTTGCTCTAATAGACAAATTTCTTTTAGCTGTTTATTTAAACGTCCATTAACTATTTGTTCTATAATATGCTCAGGTTTCTTAGAATCTTCATTAAGGGCTTGTGCCATTAAGATAGCTTTTTCGCTTTCTTTCTTTTCTTCTGAAACATCATCTCTAGAAATGAATTCTGGATTTACTGCAGCTATTTGCATTGCAATATCCTTACCAACTTGCTCTACCTTGTCGCCTTCGGCATCTACTTCAACTATTGCTACAATTTTACCTGCACCATGAGTATATGCTACGAAAGTACCTGTATCTGTTGTTAATCTTTCAAAGCGACGGATTGATAGGTTTTCACCTATTGTGGATATCATTTCGATTAAAACATCGTTTACAGTTTTTGAACTATCTTCAATCCATGGTAATTCTTTAAGCTCATCTACTGTATCTATTTCATTATCTAAAACAATCTTTGCAACATTTTCTGTGAAATTAATAAAAGTTTCATTCTTTGCAACAAAGTCTGTTTCTGAGTTAACTTCTACCATTGCAGCTACTTTGCCGTCTGGGCTTAGTACTTCTTTAACTAATCCTTCTGCAGCTATACGTCCTGCTTTTTTAGCTGCTGTAGCTAGTCCTTTTTCCCTAAGAACTTCTATAGCTTTTTCTATATCTCCATTTGTTTCTTTTAGTACATTCTTGCAGTCCATCATACCAGAGCCTGTTCTATCTCGAAGCTCTTTTACCATTTTAGCTGTAATTGCCATCCTTTACCTCCATTATTATTTCTTATTATCTATAAATTGTTATCTTAATTTATTAGTATTAATTATTCTTCAGTAGCTTCTACAGTTTCTGCTTCTTCAGTAACTTGTTCTTCTCTACCTTGATTAGCTTCAATAACTGCATCAGCCATCTTAGATGTAATTAGTTTAACTGCGCGAATTGCATCATCGTTACCTGGGATAACGTAATCAATTTCATCTGGATCACAGTTAGTATCTACAATTGCAACAATTGGTATTCCTAATTTTCTAGCTTCTTGGATAGCTATAGTTTCTTTTCTTGGGTCTACTATATATATTAAGTCTGGTAATCTTTTCATTTCTTTAATACCACCCAAGTTTCTTTGAAGTTTATCTCTTTCTTTGTTAAGCTCTAATACTTCTTTCTTTGGTAATAAATCAAAGATACCGTCTTCTTCCATTTTTTCTAATTCTTTTAATCTTGCAATACGGCTTTTAATTGTGTTAAAGTTTGTAAGCATACCACCTAACCATCTTTGGTTAACATAGTACATACCACAACGCTCTGCTTCTGACTGAACTGAGTCTTGTGCTTGCTTTTTAGTTCCTACAAATAAAACTTGTCCACCATCCGCAACTACATCACGAACTACTGAATATGCATCGTCAATTTTACGAGATGTTTTTTGTAGGTCAATAATATAAATTCCATTTCTTTCTGTAAAGATGTACTCTGCCATCTTAGGGTTCCATCTTCTTGTTTGGTGTCCAAAATGTACACCTGCTTCTAATAATTGTTTCATTGATACTACACTCATAATTTACCTCCTGGTTTTCATATCCTCCGTATACTTCATATTCTATAAGATACCCTTAGGCACCTTCTTATAAAATCTATATACGTGTGTTTTTATTTCCATTTTACATTATATCATATGTTTTTCAATTCTTCAATAATTTTATTTGTATTCCATTAATATCTTAAATACTGTTTCATTATCTGCATTAAGTGGGAATTCTTTTTTACCATGTATTAGTTTTCTTTCTGCATCCTTAGAAACTATGTATGCTATAAAATCATCGTAATTATCTATAACTTTATGCTCTAGCAAAATCCTTGTTATATCTTTTGCTGTTGCTTTTGAATCTATATCAATTACAACTGTCCCCTTATCCTCTTCTTTTTCTTCTTTCTTAACTGCCTGTTCTACCTTATTATTTGCTTTTTCTATCTTTTTTTCTATATTGCTATCATTTTTAAAGCTTATTTCTGTTGATTCATCTTCTATAGGGTCTATTTTATTATTAGCCGTATAAAATAAAAGGGTTAGGATTATACCACTTACAAATAATCCTGAACCTAGTCCTATAAACCAGCTTATTAAGATTGTCTTTTTATTTGTTTTCAATCCCTCACCTCATTCGATCAATACCAAGAATCAAATTAACTTCCCCTTTTCCCATATTTAATTCTTTAGCTATCTGATCTGGTGTTTTACCTTGCTTTTTAAGTTCTATTACTTCTTTATATTTCTTGTCTTGCTGGCTATCTACTTCCCTGATTTCATATGGTTGATCTTTAGATGACCTATCTATCTTATCTGTAAAATAGCTAAACATTTGATTCATTTCACCAATAATATCTTCTGTATTAGAAAAGGATGTATTAGTTTCTTCTTTACTGATATTGTGTGCCATCCAAACAAGGCCTACTAACATTATTAGGAAGCCAACAATTATAAGTGCCATACCAGCAAGTGGTATAATCTCCTCAATAGTCATAATGCACTCCTTTAAATTCTTATATCTATAGTGGTTGAAGGGTTCTTATCTTTTTTCTTGCTCTTGTTTTTTTGGGCTTTGTTTTTTCTTTTTGAGTGTTTTTTGTTGTGGTTGGGAGATTCTTTAGACCCTTCTTCATCTGTCTTAAGATTTTCAGACCTTTGTGGTGATATTACTGTTTCTTTTTTATGTTCTACTTCCTTTTTCATAATATCCCCAAATTGTGCTTGTTGTTCTATAGTAAGTTGATTATTTCTTTGTTGCTGCTCAGCAATTTTGGGAGTTTGTGGGTGTAATATTTGTGTATCAATTGGTTTTATCACTTTTACCACTCCTATATATCCATTTTTTCTTTTAACCTACTTATAGCCTTAGTATGTATCTGAGAAATTCTAGATTCTGATACACCCATAATTGCACTTATTTCTTTTAATGTTAATTCTTCATAGTAATATAGTGTAATGATTTTCCTTTCCCTATCAGTAAGTTGCCCTATTGCTGCTGCTAACATCCTTTCAGTTTCTAGTTCTTCCATATGGGCCTCTGGGGATCCTAGCTGGTTAGGGTTTGTATCAGATATTTCCGCATTTCTTCCTTGTTCCATATGATATTCTAGGGATGTTAGGCTTGCAATATTAGCATCTTTGCTAATTTTATGAAATTCTTCAGGACTTATTCCTAGATGATTAATCATTTCCTCATCTGTAGCAGGCCTACCCAGGGTATTTTCTAACTCTGTATAGGCTTCTCTTAAATCTTTTTCTTGCTTCCTTAGGGACCTTGGGACCCAATCCATCTTCCTAATGTGATCTATTATTGATCCTCTAATCCTTAAGGAAGCATATGTTTCAAATTTAACTTCCCTATCTGGATCAAACTTATCTATGGCATCAATGAGTCCAAAAACCCCATAACTAATCAAATCATCGTATTCTACATTTTCTCCAAGATACATATTTAATCTGCCAGCAATATATTTTACAAGTGGTGCATAATGGATGATTAATTTATCCTTAATTTCAGGTGACTTAGTAAGTGAATATTCTTTCCACATATTTTCTACTTCTTTACCCATAACTATCACCCACCTTTGCTTGTTATATTTCTTTTAAACCATGATTAATGGTTTTAACTGTTAAAATCCCTGTAGATGTATCTAATTCTATTGTCCTTCCATAGTTTGAACCTGTGTCATCTGCCACTATGGGTATTCCCAACTCTTTTAGAATTTCTCTAGCGGCCATTTCATTACGGTATCCTATTCTCATTTCATCGGATGTTTGTTTAAAGTCAAACATCTGGGCTCCACCTGCAAGTTTTGCAACTAACCGTGTCTGCCTAGCGCCTACTTCAACCATTTTTTTTATAAGTACATCTATAGCTGTATCCGCAAATTTAGCTAAGTTGGAATTATTTTTAATCTGGGTGCTGTCTGGCAACATAATATGTGCCAGGCCTCCAACTTTAACAGCAGAATCATATAATACAATTCCTATGCATGATCCAAGTCCCAATGTCATCAACTTATCAGGATTCTCTGCAACATTTAAATCTGCCATACCTACCTTGATTACTTTTCCATCTTTCATTCAGCTGCACCTAATGATGTCAATATTTTATTAAATGATGGCGGGTCGGGTAGCAATATATAGTTACCCATTACTGACTCTCCACCTTCCAAAAACTCATTTTTTATTAATAGCACCCTATCATCAACCTTACCAAGTTCTATAGCTGGAACACTTAGGATGGCACCTGCCATATCAATAGCTAAATGTGGAATGGAAGGTTCCATTGCAAGCCCTGTCATTGCTGATAATGAAGATAGGTAAGAACTTGCTAGTATATTTCCTATTTCACAAAGGGCAGATAAGTCCATTTGTGTAAAACCATCTAATTCATTTAGTTCTTGTCCCATAAGCATGTTAACTAATTTATGTGCAGATGATTTTTCAATAGCTACTATCATCATGCCATTTATATCACCTTTAACATTAACTAATATTCCAACTATAAGATTTTCCGCCCCTCCTAATACGCCTGATACTTCATCAAAATCCGCAATTTTAACAGAGGGTACGTCCATATCTATTCTTTTATTTAACATTTGGCTTAGGGCTGTATTAGCATTGCCAGCACCTATATTCCCAACTTCTGAGAGTGCATCAAGATGTCCTTCATTTAAATTATTAAATTTTATATCGCCCACTTAAAACAACTCCTCTTTGTATTATCCCTTTTTTATAGAAGAGTATCTTCTATTAGCGTTTTTAGATCAAGTAAGGTAACAACTGATGTACCATCTTTTATTTTACCTACTCCTGCAATATATTCTAGGTCAACGTTATTATCTATTATTTGCACATTTTCTATTTCTTCGTCGTCTAATTCTATAACTTCATTTACCTCATCTACAATTAAACCAACTTGGGAATCCTCTATTCTTGTAATTATAATTCTTGTATCTTCATCGTGTTCTTTTTGTTTTAGGGAAAATCTTTTTCTTAGATTCATAACTGGAATTATTTCTCCCCTTAGGTTCATAACACCTTCAATACAAGCTGGCGCCTGGGGAACACGTGCAACTGTTACTATTTTTTCGATTCCTTGCACTGACTGTATATCGACCCCATAGGATTCCTCGCCTAGTTGTAGTATAACATATTGTTTTGTACTAACACTTGTCTCCACGATCATCCACTCCATTCAATATTATTATATAAGTGTATTAATATCTAAAATTAATGCAACTTCACCGTTTCCTAAAATTGTTGCACCAGCAATCATCTTAATTCCACTTAAATATTTCCCTAATGATTTAATTACTATTTCTTGTTGTCCTATTAAATCATCAATTACAAATCCAACCTGCTTATCACCTTTTTGAACAATAACTACCATAAGGGTTTCTTTATCTTCCTGTCTTTCAACTCCAAGAATTTCGTGTAATCTTATAATTGGAATTACTTCATTTCTTAATAAAATTACTTCTTGATTTTGTACATATTGAATGTCTGAAACCTTAATATCTTCTATATTTTGGATGTTGCTTAATGGTATTGCGTATGTTTCGTCACCCAATTGAACCATTAGAGCCTGAATAATAGCAAGTGTTAAAGGTAACCTTACAATAAAGTTGCTTCCCTTGCCTAGCTTAGTTTCTACCTCTATATGGCCACCTAAATTAGTTATTTTACTTTTAACAACGTCTAAGCCTACGCCCCTACCAGAAACGTTAGTTATTTCCTTTGTTGTAGTAAAGCTTGGCCTAAATAAAAGATCTAAGATTTCTTTTTCAGACATCTTGGATGCGATTTCCCTGCTAACCACATTCTTTTCTATTGCTGATTGTTTTATTTTCTCGATATCAATACCTTTACCATCATCTGTTACTTCTATTACAACATTATTACCATCTTGGTAGGCTTTTAATTCTATTGTTCCTTCTCTAGTTTTACCAATTGCCAGTCTTTCTTCCGTTGTTTCAAGTCCATGATCTGCTGCGTTCCTTAGTAGATGAATAAGTGGATCTCCTATCTCATCAATTACTGTCCTATCTAATTCTGTTTCTTCACCAGACATAATTAAATTAATTTCTTTTCCAAGATCACGGGAAACATCTCTTATCATTCTTGGAAAGCGGTTAAATACGATTTCTACAGGAACCATTCTTACTTTCATAACAGCATCATGTAGACTTGTTGTAACTCTTTCTAGATATTCTATGGACTCACCGTAGCTTATGTCCTCTGCTTCCGATGCTCCAATACCCTCTAGCTGTGTTTTAACTATAATAAGTTCACTTACTAGATTCATTAGGGCATCTAGTCTATCTATATCTACCCTTACTGTTTTGGATGCTACTGGCCTTATTTTACTTTGGGTTTTTGGCTTTTCATCTTGGTCTGGTTCTTGGTGTATTTCTTCTATAGCTGGTGCAGCTGCATCAACACTTTCTATTACCTTATCTTCTACTGATACCCTGGATATGTTAACTGTATCTACCTCTGCTACACCCATTAATATATCCTTGATCTCATCTTCCATATGGCTTGTTACAACTACAAGGTCAAAATCTAGATCAAATTTTTCATCTTCTATATCTTCTACTGGAGGAACTGCATGAATTATTTCGCCTATAGATTCTAGCTCCCTAAATATAATAAATGCCCTTGCTGATTTTAGAACGCAGTTAGGACTTAAACTTATATGTATCTGGTATACATTTAAGGCCTGGCGTTGTGCTTCCCGAACTACGTTTTTTTGTGCTTCAGGAAGTGTAATTTCTCCTGTACTTATAGGTTCCTTAGCTGCTGCCGCTTTATCCTGCGTTTCTGCTTCTTGGCCCTTACCTTCTAATATTTCGTTAAGGGATTCTATAAGGTGCGTATAATCTTCATGCCCTTCGGAACCTGTTCTTATTATTTCGTCTACATAATTTTCCAAAGCATCTAAACTATTAAACAGTATATCTATTAGCTCTGTTGAAACCTTTATTTCACCTGTCCTAAGTTCAGATAGAATATTCTCAGCATTATGGGTTAATTTTTGCATTTTAGTGAATCCCATTGTGCCTGCCATGCCTTTTAGGGTATGGGCTATCCTAAAAATTTCATTAAGGATATTTAAATCCCCTGGGCTATTTTCTAATTCTAATAGGTTTTCATTTAATCGTTGTAGGTTATCTTCTGATTCTTCGATGAACATTTGCATGTATTGACTTGTGTCCATATCCTTACCCCCTTACATATTTTATAATCTCATTTGCTATTTGGTTTAGTGGTGAAATTTTATTTGCTATTCCAGCTTCCACAACTGCCCTTGGCATTCCATATACAACACAGGTTTCTTCATTTTGTGCAATAATATTAATGGCACCCCTTGATTTTAGTGGTATTAGTCCTTCTAATCCATCAGACCCCATACCAGTCATGATTACGCCTAGCAGCTCTTTGTTTATATTGGTTTCATTTAATGAATCTAGCAGGGTATCCATAGATGGCCTATGTCCTTTAACTGGTGGCGATTTAGTAAGACCAATGGTTGGCTTGTTTTTGTTTTTTACAACCATATGGTATCCACCTGGCGCTATATATGCTGTGCCTTGCTCCAATATATCCCCTTCTTCTGCCTCTTTAACCTTAATTTCTGCAGCAGCATCAATACGCTTAGCTAGTGAGTTGGTAAACCCTGCCGGCATATGTTGTACTATTAAATATGTTGCAGGTAAATCCTTTGGGATTTGTATAAGTAGTTCGTGTAACGCCTTAGGTCCCCCCGTTGATGTACCTATAGCAACTATGGTCTTATAAGTATCCTTATTAAACATATTTTATAAAACTCCTATCATAATAATATCCTTCAAAATACTAATGCTTAGAAAACATTTTTAATACCTGCTTAAATAGGTTTCCTTTAGCTGGTGTATTTTCTTTGGGCTTTAAATCTGTAAGAGTATTTACAATCTTACGGTAATCATTACTAGCTTTGCTTTTGGGAAAAGATTTACATATTGGCTCTTGAATCTTAGCTGCCTTCATTACATTGTAATCAAATAAAACACAGCCTAAATATTCTATTTCCATATTTAAAAAGTGTTTACATACATTGGCTAATTTTCTATATACTTCTTCTGCTTCTTTACTTGATTCTGTCTTATTAACAATTATTTTTATTGATGGTAAATCTATATCGCTATCTGATTGAAAAGTTTTAATTAGTGCATAGGCATCTGTTATAGAAGTTGGCTCTGGCGTTGTAATAAATATAACCTCATGTGCCAATCTACAGAAGCTTAAAACTGCATCTGTTATGCCTGCACTTGTATCTATTAATATATAGTCTGCAATTCTTTCTAATTCTGCAACACTATTTGCAAATTTTGTTATTTGTTCCTTGTTAAGGAACATTAACTCATTAATTCCTGATCCACCTGAAATAAATTTTATCCCATCTTCATTTTCCTCTATTATTTCAGTAATAGTTTTGTTGCCAGTCAAAACATTAGATAGGTTATAGCGGGGAATTACCCCTAAAAGTACTTCTATATTTGCAAGTCCTAGGTCAGCATCTAGGATAACCACTTCTTTACCTTTTTCTTTTAAGGAAAGAGCCAGGTTAACCACTGTATTTGATTTTCCTACTCCACCTTTTCCACTTGTTACAGTTATAATTTTTGCCGATGGAGTATTATTATTTATATTAGGTTGTTTTTCTTTAACTATTTGTCTAAGTTGGGTTGCCTGATCATTCATCGCCTAAACTCCCTAGTAATATTTTAGCATACTTGGCACCCTCTACTACTTCTATATCATCAGGTACATTTTGTCCAAATGATACATAGGAAAGTGGTTTGTTTGTATAGTGCCTTAAGTTTATAATAGTTCCCGCTGATGCTGTTTCGTCTGTTTTTGTTACTATAATAGAATATTTGTCACATAGCTGGCTATATTTTTTAATTATACTTTTTAAATCTGAAAACTTGGTTGTTGCACTAACTACTAGGTATACCTCTTTATCTGGGAACATATCTAGCATATCCCTTAGCTCCCCTAAATGTTCATCATTTTTATGGGATCTACCTGCTGTGTCAACAAATATATATTCCTTATCATCAAACAATTCTAACCCTGCCCTTAGTTCTTCTGGGGTATATACTACCTCTAGGGGCACTGATAATATTTCACTATAGGTTCTAAGTTGGTCTATAGCTGCTATCCTATAAGTATCTGCTGTTATAAGTGCTATATCTTTTTCTTTTTTAAGGCTAAAGTCAGCTGTAAGCTTTGCAATACTGGTAGTCTTACCTACACCTGTTGGTCCTATAAAGAAAACAAGTTTAGGTCCTTCCTTGTTGACACAATCATCTATCACCTTAACATCCCCTATTGATTGGCAGATATTATTATATACAATCCTAATAATATCCTTAATATCTAGGTCATCCTCATCCAATAATTCTGTGCCCTTTAGTAGCTCCATTGCGGCTTCTTCCTCAACCTCTTGTTTTACTAAGTGGTTTAAAATAAGTTTTTGGAAGGTAGTTCTTTTACTTTCTGAATCCTTTTCCATGTTTGATGCGCTTATATAATTAACTGTTTGTGCCTCATTAGACTTTTCATATAGATTTTCCATTTTATCTGCTGTAGATGCTAATAACCTTTCCATATTCAGCATCTGCTCTTTAAGCTCATCTATTCCCTGGTCTGTCTCTTTTATATCTACACTATCTGTTGGTATTTCTTTGTCTGTAGCTACTGTTATTTCTACTTGGTCATTCTTAAACAGTCTTGTAAACCAGTTGCCTTTTATATTTTTTACATTAAGAACAACTGCATGGTCTCCAAGTTCTTCTTTTATCCTATTCATTACCTCTGTTTCAGTTTTACCATTAAATTTTTGTATTTTCACTAAATACTCACCATCCCTATAGATTGAATTTCTATACTAGGGTCTATTTCATTATACGAGAGTATGGTAAGGTTAGGCAAGTATTGTTCTGTTAAATGCCTAAAATATATCCTTACTATGGGTGATGTTAATATGATTGGTTGTAACCCTATTGATGTTAATTTATTTAATTCTACTTGTAAGCTATCTAATATATGCTGGGTAACCTGAGGGTCTAGGGCAACATATGAGCCTTGTTCTGTTTGTTGAACACTATCCATAATCTGCTGCTCTATTGCAGGGTCCAGTGTAATAACTTGGTTAGGAGATCCTATTAAGACACTTTGTGATATTGATCTTGCTAATGATTGTCTAGCATATTCTGTTAAAACATCAACATCTCTTATTGTTGTTGCATTGTCTGCTAATGACTCAAATATAGTAACAAGATCCCTAATTGAAACATTTTCTTTTAATAGGTTAGAAAGTACTTTTTGAATTTCCCCAACTGATAATAGTTTCGGTGTTAGCTCCTCAACTAAGACTGGATGGGTCTCCTTAACATTATCAATAAGTACTTGTACATCTTGCCTGCTAAGCAGTTCATGTAGATGTTGTTTGATTACTTCTGTTAAGTGGGTAGCTATTATTGAAGGTGTATCTACTACTGTATAGCCTTTAATCTCAGCAGTTTCCCTCTGTGATTCTGTAATCCATAGAGCCGGAAGCCCAAATGCTGGTTCCTGGGTTTCTATACCATCAATTTCATCTTCTACATAACCAGGATTCATTGCCATATAATGATCAAAGAGTATTTCACCCTTTGCTACCTCTACGCCTTTAATTTTAATTACATATTCATTAGGATTAAGCTGGATATTATCCCTAAGCCTTATAATTGGCACTACAGAACCTAACTCTAATGCTATTTGCCTACGTATCATTACAACCCTATCTAGAAGGTCACCACCTTGATTAACATCTGCAAGAGGTATTACACCATACCCAAACTCTAGTTCAATTGGATCCACATTTAAAAGATGTATAACATTCTCTGGCTTTCTAATTTCATCTGCCTCTACATCCTCTTCATCTATAGCTTCCTCTATATCCTCAAGCTGGATTTGTTTGTCTATAAGCCTTCCTATAAAAACTAGAAATATAGCTATTGGTACTGTTACAGATAGTCCTATGGGGGTTAAACCTAGAACAAGTAAAACCACTGCTGTTATGTACAAAATATATGGTGCACTTGCTAATTGTTCAAACATCATAGCACTTAGTTCTGTTTCGCTAGTAGTTTTTGTTACTAATATACCTGTAGCCGTTGATATTAAAAGGGCTGGAACCTGGCTAACTAAGCCATCGCCTATAGTAAGTAGGGTATATTTTTGGACTGCTTCCATTATCTCCATGCCACCCATTACTGTACCAATTATAATTCCCCCTATAATATTAATAAAAGTTATAAGTATTCCTGCAACAGCATCGTTCTTTACAAACTTTGAAGCACCATCCATGGCACCAAAAAAACTTGCTTCCCTTTGAATCTTTTCCCGTCTTTCCCTGGCTGTTAGTTCATCTATAAAGCCTGCATTTAAGTCCGCATCTATAGCCATTTGCTTACCTGGCATCGCATCTAATGTAAACCTTGCAGATACTTCTGATACTCTTTCTGAACCCTTAGTTATAACTAAAAAGTTAACAATAACAATTATAATAAATACTACCCCACCTATAACTATATTTCCACCTGCAACAAACTGTCCAAAAGCATCTACAACAGCTCCTGCATCACCATGCGTTAAAATTAATCTTGTTGAAGAAATATTAATTGCTAGTCTAAAAAGGGTAGTTAATAAGAGTATTGTGGGAAATAATGACATATCTAGGGGTTCTTTTGCAAAAAGTGCATTAAGGAGCAAAATAATAGCAACGGCAATATTAATTATAATAAATAAACTAAGTAAAAAATCACTTATTGGTATTATAATTAAGAATAAAATTGAAATAACAAATCCTGCTAATATTAGGTCCCCTGATTTTACATTCACAGTATCCCCCTCCCATCTTTATAAATTTTCTTTATGAATTCTTTAAATTATATATAAATGCTAGTATTTCTGCCACTGTCTGGTAAAGCTCTGGTGGTATCTCCTCACCTATGTCTACTGCAGCATATAATGTCCTGGCAAGTGGTTTGTTTTCTACTATCTCTACATTGTTTTCTACTGCTGCTTCCTTAATTTTCTGTGCTATATAGTCCGCCCCTTTTGCAGTAACAATAGGTGCTGTTCCCTTTTCCGGGTTGTACTTTATAGCTATGGCATAATGAGTTGGGTTTGTAATAATTACATCAGCCTCTGGAACTGATTGCATCATTCTCCTCATAGACATTTCTCTCATTTTTTGCCTTATTTGTGCTTTAACCTGAGGATCACCCTCAGATTGCTTATGTTCATCTTTAATTTCTTGTTTAGTCATTTTAATACTATCTTCAAATTTATATTTTTGATAGGCAAAATCTGCAATAGCCATAAATAAAAAGATTATAGCTATTCTAAATCCTATAGATAAAACTAGATTACCTACATAACCTAGTATTTGTGGTATTGACATATCTATTAGACTTAGAAAGGTAGGGATTTCCTTTTGTATCTGCGAGTATATAACAGACCCTAGTATCACTACCTTAAAAATTGCCTTTGTAAGTTCCATTAAGCTATTAGATGAAAACATTCTTTTAAATCCAGCTATGGGATTTAATTTGCTAAATTTAGGGGACATAGGCTCTAGGGACGGACTCCATCCCACCTGTATAAAGCTTGCTACTAACCCCGCAATCATAATACTTAAGATAACAGGTCCTGTTATCTTGATAATAGTAAAAAATATATTAGCTATATTATTACTTAAATGCCTAGGTTCAAAAAAAGTTTCTACTGATGAAATATTGTTAAAAGAATATGTAAAAAAGTTCTCAAATGACATTCTCATATAAGAGCCAAAAAACTTTAAGCTAGTAAAGGCTGCTAAAAAAAGAAAAGCTGTATTTATTTCTATACTTTTTGCTACCTGGCCTTTTTTTCTGGCATCTTCCCTTTTTTTAGGAGTTGCTGTTTCAGTTCTTCCCTCATCCTCTGCAGCAAAAAATTGCAAATCTAAAATAAGTTTATTATCTACATCCATATTCATGGTCTCAGTCCTTGTATTACTTGCCTTAAATTAATTTGTATCTGGTCAAATACATACTCATATGCAGTAGCCATTAATACTGTTGTAATTAACATCATTACTAAAGCTGCCATTATCTTTATTGGAAAACCTATAACAAACATATTCATCTGAGGGGCCGTCCTTGCCAGTATTCCTAAGGCAAAGTCAAGTATAAAAATTGTAACCATAACTGGTGCTGCAATTTTTACAGATATAATAAAATAATTGTTTAACATAGTTACCATCTGACCCACTATTGAAGAAGTAAGTTGCCCCTGCCCTATGGGAATTAAGGAATAACTATGTATTAGGCTTCTAAATATAATATGATGTCCATTAGTTACTAAAAACAAGGCAATTGCTACATAGTAATATAGATTGCCTACTATTGGAACTTGCTGTCCTATAGTTGGATCATACATATTACTCATAGATAAGCCTGATGAGCTACTAATAAGCTGGCCCACTAAAAGGAAAATTTGGAACATCATATAGACTATAAAACCAATAATTAGTCCCACCATAATTTCTTTAATTATTAGAAATCCATACCCTATCATATTGGCATTGTATTCTATTTCCATAAGTGGAGTTGAGTATATAACAATAATAGATATTACAAATGATAATCCAGCCTGAGCTATTGGTGGAACCTTCTTATCTGAAAACACGGGTACAACTACCAAAATAGCTATTACCCGAGTAAATACTAAGAGAAATATATCAATTTGTGTATAAAACTCAATTATTGCATCCATCTCTCATCCCCTATTATCTTAAAAACATATTAAAATTCCTGTATATTTCATTTATAAAAGCAATTAATGTATTCATCATCCATGGACCAAAAATAATTATTGATAAAAAAATAGCAACTATTTTAGGTGCAAAGGATAAGGTTTGCTCCTGGATTGAAGTTGTTGTTTGAAAGATACTAACAGTTAATCCTACTATTATAGCTACTAATAACATAGGAGTTGAAACCTTAATAATCATTAAAATTGCACTTCGCATAATATCGATTACTTGTTCTTCCATTGTTTACTCCTCACTATTTAAATGTCTGTGTTAATTGACCAATAACCAAATTCCATCCATCTACCATTATAAATAAAAGTATCTTAAAAGGTAAGGCAATCATAGCTGGTGGAAGCATCATCATTCCCATAGACATAAGTGTAGATGCTACAACCATATCAATTACTATAAAAGGTATAAATATTAAAAACCCAATCATAAATCCAGCCCTTATTTCATTTATTATAAATGCTGGAATCAATATACTACTTGGTATTTCCTTAACAAGATCTTCTTCATTTTCTATAGGTGGCATTTGTGCTATATCTGCAAATAATTTTAAATCAACATCCCTTGTTTGCTTAAGCATAAATTCCTTTATAGGGTACATCCCTTTCTCAATAGCTACTTCCTGGGATATTTCTGCAGCAGCATAGGGCTGTATTGCTTCCTCATTAACAGCCTTAAAGGTTGGCGCCATAATAAAAAATGTTAAAAATAATGCTAGCCCAATTAAAACTTGATTTGGTGGCATTTGCTGAGTGCCAAGTGCTGATCTAACAAAGTGAAGGGATATAATTATCCTTGTAAATGCTGTTAGCATAATTAATATAGATGGCGCAAGTGCAAGAATTGTAAGTATAAATAGCATCTGTAAACTACCTGTTACCTGGCTTGGGTCATTAGATTGACCTATATCAATATTAATATTAGGCAACATCATAGGCTCTGCATATACGTGCACTGAAAAAAACAGTATGCAAATGACACTAATAATTAATTTTCTTAAAAAAGGTTTGTATTTGTGCTTTTGCATTCTATTCTCCTTACATCTATATTTTATCTTTCTTTTTACCTATTATATTCTTTAAATGTTCTTCAAATGTTAATGTATCTTTAGTTTCTTTATATATGTCTAAATCAATAAGATCCTTATCTATTTCATCTAGGTAAGTAATCCTATCCTTAGTAACCCCAATCATTATTATTTTATCACCTATTTTAACTAGGTGTACTAATTGGTTTACTCCAAGCTGCAAGGTTTCAATAATTTTCATATTTTTTCCCTGCATACGGAGGGTATTTAAAGCTGCAATTTTTTTGGTTATATAATAGGCTAAGCCTATTACAAACACAAATGTAAATAGTAATAGTATTGCTTGCAACATAATTTATAAACCCTCCTATTATACTAATATATTTATATTACTGAAGCACTTTTTGAATTGCTTCAATTACCCTTTCAGCTTGGAAAGGTTTTACTATAAAGTCTTTTGCCCCTGCTTGAATAGATTCTATAACCATTGCCTGTTGTCCCATTGCTGAGCACATTACAACTTTTGCATCTGGGTCAAATTCCTTTATTTGCTTTACAGCTTGAATACCATCTAGTTCTGGCATAGTTATATCCATTAAAACTAGGTCTGGTCCAAGTTCCTTATATTTTTCTACTGCCTTTACTCCGTTTTCTGCCTCTCCTACTACCTCATAATCATTTTTTGTTAAAATATCTTTAATCATCATTCGCATAAAAGCTGCATCATCTACTATTAAAATTTTATTAGCCAAAATAAGCACCCCTTTATTTACTAAATTCTAAGTTCAGGATTTACAATCTCTGTTATACGTATACCAAAATTTTCATCAATAACTACCACTTCACCCTCAGCAACATACTTACCATTTACTAAAATATCTATTGGTTCTCCTGCTAGGCGGTCAAGTTCTATAACTGTACCAGGATTAAATTCAAGTATTTCCTTAATTTTTTTACTGGTTCTACCGAGTTCTACTGTAACTTCCAGTGGTACATCCATCACAATATCCATGTTTTCCTTTTGCTGTGCAACATGACTGACATCGAAGCTTGGAAATTGTGGCATCTTAACATCTACATCTCTAACTATGTTTTGACTTTGTTCTCCTTGGGATAAAATTGCTTCAGAATCACTAACTGGAATAGATTCTGCTGGACTAGGAGCTACTACTGTTGGTGTAACGCTCTGTGCCGGTGCAACTTGCTGCGGAATCTCCGGGCCACTTGCCTTTTTACTTGGTGTATCTGGTGTAACTGGTTGTACTTGCTCTTCTACACTCTTAGTTTCAGGACTCATCAGTTGCTTAACCATTTCCTTTGCAAAATCTATAGGTAAGATTTGCATAATTTCACTATCTATAATAGTACCAACTTTCATACGAAAAGCAACCTGTACTATACCATCCTGGGCAAAGGATTTATCTGGTTCCTCATCTTCAGCGGCAAGTTTGCTCATAAAAGCCTGCGGCGGTGAAATATCTATTTTCATATCTAACATCTGTGACATTGATGTTGAAGCTGAACCAACCATTTGGTTCATAGCCTCTGCTATGGCACTAAGATGAAGATCTGTTAGCTCTTCGTCTTCAAACTCTCCTGCCCCATCCCCTCCCATCATAATATCTGTAATCTTCTTAACATCTTCTTGCTTTAATAATAGTAAATTAGTTCCTGTAACACCTTCTGTATAATTTACATTTATTATAACAATATCATCTGGATAGCTACTTAAAAAATCTTCCCACTCCCACACCTTAACCCTTGGAGTTGTAATTGATACTTTTTGATTTAAAAGTGTAAATAAAGTTGTTGCTGATGTACCCATACTAATATTACCAATTTCACCTATGGCATCTTTTTCTTCTTCACTTAGCATGTCAACAGCCGATGTTTTTTCTTCATCTTCGGAAGTCACACCCAAAAGTGCATTTATTTCCTCCTGAGATAGCACACCATCGCTCATTATATATCATCCTCCCCCCTCACTACAGAGGTAATTTGAATTGCATTATTTTTTTTATGGACACCGGGCTTACCGTAAAACTTTAAGAAATTCCCCACATGTATTTCCATATCAGAGTCAACACATGAATCTAAGGTTATTATATCATTATTTTGTAACTCTATAAATTCCCTGACTGTTATTTGTGTTTTACCTAAAATTGCGCTAACGGGTATTTCAGAAACTTCTAATTTTTTTTCAATCTGCTCCCTATGCTGCTTGTTATCTTCCTTTTTTTCATGTGCGAACCAGTGCCTTGTATTTAATTTGTCCATAATTGGTTCTATAACTATATGTGGAATACAAACATTCATCATTGCCTCAACGTCCCCAATTTGAACATTGAATGTAATTAAAGCAATAATTTCATTGGGAGAAATTATTTGAGCAACTTGTGAGTTTGTTTCTATCTTATCTAACACAGGCTCTAATGATATTACATTTTCCCATGGTTCTACTAAAAGATTTACAAACTGATGGATAACCCTCTTAAGTAATATCTTTTCAATATCTGTATATTCCCTTATTTTAGTTAAGGATTTCCCTTGTCCACCTAATATACGGTCAATTATAACATAACCCATATTAGGAGAAAACTCTAATATAATTGAGCCATTTAAGGGTAAAAAGTCTATAATAGATAAAACTACTGGGTCAGTTAATGAATTAGTAAACTCAGAATATGTAACAGCTTCCGCATTAATTACTTCCACCTGTGTAAGTGTGCGTAAGTATCCTGATAAAAAGGTAGACACTGCCCTCCCATAATTATCAAATATAATTTCTAAGGTCCTAAGTTGTTCTTTTGAGAACTTAGACGGTCTTGCGAAATCATATTCCTTTATTTGTTTTTCTCTTGTACTGGAATCCATCTCTTCTACATCAACTTCACCTGAGCTGAGTGCGTTTAAGAGATCATCTATTTCATTTTGCGACAATATATCAGCCATAAACACCACATCCTTTTATCTCAGATTACTTTATTGTACGAAAAAATCTCCAAAATACATGTCTTCTATTGACTGGGTAAAAAGAAGTGTGGATAAACGAGATACTATAATTTCTGATAATGTTTCTTGTGCATCAGCCTTAGCCATACTTTCATAGGACTGATTCCTAAGAATTTCAATTACCTCATTCCGTATAAGGATTTCTTTTTCACTAAACTGTTTTGCAACTTCTTTAAAGTCCTTGCTTTTTTTATTAACTGCAAAACCTACTGTTATCTTTATTACATGCTTGCTATCCTTATCTTCTTCTGAAACGAGATTTGTTGTTATATCTCCCTCCAATTGAAAAATTTCCACATTTTTTGGGTTTATATTACCTTCCACCTGTTCTGAGCTTGGTGGCATATCTTTAGTCGAAAGACTTGTAACTATAAAAAACCCTCCTACTACCATTCCAGCAAATAATAAAACAAATGCTAAAATTACAAAAACCTTAAACTTTTTATCCATAGCTTACCCCTCTATCTTATCTACTAGGTATATTCATAATTTTTATTTCTACCCTTCTATTTGTAGCCCTTCCTTCAGCAGTATCATTTGGCTCTAAAGGTACATATTCTCCTAAACCTTCTGTTGATATTTGAGCTGGGTTAAAATGCATTTCTTCTATATAATATTTAGCAACTGCTATTGCTCTTGCTGCTGAAAGTTCCCAGTTACTTGGAAATTGTCTTGTGTTAATAGGAATATTATCCGTGTGCCCCTCAAATGCTAGGTTAAGCTCGGGCTGCTGTAAGTATTCTTCTAATAAAATTCCTACTCTATCTAAGACTTGTGTAGCTTCTTCTTTTAAGTCAGCCTTTCCTGTATCAAATAATAATATATCATCAAATTTTAGTGTAATGTATTCTCCATTATTACTTGTTTCAACTTCTTGGTCTATACTATATTTACTTAAATGTTCTTTTATTTCTCTTTCCATTTCTTCTAGCTTTTTACGTTTATATTGCTCCTCTTGCCCATCTATAACAGAGTTTTCAATTCCTGGTAGTTGGGTCATTCCATCCCCCATCATAATTTCACTACCAGTATTTATATCACCATCTAGGACACCTGATCCTCCATCAAATGCACTTGCAAAAGCCTTATATTTTGCAATATCTACAGTTGACATTGAAAACAGCAATATAAAAAATGTAAGTAACAGTGTCATCATATCAGCAAATGTAGCCATCCATGCCGGTGAACCTGAGTCTTGTACTTCTTGTTTGTTCTTATCTCTCATTAATCTTCACCTTCCTGATCACTTATTTCTCCCGATAAACTTTCACGAAGAGAAGGTGATAAGAATGCTTTGAGTTTTTCTTCTATAATTCTTGGGTTTTCCCCTGCCTGAATAGATAACAATCCTTCAATGGTTACTTCCTTAAGAAGTACTTCATCACCACTTCGTGATTTTAACTTACTCGCTATAGGATCAGCAATAAAGTTTGCAAGCACAGATCCATATAACGTTGTAACTAGTGCAACTGACATACTAGGACCTAGGGTACTTGGATCACTTAGGTTGTCCAGCATGGTGATAAGCCCAATTAATGTTCCTATCATACCCCAAGCAGGCCCGAGTGCTCCAACTGTTGTCCAAAATGCCTGGTGGTCATTATGCCTTCCTTCCATAAATGCCAATTCTGTTTCTAATATATTACGGACTAGTTCCGGATCTGTTCCATCTACTATTAAAAGGATTCCTTTCTTTAGGAATTCATCATCCATATTATTAGCCATTTCCTCTAGTGCTAAAAGCCCTTCTTTTCTAGCTGTAAAAGCTAGATCAATAATGTTTTTTATAACCTCACCTGGGTCTAAATCCTGGGATTTAAAGGCTAGTTTAGCTGTTTTTAGGGAGCCCATAACTTTATCTAATGGAGTTGCAATTAATAATGATGCAAAAGCTCCGCCAAATGTAATCATAGCAGAAGGCAAGTCTAGAAACAATGTAACCCCTGCTATTCCTCCTCCAAGGAAAATAGATGTAAACATAAATACTATACCAGCTATTATTCCAATTATCGCAGCAATATCCACTTTTTCACCTCACTTAAGACTCTATTATATCTAATATTCTTTGTCTATATAAAATAACTTTATCCACTATTTCTTCTTTTGTTTCCTTAACTACAAACTTCTTGCCTGTTGTCATTGTAATTACTGTATCTGGTGTAGTTTCTATCATTTCTATTAGGTCTGCATTGATTATTATCGTCTCCTTATTAAACCTTGTAACTTCAACCATTTGTTTTCTCCTAATTATAATTTATGTAAGTTTTAAAAACATTAGTAAATTAATTTCTTTTTATAACCCAGGAGGTTAAATCCTCCTGGATTAATTAAGATTATATAACTTTATTAACGTTTTAGGTTAACTAGCTCATGAAGCATCTCATCAGATGTGCTAATAATCTTTGAATTAGCCTGGAAGCCTCTTTGGGTTGTAATCATTTCAGTAAATTCTTGTGATAAGTCTACATTAGACATTTCCAGAACTCCTGCCTGGAAAATCCCTGCCTCTCCTATACCATCAAAATCTCCTGAGTTAGCAGTATTTCTATATATATTATCTCCAACTTTTTCTAGCCCTGCCGGGTTATCAAAGTTAGCTAGTACTACTTGTCCTAGTAGCTTAAATTCACCATTATTATAATAGGCTGTAATAATTCCATCTGGCCCTATATCATAGCCCTGCATTTCACCTGGTGACCTACCATCTACAGTCTTAGGGTCAACATTAGTTTTAGCATTATACTGGGTTAGACCAGAATAATCTACTGTAATAGG
>JAAYSX010000118.1 GCA_012518255.1 Candidatus Epulonipiscium sp. | reverse complement strand
GCAGTAGTACTAATATTTGTTGGATCACTAATTATACTAGGGCTTAACAAAACCCTTGGAAAAGAAACACATTAAGGAGGACTATGATAATGGTAAAAGGTAGTAAGGATTTCAAACTAATCTCAGTTATTGGCAACATACTTAAATGGTTCTTTTTAATTTTCCTATTTGTGTATGCATTATTTCCACTAATATGGCTAACCATTTCATCACTAAAGACAAATGCAGAATTTATGGCAAGCCCATTTTCCCTACCAGAAACATGGCAGTGGGGCAACTATGTTAAGGCCCTTACAGTATCAGGAATAGCTAGAATGATGTTTAACTCAGTAGTTATCTCCATAGCTGCAACCCTATTAAACGTACTAATTACATCAATGTCAGCCTATGCAGTATCAAGATTTGAATTCAAGGGCAATAATCTTTTACAAATGATGTTTTCGGCAGGGGTTCTAGTGCCACTTAACGCCCTAATGGTTCCATATTTTATACTTATTACAAGACTTAACCTAGACAATACCATGCTAGGACTAATCCTAGTATATACAGCCATAGGAATTCCAATATCAACCTTTATAACAACAGGATTTATGAAATCAATACCAAGAGAATTAGAAGAATCAGCAGTTATAGACGGAGCTAACTTCTATGTAAGATTTAAATCAGTAATTCTCCCCCTATCCAGAATAGGAATAGTAACTGCAGGGACCTTCCAGTTCCTAACCTGCTGGAACGAGTTCGTATATGCCAACCTACTTACATCATCACCAGAAGTTAGAACAGTACAGCTTGGAATTAGATACTTTACCAACCAGTTTAGCACAGACTACGTTTCAATGTACGCTGCTATTGTTATTAGTATAGTACCAAGCATTGTAGCCTATATGCTATTCCAGAACCAAATTATATCAGGACTTACAAGTGGAGCAGTAAAAGGATAAGAAATATTAGAAAAGAAAGGATGACAAAATGGACATTAATAAATTTAACTATTATATGCCAACTAGGATAAATTTTAAAGTAGAAGCTGCCTTGGAGATAGGCCCCCATATAGACGGAGATAGCGTACTAATTGTATCAGATCCATTCCTCTATAAATCAGGCCTAGCAGAGAAAATAGGCAAAAGCCTAGAAGGTAAGAAAGTTGCCTACTTTAGCCAGATTGAACCTAATCCATCCTGCGAAAGTGTAGACAAGGCTGCGGATTTAGGAAGAGAAATAAAGGCAGATTGTGTTATAGGACTTGGCGGCGGTAGCGCCCTAGATGTATCCAAGATAGTAGCCTGTTTAATAAGTAATCCAGGAAGTATTTATGACTACTATGCAGGAGGAGACAAGACCCTAAGCCCAAGAAAGGCAGGCCTAATTTGTATCCCAACAACAGCAGGAACAGGTAGCGAGGTAACCAATGTAGGAGTATTTACCAACTCCAAGACAGGAATTAAGATGCCCTTTGTTACAGACCAGTTCTGGCCAGATTACGCAGTTATAGATCCAGAAATGACCTATACCCTGCCAAGGCCAGTTACAGCATCTACAGGAATGGACGCCTTTTGCCATGCCATTGAGGCCTACTGGAATAAGGAAAGCCAGCCCATAAGTGATGCCTTAGCTATGAAAGCAATTAAGCTAGTTCTTGAAAATATAAAAACAGCCTATGATGAGCCAACTAACTCTAAGGCTAGATCTGCCATGATGGAAGCAAGCCTACTTGCAGGCCTAGCCTTTAGCCAGACAAGGACAACAGGAATGCATGCAATAAGCTTCCCCCTAACTACAGACTTTGGGGCCAGCCACGGAGTAGCATGTG
>JAAYSX010000005.1 GCA_012518255.1 Candidatus Epulonipiscium sp. | reverse complement strand
GAGCTAAGATAACCATCACGAAGCTGCGTTTTATCTCCTATAACCCCAATAATAGTAACCTGGGATCCTTGGGACAAGTGAGGAGAAAGTCCAGCTTTTTCAATTCTTTCTATAACAGCTTGTATATGTTCTTGTGTAGAACTTGGTTTCATAACGATAATCATAAAAATCCTCCTAATATAAAATAGTATAGTAATTAATATTTAAAAATAAGTATGTATATTATACTATATCACCCTGTTTTTTTAGTCAACTTAATATGAGTTTAATTTCCAAAAATATTGCATAAAGCTTAATATATTGTTATATTATAAAGATATAGTTATGTTAAATTTATGATTTTGTAATAATAACTTTCAAGAACTAGGAGGATTTAAGATGAATAATTCAAAGAAAACATTATTTGGAATAATTATAGCTATTGTAGTGGTTATGGGATTAGGAGGAATGTGGTACGCTAAAACTTATAATTCCTTTGTTACACTTTCTAATGAGGTTGATAACCAGTGGGCTAATGTAGAGTCCAAACTTCAAAGAAGGATGGACCTTATTCCTAATCTAGTTAACTCAGTTAAAGGTATTATGGATCAGGAGAAAGAAGTGTTTGGAAACCTTGCAGATGCAAGAGCTAAACTTGCTGGTGCAGGCACAGTTAATGAAAAGGTTGAAGCTTCAAGTGAAGTTGAAGGAGCCTTATCAAGACTTTTAATGGTTATGGAAAACTATCCTGAGCTTAAGTCTAGTGAAAATGTAAATCAATTAATGGATGAACTTGCAGGTACAGAAAACCGGATATCTGTTGAAAGAGATAGGTATAATGAAACTGTTAAGGCTTATAATAATAAGGTCCAGCGCTTTCCAAGTAGTATTATTGCTGGTTCTAAGGGATTTGAAAAAAGAGATTTCTTTGAGGCAGCAGCTGGCAGCGAAGTAGCACCAACCGTAGACTTTAATTAAAAAAGGAGCTAATAATAATGAAGAGCAAATTAACCAACTCTAGGCTTAGGATCTCTATAACAATTTTATTTTTTGTTTTTGGTTTTTCTACCTTAGTATATTCACTTCCTAAGGCCACAAATGAGTTTTATGTAGCTGACTATGCTAACTTACTATCCCAAGATACAAAAGACTTTATTGTGGGCGTTAATTTGCAGTACGAAAAACAAATAGAAAAACCTCAAATTGTTGTTTTAACTACAAATGGCACTGAAGGGCAGGACATACAGTCTTATGCAACACATGTGTTTGAAAAATGGAAAATTGGTAACAATGAATATGATAATGGTGTTTTAATACTACTTGATTTAGATGAAAGGCGAATTGAAATCGAGGTAGGATATGGCCTTGAAGGTGCCCTAAATGATGCCAAAGTAGGCAGGATTCTAGATGATAATCTTATAAGTTTATCCCAAGATGATTTTGATTACGGGATAAAAGGTATATTTTATGGTATATCCAGTGAGATTAACCAGGAATATAATTACCAGGGAATTCTTGATAGCTACCAGGACGTAGCACCCTCCCCCCAGGTCTCCAGTAGGAGTAATAACATAATACAACTTATATTATTAATAATATTATTAATAATAATATTTTCTGGTGGAGGACCCAGAATGTTCTTTGGAGGACGGGGTAGATATAGGGGTCCTAGAGGGCCAGGTGGTTTTGGTGGCCCAGGCAGCTTTGGTGGGCCTGGTGGCTTTGGCGGTGGAAGTGGTGGTTTTGGCGGATCTAGTGGTGGTGGCGGCCGCTCTGGTGGCGGTGGTGCGGGTAGGGGGTTTTAATAATTAAGATTTTTTATATTGTTTAAATATCTTCTACTTGGCAATACTTCTTATTAGAAGAATCTAGTAAAATTGCCAAAGGATGATTAAATGATTGAAGGAATGGAATATAATTACATTAACAACCGACCATGTTTTAATTTAAGGGAGTGCCTTGATTGCTATGATGCAGAAACACTTCTAGATATAGCAGACAAGCAGCACCTATTAGTCAATATGGGCATGCCTATAGATCCTGGAAACTTGAACAAGGATAAACTAATTAACCAGTTAGATAATAGGATTTCTACCCACTTTGAGAAAGACCTAACTTACTTACCCCCTAGTGAAATAAGCTTTTTAATGGACATTATAAATATAGACTTTAATATCAGGGATAACTTAGATTATAATGATTGTAAGTTTCTACATGGCCTAGGCTATATATATATGTTTAATTACAATAATCAAATTTACCCTGTAATCCCTAGGGAACTTAGGGAAATATATAATTCAATCCCTAAAGATAGACTAAGTAAGAGCCTTTCTTTGAGTAAAGAATTGTATTCCTACTCTATAGCACTAGTACAGATCCACGGGATATACACAATTGAGTATTTTATGGAAGTATGGAATAAACACAATGATAATAAGATAGACTTTGAATTAACAAGCAGCTATTTTGATATGATGTATGATAGGCAGGATTATTTTGACTTTGATTATATGTATGTAGTTACCAACTATCCCTCCAATGATTATGGTTATCAATTGCTTGATAATAAGGATAAAATATACCATATACCAAGTAAGGAGGACATTGATAAATATTCTAAGTACCAGCTTAATGATGCATCACCTTATTTAAGCCATGCCCTACCACAGAAGCAGGAGGTAAGATAATGGAGCCTAATAAAGAACAAAAAGATGTTATAAATATATTAGATCGCAATATATCTGTTATAGCCTCGGCCGGAACTGGTAAGACTGAAACCCTGGCCAGGCGTGTAGCTAATATTATAGATAGTGATATGGCTAGGCCAGAGGAGATTTTATGTATAAGTTTTACCAATAAAGCCAGTAAGGAAATGAAAAATAGAATCGAAGAGATAGTAGGCCCTAAGAGTAGGGGTGTCACAGTCCAGACCTTTCATAGCTGGTGTTTTAATATTATTAAACTTCAAGCCAAGAGGCAAACTGATATATTCACGGATTTTATTGTTTATGACGAGGAAGATTGTAAAAGTATAGTAGGCCAGGCAAGGGAGTCTATCCCTGAATTTCAAAATAGAATTTTTACTAACCCTATGTTACAAAGATTTATTAATCTAATTAAGGAAGAAAAGGCCGTTTTTATAACAAATAATAAAGATCATGTAACCTGGGAAGATCTTATAAGAAATATTTTTATAAACAAAAGAAATGTGATTGATGATATTGCCTCTAGCAATAAAAAGGCTAATTCTAAAGAAGATAAGATTCTAATCAAAACTACTATTAGAAGCTATGGTCATGAGCTACTAGAAAGATACAATGAAATCCTACTTTCTAATAGAGGGGTGGATTTTAATGATTTAATACTTAATACATTGGTAATTGTTAAGGATGAGAATATTAGCCAAAGTATTGCTAGTACATATAAGTATATAAATATTGACGAAGTCCAGGATACAAGTCTGGTAGAATATTTTATTATCAAACAAATATTTGCCGATAGTAAAACTTTACTTTGTGGGGATACCTTCCAGACTATATATCAGTGGAGAGGATCAGCACCAGAAAAAATACTAAAAGATTATGTAAGCAATTATAATCCAAAACAAATTGTATTTAAGACTAACTATAGGGCAAATCAAAACCTAGTCAATCTCTCAACCCACTATCTTAAAAATGCCTTTCCATCCAAATGCCAAACACTTAATCTTAATGATTTAGAAATTGCATCATCTAAGAAGGGTCATAAGATAGTTGTTAAAGAAAATTACGATATAGATAATGAGGCAGCATATATTTATAATGAAATTAAAAATAGTCCATCTCTAGGAAGCATAGCTATACTATCAAGGAGCAATCCCTATAATAAAGAGCTAAGCAAGTCGCTAGGAAGATTACAAAGCCCGGAGGATAAATTTAAATTTGTTTTGGTAGATGACTTTAATTTCTTCAGGAGAAAAGAGATCAAGGATGTTACCGCTCTTATGAAGCTTTTAATCAATAAAAATGATTCTATAAGTTTTAAAAGGGTGCTAAGTAACTTTTCTTTA
This sequence comes from Candidatus Epulonipiscium sp., assembly GCA_012518255.1. Classification (GTDB taxonomy): domain Bacteria; phylum Bacillota; class Clostridia; order Lachnospirales; family Cellulosilyticaceae; genus JAAYSX01. Next base: position 4,253 of record JAAYSX010000005.1, on the reverse strand, counting down.
GGTATAGGCAAGCTTACTCTTGATAAAATTGAATCTGATGAGTATAAAAAACTAGGAATAAGGCTAACAGATTATATAGATATCAATACAAGAAGAACAGGCGATCCTTTTGGGAATCTAATAAATGCACTAGATCAAGGCAATCTTATTGTTTTTGATGTTGAGACTACAGGTGTGGATACTAGCCAAGATGAAATCATACAAATTGCTGCTATGCGTATTGATAGTGCTGGTAATGAAATAGACCGTTTTGAAAGACTACTAAAAAATACTAAAAGCGTAGGAAACTCATACAATGTACATAATTTTACAGATGAGGAGCTTGCTAGAGATGGCTTTGACAAGGTCCAGGCCTTAGAAGACTTTGTAGATTATGCTAATGGTAGCGTTCTTGTAGGACATAATGTTAACTTCGATATTAATATATTAAAATCTGAGCTTAGCAGGAACAACTTATGTGGGCTAAATTTTATAGATTATTATGATACCCTTGATATATATAGAAGGTTCTATCCCAACTTACATAATCACAAACTGGAATTCCTAAGTAATGAGTTCCAAACTAAGGTTAAGCCAACCCATGATGCAATGGATGACATTCTTGCTACATCAGAGCTTTTAATAGGGGCAGTCACTAAGAATATTTTACCTACATCATTAGAACGTATAGAAAAAATTCAAAAACACCTAGTAGCTTTTGAGGATATTAGTAATAAACTTGATATTCTTTATAATCAATCATTAAATATGAGACCAGCTGATCTTGTTCAAGCCATTGTTATTAACTTTAAAATGAAGGATATCTATACAGAAGATAAGATTGAAAACTTAAGAAATTTTTACTTTCTCCTTAAGGAAATCGATACTAAAGATAAAAATAACCATGATGCCCTAATAGAAGCATTAAAGATAACAAGCCTTTCAAGTGGTGAAGTTGAATTATTAATGCTTAAGGGGCGAAACAAGACTAATATTCCTATTATTACGGTTCATCAGGCTAAGGGGCTGGAATTTGATACTGTCTTTTTAGCTGGTATTTATCAAAATGAATTCCCATCATATAGGGCGGTTATGTCAAAAGATTTAGAAGAAGAAAAACGCACTTTTTATGTGGCCATTACAAGGGCCAAAAAGAAGCTTTACATTACTTACACAAACCTTGGCAGGTTTGGAAGACCTAATAATAGAAGTAAATTCATTGATTTTTTACCTGACCAATTCCTAGAAATAGGATAAAACAATTAACACATACTATAAAACATCTAACTATATAGAAGTAGGGGGAATACTATGTTTAGAAAAAATGCAAGAAAAGATAATTTTATTCAAGACAATAAAGCTTTAGTAAAGGAAGAAAATAATAAAAACTTATATCTTGAGGATACAAATAAATTTTTAACTACAATAAAAGGGCAAATACAGGGCATGACTGATCAGCACAATATAGTTAATAAGCAGCATGATGACCTTACTGATCTTACCAAAGATATTCAGGGACATATGGATAAAATATCTATGCTTACCGATGAAACTAATAAATCTACCAAGGATTTATCTAATGAAGGTAATAACCTTATAAAGATAACTGCTGAAGCTGTTAAAACGTCTGAAGACGGAAGGACTTCTATAGAAAACCTAATGGAAATTGTTCAAGTTCTTAATACAGAAAACATTAACAACCAAAAAATGATTACCGAGCTTGCTGATAAATTTACCCAGGTTACTGAAGTAGTTCAGTTAATCAATGATATTGCATCTCAAACCAATTTACTTGCCTTAAATGCCTCCATAGAAGCAGCTAGGGCAGGAGAACAGGGAAGGGGATTTGCAGTAGTTGCAGATGAGGTTAAAAAACTTGCAACCCTAACCGAGGAAAGTACCAAAGATATTGCGGATCTAATTAATAGTATTTCAGCGGAAACTGAAAATGTAATAAATAATTCTGCAAGGTCTGTAGAAGTTATTAAAGAAGGTGTAGGCGCATCAGCCCAAGCTATAGACAAGATTGAGGTTAGTTTAGAATCAATTTCATCTATTGATGGCGAGGTTAAGAGTGTAATAGAGACCCTTAATAAGCAACAAGCTAATATTTCAGGTGTAATTAGTGAAATTAATAATGTGGAAAAAGCCTTACAAGTTACATCAAGCGCCATTAATAATCATATAGATGATGCCGGAATAGTTGATGATTACCTAGAATCTACAGATAATACTATTCTTCAATTTGAAAGCTTAATAAACAATAAATCCAATAGAAATTAAATCCAGGAGGAAATCCATGTTAGAAAGACAAAGACGCCAAATATTATCAGCTGGCGGTGGAATCGAATCGGAATATGTTATTAAAAATGCAAAAATAGTTAATGTATTTACGGAAGAAATTATAAATGGTGATATTGCTATAGACAACGGGACTATTGTAGGTATTGGTAGCTATAAAGGAAATAAAGAAATAGATGTCAAGGGTAAATATGTATGTCCTGGCCTTATAGACTCCCATGTTCATATTGAATCCACTATGGTAACACCAAAAGGCTTTGCAAATACAGTTTTGCCCTTTGGCACAACAACTATTATTGCTGACCCCCATGAGATAGCAAATGTGTGTGGCTTAAAAGGTCTTGATTTTATGATAAACGAATCCAAAAACCTGCCTCTTAACATATACTACATGCTACCTTCATGTGTACCTGCAGTTTCTTTTGAGAATAATGGTGGCCCTTTAAAAGCTCAGGACTTAAAAAAATATATTGATCATCCTCTAGTACTGGGGCTTGGAGAAATGATGGATTATCCTGCTGTAATAGGGGCAGACTCAGAAGTTTTAGATAAAATAAATTTAGCCTCTCATAAGGTGGTTGATGGCCACTCACCCCATTTATCAGGCAAAGATTTAATGGCCTATAGATTAGCCGGGGTAGATACTGATCATGAATGTAGCACACCTGAGGAGGCTATTGAAAGATTAAGACTGGGAATGTATGTCCAAATTAGGGAGGCATCAGCTGCTAAGAACTTGGAATCAATCTTAACAGGACTTATAGATCAAAATATCCCCCTAACCAACTGCATATTCTGCACTGATGATAGGCACCTAGACCATATAATATCTGAAGGACATATTGACCAGATTGTAAGAAAGGCCATTTCCTTAGGCTTGTCCCCAGTAAAGGCAATATGCATGGCAACTATCCAGGTAGCCAGGTGCTATGGCCTAAAGACTAAAGGCGCTATAGCACCTGGTTATGATGCTGATTTAATTGTCCTTGATGACTTAAAGGAATTTAAGGTCGAGGATGTAATGATACAGGGGGAATGGTTTGAAGAGTTTACAGGCAGCAGTGATTATAGCATGGTGACAGATACTGTTAACATGCCAAGGATTTCTAAGGATGACTTCCATATAGAATTAAAGGACAGCAAAATAAATGTAATACAGGTTATACCAGATCAAATTGAAACTAATAAAGTTCTAAGGGATAGCAATCAAATAGATAATTTATGTAAGGTTGCTGTTATAGAAAGGCACAAAAATACAGGTAATATAGGCCTAGGATTTGTAGAAGGTATAGGCCTAAGTGGCGGCGCCATTGCCCAGTCCATAGCCCACGACTCCCATAATATAGTTGTAATAGGTGATAACGATGAAGATATGACTATAGCTGCTAATCATATCTCAAAAATACAAGGTGGTATAGTTCTAGTATCAAATGGTGAAATTATAGAAGATTTACCCCTCCCTATTGCTGGTCTAATGAGCCCTGAAAATCCAAGGCTAGTTATGCAATCAGTTAGAAAACTTAATAAGTCGGCAAGAAAACTTGGAATACCTGATTCCATAGATCCATTTATTACCTTAAGCTTTATACCCTTACCCGTTATTCCTCATCTTAGGATGACAGACCAGGGTTTATTTGATAGTAAGGAATTTAAATTTATAGATTTACAGGAAAGGAAATAATAATGAGGCTTTATATAGTAAGACATGGACAAACCAAATGGAATAAAGAAAAACGTATGCAGGGCTGGGCAGATTCAAAGCTAACAGAGCTTGGAAGAAAGCAAGCTAAACTTCTAGGTGAATCCCTTGAAAATATTGAATTTAATCAAGTAGTATCTAGTCCCTTAGGTAGAACAAGAGAAACAAGTAAACTTGTAATAGGGGATAGACCTGTTGAACTTATAATCAATGATAACTTTAAGGAAATGGGTTTTGGCTCCTGGGAAGGCCAGGACCCTGAAGAACTTAAAAT
>JAAYSX010000027.1 GCA_012518255.1 Candidatus Epulonipiscium sp. | reverse complement strand
TTATCCTGATGCCTTTGATAAGTATCTAACTGCCAATGACCCTGGTATTAACAATCAAATTAAGGCAGATATAGAAGATATGAAAAGGAAAGAGGATGAAAAAAAGAAAGAAAAAGCAAAATCCCTGAATTCCAAAAAAGATTTAAATATTAAAAAAACCCTTTACCCGCGGGGCAATATTGCTTTTAAGTGTAATTACTGTGATGGTGGTAAGTCTGATCTACAAGTAGGATTTAATGGGGTATGTAGTGATAACATCATAAAAAACAATATTGAAATAGAAAAAAGGACTTGGTGTAGCTCACACGAGTGCCAATGCTTGGAATATTTAATGGGAAGAATTACACGATCAGAATTAGATAATATTCACAATAACGGTAATTATGTTTGTTATGAAAGCCAAATGCTTAGGGAATGGAAGGCATTAGCAGGGGTAGTGCAAAGGGGCCAAAGAAAAGGAGAGCCTATGAAACTAAACAAGGTGCAAAACAATAGCCTGTGCATACTAACCACTAGACTGCCAAATTCAAGTGAGAGAGATAGATTCATATTTGGGGTTTTCCTTGTAGATGAAAATTATGAAGGAGATGGCAGTGAAGCAGGCTATGTAACCACAAAATCAAAATATAAGATTAAACTATCTCCAAAGGAAGCTCAAAAAATGCTTTTTTGGAATTACCATGCAAATGAAAATAAACCAGAAATAGCCACTTGGAGTTCAGGTTTACATAGGTATTTTGAAGATGAGCAAGCAGTACAGATATTAAAGGATATAGCATCATTAAAGAAGGGCACTAAGGATGAATCCCTTGCAAATGAATTCCTAATGCATTTTTCAAGAATAAATGACATAGATATTGACCTGGTAACAGGAAATAATGGGGCTTTAATGAGAACTTAAGACCTATGTATATTCAAGATTAGTGTATGTTTTTATTATAAGATAATACATTTGTGATTAAAAGGAGCTGAATTAATTGGAAGAAGATTTAGGGGCAATTAATAATTTTGCAAAGAAATGGCTTAACATATTCCAAGACCCACAAACATGCTACCAAGACCTACTAGACAATAAGCTAGGACCCGACTGCTACAAGCTAAATTTTGAACCGGATATTTTACCCTACCTTGCTATATCCTATAAGGATATGGTCACTAGCTATAAGGACCTAGAAAAATACATACACTATATAACTTTTCCTGATACTATAGGATCTATCATTTATTCAAGGTGGGTATCCCTTAATAAATCCTTGCATAATAAGGAAGAAGTTTTAAACCCTGAGAACCGCTCCTGGTTTATTTTAGCCCTAAAACGCTTGCTTATTATATCTAATGAGGAGGTTTACCTATTAGAAGGGGGGGCAAAGACCATTCACCTTACATCTATTTGCAATAGCGTTAACTACTTACTTGAAGCCGGGCTAGAACAAGAGCATCATCTAACAATAGATCTTAATGGCCAAGTTAGTTTTTCAACCCTTAATCATCCATATGAAGAAATATTATATTATAGGACAGGCAGAAGCCAAGAACTTAATATAGGAAAACCAGCAGCTAATAGGATATTAAATGCAGTAGGGAAGTATTTTTCTGGTAATTACTCTGAAAGATTATCCCTTGATGCTGGCCTATGGTATATGGAGGTAGTTAATAAGCAGGGCCATAGCTATTTCTACAGGGGCTCACTTGTACCAGTTTCAAGAAAGGAAAATCTGGACCTATCTGCTATAATTCGTAATGAGCTGGCTATAGATAATCTATACTTATTAGATGGGGAAATTGAAGCAGATAAGGTAGATAGAATTTGTATTGACTACAATAGAAAAGTCAAGGTTAAGGCAAGAAATCACCAGGAAGAAGGTATGGTAAAAGTTTATAGGGAAAATCTAATAATTGATAGGGAATCAGAAAGCATTGAATATATACAAGATAATGGGGGTTCCTGTACTGTTTCTAGAAAATTTCAGTTTAAGGGAAAACTAGGAGAATTTCTTGATGGTTTAGATAGTCATAGAACCTTTGAATTTATTCATGGAAAATCAAGTGATATTATTGAAAATCCATACGATCTAAGAAGATATAAGATTACTATGGACCTTAGTAAAACTGGCCAAAGAACAATTGAGGGTAAGTTCTATAAACAAGGCCTACCTAGGAACTGGAATGATTTTATCCAAAACCTTTTAAACTTCATGTCCTCTTATGACCAAAGCCAAATCCTAAACCCGGCTATTTACAATTTTATGGCAAGGAAAAAAGGGGAGTATATATATTGCAGTGTGAGCTTTGATAATAGCTATAAGACTTATTATTATTTAACAGATGATTATAGTATTAATGTGGGAGACCTAGTTATGGTCCCAGTTGGCCAAGATGATAACCTATCTACTGCAAAGGTTATAGATATAGAGTATTTTAAAGAGGAAGATGTGCCATTTCCACTTGATAAGATAAAAAAGATAATTAGAAATTAAATTAATTATGGGGGTAATAAAATGAGAAGGGAGTTTCTGTGTAATCTATGAAGAACCCCATTTTCTTAATATGCATTCAATATATCAAATGATATAATCCCATTATAAATTCATTGAAGTTTAAAGGATTTATCTAACTAATACCTAATAGTATATATTATATAAGTATGTAAATATTATCTAGGAAAGGTGGAAATCAATGAGAACTTCTGTATCACAATCTTATAATCAATATTTAATGAGTAATTTTTTAGATGTATTTTCCTACGATCTACCTGGAAAAGGGCGCGAAAGGGATGTATTCCTACTTAAGAATTTTATTCCTAACTCAAATTTATCCCCAGCACCCAAATCGAATAATTTCCTTTCTTTTCAGCGAACATGTAAGAACTTGGTTGTTACTGGAAATTACTCTTATATCATGAATTTTATGATTGCTATACATAGTTATGGTGACTTATATGACCTAGAGAAAATCCACGAAAGGCTTGCTATGATTACGTTACCAAATGGCAAGGATTTATCCCATATGTCCACCGAGTTTTATGCTCGCATAGAGGGTCAGGAAACAGAGTTTGGTCTTCCTATCATTTCATCCCCTAAACTAATAGTACAGGAATTAGCATCCTTTACTTGTAGCTATATCCTGGGTTATGATTGGGATTTAGATGATTTGTCTACTGAGTTAATTGATAAGATTGTATTAGGTTCCATTAATATAAAAAAACAGCAACAATCAGAAAACCATGAAACCACAGACTTTGAACAAGAAATATTAGTCCCTGGGATTCTTTTAGAATTATATAAGCTATGCCATCTAAATGGACAAACTGAGCTATGCAATTATATACACTATACCTATATCTGGCCTGTTTTTTCAAAGGTTCCATGGAAGGAAGGAGAGCGCCCAGAGGTTAAGTATATGACCTTCTTAGTTAAGTCCTATATGGAGTGGATGTATGATTTGCTACTTAATCATCCAACCTATACCGATTCCATCAGCTTAGAAGATCTAGTTGCAGATAATAAAATCAAACTAACAGATCTTGCTCCGGAGTTTGATAGGAATACTCTTACTTTTAGTTTGCAAATGGCTCAGACCTTCTCCGAAGGGAATTTTCTAATTAAGGAAATCTTGCCAACCTATCTTTATTCTTTTTCCTTATCATTTATACCCTATCTACTTTATTGTGGGGGTTATGTCAAGGAATGTATTGATTTTTTAATTAGATACTATGATGAAATATCTCCCTATGATAAACGAAAAATTCGTACACAATATGTTTTGATTAATGCTATTCTCCATAGTCAAAGAATTGAAGAAGCAACAATTTTATATGGTTATTTTAACTATGAAATGGATAGGCAAGAAAGGGAAAGAGAGTCTCATATTGAGACCATCGAAGAAATCATAGAATATTTATTAGATGCTAAAAATTATTTAGCTAACCACAATGATTTTAGGCCACCTGGCCAACCAACTCTAGAAGATATAGTCTTTGGTAATGGTGAAATTATAAGTACTATTAATGCTGCTCAACAAAGCATAAGCAAAAATATAATTCCTAGCAAATCGGTATTTATGCAACTTATGCTTTATGTACGTGCACTTGCGCACCCATCAGGTATAAGACTTAAAATGTTAGGTTTAGGCAAGGTAAATGGAGATGATACATTAGGTAATGCCCTTCCTTTAGAATACTATTACCGTGGGCATGCTTTCATTAATCAATGCGATGAAAATTTATCTTATTATGACAGCCTATATTATTTAGAAAGTAGGAGCTTTATTAATATTTTTATACAGGATTATATTTATCATTTAATGGATCAGATTATTAGTGATAGCACTGAAACCCTTGAAAACTTACGTAATAATGCACCAGAAGTTGGCAATTTAATATCTAGCTACAACCAAATTATTCACAATCTTTCTACCCGATTAAGCACCCACTATATTGGACGAGAGGAGGTGGAAAATAAGTTACTAACGCTACAAAAAGATTTTATAGATAAATATAATTTAGATGTAAAAAGCTTCGACTTAATCAGTCTATTACCAAGACATATTCAGGGTGACTGTCGCAATTATCTAGTGACATCTGAAATTGTATTCAAGGTATTATCTGACCGGGATGACCGTGATCAAGTAGATTTTTCCGCGGCCTTAATTTCCCTCACCAAAGCAATGGAAAAAATTCTTAATGATATTTACCAACAGATGGATATAAAAATTTATCCTGGAATTGATAGTAAAACCAAGCATACCTATTTTAAGAAAATTGAGCCTTATTTGCTTAAGTATGATTCTATTGCATTTGGTCCTTGTATTTATTTACTCTCAGATGGAAAATTCATTAACTATAATGAGAAAAGTGGAGATTTCACTTGGGGTAGTAGATATCTATGGAAAAAGTCTAGATTTAATTACTGGGGTGGAAATCAAATTTTAGATTTTAGTCGGTTAAGTCAACTCCGAGGCCTAGAAATTCCTTTTGAAACAAAAGGAAAAAATAGAAAATTAATCAAAAGGGTTGCTAGCTTTTCTAATAATCAAGAATATAATAGAATGCTTTTTATTAAAGGTTTGGAATATATAAAGGATAACTTTAGAAATGTTGTAGCACATCAAAATAGTATTAGTTTAGATACTTTTGTAGAGGCAAGAAGTTTTCTTATACAAACAGAGGAAATGTTATGGGTGCTTATCTACCTACTAAAATAAGAATTATAATAATGAAAGGGGGAACTGATGTATTTTTCTATCGAAGAAATAAAGAAAGCCAAGCAATATTGTTACGGTAACTATCGATATTTTTATATGAATGGTAGTTATTATTTAGAAATAGGAACTAATGATTTTAAGATTATACAATGTATAGCCTATGATAGCCATCAAGAAATTCGTGCTGACATTAGGAAAGATCCTTATGGAATTAACTTTAAGAAAGAAGGTAAAAATATGAAAAAGGATGTCTTATTTGATGAGTTTATGGATTGTTTAATGGATATAAAAGAGGAAATTGGAAAAGATTTTAAAGATTTTTCAGTCAATGATTTCTTCGATTTAGAAGAAAATCTTGACGAAACTGTCTTTTCTTCATCTAAGGTTCAGGAGAAGCTAAGAGAATGTGGGGCAGTTAAAGAACTTGTTATAGATGATGAATTTATCGTTATTCATCTAGTAGATGGGTCAGTAGGAGAGTTCCCCTTATATTAAATTAATACCTAGAAGATAAGTTTATCAGGCTAAAAAAATAGGCCACGGCCAGCTAGTAGTAAAAAGCTTAAAAAAAGGAGAAAATAATGCGTAAGTTAACAAATGTAGAAGAAAAGATTCTTGATAAGGCCCTATATCTTATAGGAAAAACAGGATCCTTTAATGTACCTATTAGGATGATAGCCAAGGAGGCCGATGTCAATGTATCAGCTATTAATTACTACTTCCATTCTAAGGAAGAGATGCTAGGCCTTGTTAAAGAATTCTATATAGATAATACCATAGCTGCATACTCAGCCTTAGATAATGATGAGTATAATGCAAGGGAAAAGGTCATACTATGTGCAAATGAGATTATGGAATACACTATAAGATATCCAGGTATTATGACTGTACTTAAAGAGGCCTCTAATAGCCAGGAAGAGGATGAAATATCTGCTAGAATTATTAAAACAAGTGATTTTTGTAATGATAAGCTTGATAAATTTCTAGCTAAGATCCTTACTGGTGATGAATCTACATTTAAACATAAAAAGATGATATTCTTATCTTCTATTTTACACCCAACTATTCACTATGATTTTTACAATATTGATACTGACCTTGTTGATAACAAGGACAAAAGGCTAAAATATATAGATTTTGTAATCAATATGCTAAATAAATAATATCCACTATATTGCCAATACTTAGACTTCAAACACTTTGTTTGAAACATATTGATTTAATCCTTAAGACGATTTATAATGTATTTATAAGTCGTTTTTTATTTAACAATAGTTATTTAAGAAGAACCATAGGAGGTAGATTATGTCGTATACAAATCTTTTTAGTCCAATAGATATTAGGGGAATGAAACTTAAAAATAGGGTAGTTTTCCCAGCAATGGGAACAAAGATTCCAGGACAAGAAAAATATGTTACCCAGCAGCTTATTGACTATCATGTTGCTAGGGCAGAGGGCGGGTGCGGACTTAACTTTACAGAAGTTTGTGGAGTACATGGTCCTTCAACACCTAATGGTTTCTTAGGAATTTATGATGAAAAATATGTTCCAGGCCTTAAGAATCTTACAGATGCAGTTCATGAGGCCGGTGGTAAGGTTGGAGTACAACTTTGGCAGGGTGGACTTGCAATAGCCGGTTATGGAGTTGAATCTAAAATTACGCCTAGTGATGATACTGCCTACGGGGTAGAGGGTATTATACCAGCAGCTACTATTGAGGAAATAGAAGAGATAGTAGAATCTTTTGGAACTGCAGCCAAAAATGCTGTGCTAGCAGGTTTTGATTGTATTGAATTCCATGCAGGTCACGGATACTCTCCTCATGCTTTCTTAAGCTCAGCTTGGAATAAGAGAACAGATAAGTACGGTGGGTCTTTAGAAAACCGTGCCAGATTCTCCCTTGAGTGTATTAAAGCTATACGTGACAATATACCTGAGGACATGCCTTTATTTATGAGAATTGTTGCCCATGATGATTATGTTGAAAATGGCCTTACCATTGAAGATACAATTGAATTTTGCAAAATGGCCAAAGAAGCTGGGGTAGATGTTTTAGATGTGTCCCGTGGAAATTTTGGAACTGCAGCGGTTAAATTTGAAGTACCTCCAGTAGATCTACCAAAGAATTTTAATGTAGACAATGCGGCCAAGATTAGGCAGGCAACTGGTATGTTAACTATAGCAGTTGGACGAATTAATGACCCAGGACAGGCCGAGGAAATCTTATCAAGTGATAAAGCTGATATGGTAGTAGTAGGACGTGGCCAGTTGGCAGATCCAGAGTTTTGTAATAAGGCCCTTAATGGTAATACAAAGGGTATTGTTAAGTGTATAGCTTGCAACCAAGGATGCTTTGATGGATATGTAAATCCTGAGGTACCTTATATTACTTGCCTTAGGAATCCAGCCCTTGGAAGGGAAGCCGAATATGGCCTAGTAAGAACAAAGACTTCTAAGAGTGTTCTAATAGCAGGTGGTGGTGTTGCAGGCCTTGAGGCGGCAACTGTATTAAAAAGAAGGGGGCACAAGCCTATACTTTGTGAGGCAAGTGATTCCTTAGGTGGCCAATTTGCCCTAGCTGGTGAGGCACCAAGGAAGGAAGAAATGAAAGAAGCAGCTCTTGCTACTGCGGAAGTTGCTAAATCAGAAGGGGTAGATATAAGATTGAATACCCCGGTAACAGAAGAATTACTTGCAGAAATCAAACCTGATGAGCTAATTATAGCAATTGGTGCAACGGCAAGGAAGCCTAATATCCCTGGAATAGATCTCCCTCATGTAACAGACTCCCATGATGTATTAGAAGGCCTTGATAAGCCTAATGGCCAAATTGTGGTAATAGGTGGCGGCTTAGTAGGGCTTGAGGTTGCTGAGTATTTATCAGAGCAAGATAAGAAGGTAACTGTTGTTGAAATGCTAGATGAAGTAGCCAAGGACCTTGGTCAGCTTAGGAAAATCTGTGTTCTAGAAAGTATGTATGAGCAGGGAATTGATACAGTAACAGATGCAATTTGTTCTAGAATTACAGAGGATAAGGTTGTATTAGAGGTTAACCAACAAATCAAAGAAATACCTTGTGATAGCGTAGTTATAGCTACTGGGGTTAACTCTAATCCATCAGATCACCTAGTTGATTATTGTAATAAAAATAATATTACCTATCATATAGTGGGAGATGCCTTAACACCACGTAGGGCGCTAGATGCAATATCTGAGGCCGCAGAAGTAGCAAGGGCACTTTAAGATTAAGATATATAAGTCAATGTAAGATAGGGCACCATCTGTGGATAGACAGGTGGTGCTTTTATTTTGCTTATAATTAGATAAAGATAGTCTGTAATCAATGAGTGAAGATTAGGAATTTTGGTCAAACTATGGTATATTATAGTATATATATACTAAGGATAGGAGGTTTTTATAGTAATGACAAACAAAACAACAATTGATAGGGTCTCAAGTTTTCTTACTTCAAAAAGTAAAGTTTTAATTTTACATGGTCCAACAAGCAGTGGCAAAACTACATCAATTCCTTATATTAGGCAATTAGGATTTGATAATAACTTTAGTAAGGTGGAAGTTTTCATTTATTCAAATCGTTTACGTAATAATATGCTTAGACAAAACCCAGATTTTCATTACATAAAATCAATCTATGCAGCCATATTTGACTTTCAAGATGAAAAGGTAAACTCTGATATAAAGAGGTTTATACCTTTAAAAGAAATAAGACAGGATGATAGGGGTAAGAAGAATTTATATATTATTGATGATAGCCAACTATTTAACAACTCATATAAGGATACAAACTTAGTAAGGTTTGGTACTGGATATCTGTTAGATGATATTTTTACTTATTTTAATCTTGAAAATAATCCTGATAGTAAGGTTATTTTTATAGGAGATAAGAATAAACTATCCTATGGTCCTGAATCGAAATGTGCCCTTAATAGCTCCTACCTACAAGGCTTATTAAACAATAGAAAGATAAATTCTGATATATGCCAGATTGAATTAGAAAAAAGCAAAGTAGATTCAGAAATTGTAAGAGTGTGCCAGCAAGTTTCTGGAAGTATAGAAAGAAATAAATATAATAATTTAATAATTTCTAATAAAGATGATATAAGTTTATTAAGTAAAAATGATTACCTTGATGCTTTAAAAGATTCTTATCTTAATCCCTTTAATACTAAAATCCTAGCATATTCAAATAAAATGGCTGCGGAAACTAATTCATGGATAAAAAATAATCTGGCCCAAAATGGTAAAGAGATTAATGCTGGAGATTTTATTATTTTTTCTGCCAACAGCAATGCTTATCTTAGAAGTAAGGATAATGAAGAACCTAAAATAAAAAGAATAAGCAATGGGCTATACGGCGCCGTAACCTCCGTTGATTATAATAGTCAATTAGCTGCTAAGGTAATGCTCGAAAATGGGCAAGAAGTTGAGCTTTCATTTATACCTGCTCATATCACTTTAGAGGATGGTGATGAAGTAGAGGTGTTTGTTTTCGAAAACTACTTAAAATCAAATAGTGGGGAAATTTCAGATGAAGAACTATCTGCCTACCGAATTATACTATCCAGGCTGGAAAAACAATCAGTAGCTAGCGCGGTAAATGATAGGTACTTTAAAGTACGCAATGCTGTAATTATAAAATACGCCTGGTGTATGACCGTTAATAGTGCCATGGCTAATGTTTTTGATAAGGTGTATCTAAATACAGATATGGAGGGACTTGATAGGAATAATCCTCATTACTATAAGTGGCTATATACAGGTATATCAACAGCCCGTAAATCTATGAACTTATTAAATTGGAAAGCAATTACCCCTTACTATAAAACAAAATTTAATCCAGTATCAAACTATCATCCCATTGGCAATGATAAGGAAATTTCAAGTGAAGATTCTATAATGAAAGAGGAGTTTGATTACCTAAAAGATATTTTAAAGGAAAATAGCATAATAACCAGCTCCCAGAAATCCTACCATTTCCATACAATCTTTGAGTTTATTAAATCTGAAAAAAGACTACTGCTAAAATTTGGATTTAGCTCAGAAGGTTTTGTTGATTATATTGATGTATTAGAAGGAGACTTAAGCTTATTTACTGAAATTAAAAAAATCATTGAGAATATAGGATAAACTGTATAAGATTAGTTGCGAAAATTAAAATGTAAGTAATTATCACAAATTTAAAGATTGTATTTGCCCTATATAGCAAATACAATCTTTTTACATATTACAAAGAATATATACAATTGTATATATTCTCACCTTGGTGTATACTTATATTAAAGAGCATTTTAAAAAAGAAAACTAAGCATTGTTAACATGATATTTACTTGATTTAAGGGTCTATATGTAATTATATACATATAAGTCTACTTACCAATCTTGGAGGTGTAAATAATGACTCAAAAGGAATTAATACAAAACCCAAAAAAGATATTTCAGGCGCTTGTAGAAAACTCAAAAGATGTATTTGAGATTATTACCAAAGATGGAACCATTAAGTATACTAGTGGTATTAGCGAGGATCTGACAGGTTATAATTCTAATGATAGAGTTGGAAGAAGCATCTATGAATTTTGCACAGAAAAATCAAAAGTAAAGTTACATAGCATGATTAATCAAGCTATCTATAACCCTGGGGATACAATAGAAGATACAATAGTTGTTAATAGCCAATCTAAAGGGAAATTCCATCTAGAGGTGCATATACAAAATATGTTAGATGATGGTATTGTTAATGGAATATTTCTTGTTTTTAGGGATATTACTAACAGAATCAATATGGAACACAAAATTTACTATATTAATAACTATGATGATGTAACTGGTTTGTATAATAAGAATCATTTTAATCAGCATTTAAGGGAACTGTGTGAAAGCAAAAAAACAAACTTTCCTACATATGCATTAATGATGTTAGAGCTAGAGAATTTAAATGAAATTGTTTACAATTTAGAATATGAAATAGGAAATAAATTAATAATAGGAGTTGCAGAAAGGTTAAGAGAATATCTAGGCGATAAGGCATATATTAGTAGGTATTCAGATAATAACATTGCAATAATTATAAGAAACAGATTGTCTAATAATCAATATAAAAATATAGCAGAGAGTATAATATGTATGCTAACAAAACCCTTTCAAATAGGTAAATATGAGCTCGAGTTATCTGTAAGCATGGGGATACACCTATGTAATGGAGATAGTCAGTCTACCAAAACTGTAAAAAAACAAGTTTTTGCAGCACTAAATAGATCAATTAAAAATGGTGGTAATTGTTATAGTTTCTACTCAAAAGATTTTGATATCAAAAATTACAAAGATTTTATGATAAGAAATGATATATCTAAAGCAATAAAAAGAAATCAGTTGAAGATGTTTTATATGCCTGTAGTAGAGTTAAAAACAGGTAAAATCTTAGGCGCAGAAGCAGTTGTGAAATGGAAGCACCCTGACTGGGGTGATATCTTTATATCCGAAATAATAACCATAGCTGAGGAAACTAATGTAATTAGTGATATAGAAGATTGGGCCCTAGAAGAAGTGTGCAAAACCTATAGGGGTTGGATGGATGATGGTAGGATGCCAATCAATATTTCAATGAAATTTTCAGGCATCCGCTTTTATGAAAATGACTTTGTAGATAAAATATTAGATGTTACTAACCGTTATCAGGTGCCTCCCCAAACCCTAATAGTAGAAGTAAGTAAGCTTATATTTGAAGATAAGGTTGATAGAATAATGAAGGAACTTGATAGGATGCAATCACATGGTATACAAATTGCATTATCTGACCTAGGAGCTGGTAACTCTTCATGGGCTTACCTAAATAAGTGTCCTATTGATATTATAAAAATTAATAAATCTTTTATAAAGGGTATAGGCTCTGATATAACAGGCTCTATTATACTAAAAAGTTTATTAAATATGATGAAAGAATTAAAGGTACAATTAGTTGCTGAGGGAATAGAAGACTGGGAACAACTTACATTCTTAAAGAATCATAATTGCATGGCTGGGCAAGGCAATATTTATGGTAAGGCCCTTTCATATAAAGACTTTGAAAAAATTCTTATAAGGGGACGTTGCAAGCCTCAGAAGATAAATAATCTGGGAGTAGGTGAAAGAGAAGAAAGGCGCAAATTATTCAGGATTAAATTCCACCAGTACCTAGAGGCTGATTTAACAATAAAAGAAGTAGGGAATAAACCCTTAGAAATAGGTAGTACACCTATACTGATTGAAGATATTGGGGCAGGAGGATTGAAGATAATTTCTGATATTAGATTTCCTGCCCGTAGGTCAATATTATTAAAAATATCCACTGAATTACTTGGTAAAGATATTGATCTAATAGGCACAATACTTAGAACCGAAGAACTTAGTAATGGCTTATACGGATATGGAATAAAGCTCATAATGGATGAAAATGATAGAACCAAATTGATTAATCTATTAAATGAGATACAGATAAAGATGAGAAATAATGTATTATTCAATGAGGGAAGCTTTACCTCACTAGAACCACCAGCTTATTTTAAAGAAAACAAATGTAAGACTAGCTAATAATAAAAAGTCATAAGATAAACACTGTTGTGTCTGTCTTATGACTTTTTATAAGCTAATTATTTTATTTCATCCTTGCCCTAGATATCATTTGTGTCATAGTTCCCATAGGGCAATAAACGCACCAAGATCTAGGCTTATATAATCTCATAGTTATCAAACCTAATATGGTGGAAGTTAACATAAGACTAAAAAAACCAAAGGCAAACTGGGCAATCCAAGGTGATACCATTGATACATCTATCCAGTTCCATGGCAGTTTAAAAGTCCACAATAGTGTTATTGCCTGCCTTAAATTCTTTTCTTGCTTGAATACCTGTATAGTTATAAAAATCATATTTGAAAACATTGTTAAGAAAAACACTAGAAAGCCATACCTAAATCCTTTGCTTTTTATAAAGTTGGGTATATCCCTATTTTTAGAGAGTTTATATTTATTGCCTAATAAATTAAGTAATTGGCCTCTACCACAATAATTATTACAGTAAGATTTTCCACCACCTGAGATAGATATAATAAGTGGTACAATAAAGCATATCATGCCAAGCCATGCAAATAAAATATTAAAAAACCCTAATATTAAGTATGAAAGAGAGACAATCCACATGTAATCAAAAAAACTTCTCTTTTTTGTCATATTAAGATACCTCCCTTGAAATCATTTTTATTACAGATGCAGGGCATATCTTAGAACATTTGCCACATCCTACACATTTCTCACCATTAATTAGTGCAAATACTCCCTGCTTAATAGTTATAGCGCCAAATTTACATTCATCCTTACAGGCCCCACAGGCCACGCAATAATCCCTATCTACCTTAGCTAGTTTTTTAGATAATCTTTTTTTCATTTCTTCCTCCTATGTAATATTCTTTTATTGTATTATTATAATATATAAATAAGATAAAAGCAAATTAAATATCTTATTATAATGGGTGGTATATGATATACTTCTTAAGTAAGTACCATAATTTTCTAAGAAAGAATGTGAAAGAAACAATGAAACTAAATAATATTTTGCTATTAATAGGCCTTACCGCTGGAATAATAATATTTGTTATATGGCAAAACAACCACATTGTAACAACTTATATTCCTTATATAAACCCTGGGCTTCCAGGTCCATTTGATGGCTATAAAATAATTCATATTTCAGACCTACATAATAAAAGCTTCGGAAAGGGACAAAACTATATATTATCTAAGATAAAAAAGACTTCCCCCGATATTATTTTTATTACAGGGGATCTTATAGATAGGAGAAAGTATGACCTAGAAACTGCCATGGTGTTTATTAAGGGTGCTATGGAAATAGCGCCAGTATACTATGTTCCAGGTAATCATGAGGCCTGGTCTGGTAAGTATAATATTATTCAGCAGGAGCTTATAGATGCTGGTGTAGAAGTTTTAGAAGATTCCCTTGTTAAATTAAACAAGGGTGGGCAAGCTATTGATATTCTAGGTATACTAGATCCTGGATTTTACCATAATAACACACTACCTTATAATCATATAGAGGGGGCAGATTCTTCGAGATTTCAAATTTTACTATCACATAGGCCTGAGTTATTTGACTTATATGCTAGGGAAAAAATTGACTTAATCTTTGCTGGTCATGTTCATGGTGGTCAAATTAGACTTCCCTTTATTGGTGGTATTGTAGCACCGGACCAGGGTTTAATTCCTAAGTATACAAGTGGTAGCTATAGGATGGGGGATTCTAACTTAATAGTTAGTAGGGGATTGGGTAATAGTCTTTTTCCTATTAGGGTATTTAATAGGCCTGAGATAATAGTTGTTAGGTTAAGTAAGGAGGGGTGATTATATGTTTATAGGGAGTTTAGTAGTAAGCCTGCATATGCCCTGGGTTAATTCTCTAAAAGAAAAAAGAATGATAAAAAATAGTATTATTTCTAAGATTAGCAACAAATTTAATGTGTCTATTGCCGAAATAGATGAGCAAGACACCCATAGGGTCCTAGTCATTGGAATCGTTTGTCTTGCTAATGAAATAAGTCAGGTAGATAGGATCTTAGATAAGCTTATTGCCTTTACTGAGACTAATACAGAAGCTAATATTGTCTCTATAGAAAGGGAAATAATATAGCAGGAAGGATATCCTTCCTGCTATATTTTAATCACAAAGTGTATCAAGTGCTACTTCAATCATATCATTAAATGTAAGCTGCCTTTCCTCTGGGCTAGTCATTTCACCAGTTATTATATGATCGCTAACTGTAAGAAGGGCTAAAGCTTGTACCCCGAATTTAGCTGCTAGAAAATATAGGGCTGCCACTTCCATTTCTACTGCTAGAACACCATGGTCTGCAAGTTTACTTTCTATTTCTTTATTAGAAGAGTAGAAGGTATCCGATGATAAAACATTACCTACAAGCAGGTTAAGGTTTTTCTTTAGGCCTATTTCATGAGCCTTAGATAATAGTTTAAAGTCTGCAACTTGAGGTAAATTAACACCTGGGAATTCATTATCAATCATTGCTGAATTAGTAGCTGCACCCTGGGCTAGTATAACATCTCTTAATTTTACATCTTTTTGCATAGCCCCACATGTACCAACCCTAATAAGCTTCTTAACATTATATTCATTAATTAACTCATGGATATAAATAGATGCAGATGGCATTCCCATTCCTGTTCCTTGAACTGATATTCTTTGGCCCTTGTATGTTCCAGTATAACCAAGCATCCCTCTAACATTATTATAGCAAACTGGATCCTCAAGGAAGGTTTCTGCTATATGCTTGGCCCTTAAGGGGTCACCAGGTAATAAAATTCTATCTGCTACTTCGTCTGTTTTTGCTTCAATATGAACGCTCATTCTTAATCCCTCCGTTATCTATTGTCTTAATTTACATATTGTTATTGTATCATAAAAATTTATATTTTTGACTAATACTATAAGTATTATATAATAAAGTAAACACTTAATATAATAGAGAGGTGATAAATATGGGAAAGATATCAGCTTTTTACACAATGCCTCATCCACCGATTATTATACCTGAGGTAGG
>JAAYSX010000117.1 GCA_012518255.1 Candidatus Epulonipiscium sp. | reverse complement strand
TTGATGAAATCATTAATAATATATGCCATATGTATACAAGCAATCTAACAGTAATTGGAGGGCAGGTTATCCCAAGATCTGCAGTAAGGGGAGTGCTTGATAAACTTGAAGTCCACCATATAGAACATGTCATTAGACAGTACCTTGAAACGGCCCAGGAGCAAAAAATCAGGAATACAATTAGGTATATGCAAACCCTGATATATAATTCAGTCTTTGAAGCCGGGAGTAGGGTAAGGGGTCAGATTAGGCATGACTTTGGATACTAAATTGTCAGAATAGTTGGGGTCAGTCCCCCGGCTATTCTGTGATATATATTTCCATCTGCTGGGTGTCCTATTATCAAGTAGCGTTGCAGTTGTTAAGATTAATAGTTTGCTAATGTATAGTTACATTAATTTTATTGTTTACTACTTAAAGCATCAATTATATATCAACTACTTCGAGCCTTTTATATTTAAACAACCCTATTAATATCTTTTCTTGCCTTAAATCACGTGTTTTACATTCTTATTTAACTAAATAATACCAAATTTGTAATAAAACCCACTTTTTATCTAAAAATCATATCAAAACAATTTTATTATTTATGGGCCCTATTTATATGTTTAATGCTTGACATATAAATAGAGCCCACTCCAACCTTAACACATAATTATTTTACTTATCTACAATATATAACCTTATTGTTTGTTTAAGATAAACTGTACATTTATTTTAAATTTGTAATCTTTATTATTAGCATTACTATAATTAATAGCGTTACTGTAATTATTAGCAACGTTATTTGTATTATACTCTTTACAATCATTTCTTTAATTATTTTCAAAACTATTCTTATAATAATTTCCTTATTTTCGCACATATTATCCTCCCATTATCCCAATGGAGAGGCTCTCATTCATATATTAAATTCTTATAATTATATTATACACTAAAAGCCTTTCTAATTTCAACTCCTTTTTATACTATGTTAGTGTCAAATGTTAGTTGACAAATTCTAATTATTTTTTATATACATATTTTCCTTGCCTAATTATTATAAATATCCCTAATAGTTTTGCTTAGCTTTTCCGATTATAATGGCCTTTATGGAAAATCCTTTTAAATTTCGCATGTTAACTGCAGTAATCAGCCAGATTACTGTTATAGTATTACTATCTAAAACTTAGCATATTCCTAATAGTTTGACGTCCATTGGTTATAAAAGCTCCATCAAAAGGCATCCCATCTTTTCTAGGATATTCCCATCCCTTACCATCTGTTTTAGGTGCCTTAGCAGCACTCATAACTCTTTCAAACTCTACTTCACCCATTATAGTTTTAATGGTAGACTTACGCTTGCCTTTGTGCCGGTATAATTTCTTATCACGCTCCTTAGCGAGCCTTTGATCTATTTAATTTAGTATTTTCTCCATCATACCTCTTACGTATTGGCAGCCTATTTCATAAATTTCTTTCTCTAAATCATTGAAATTAATCTCATTTTCTGATAGTATTTGTTTCATCATACAAACCTCCTGTTGTTTTTTTCTCACAATTAAATTCTACAGGAAAATTTGTATGTTGGGAAGTAGCTTTTGCTACTTCCCTTTTATTTTTGCCTACTAAAATTATACTCTAACCCATGCCCTAGCAGCCTTATTTGCTAATAACTAGTATCTATTTATCCTAATAATACAATGCTGAACCTGTTCCTATTAATACCATTAAAGATAATTTCTGTCCGAGCGCACCCATGAATATTGATCCTAAAGCTAGAGTCTATAAGGAACTTCAAACAATAAGTACCGATGTACTAATTGGGATTGAACTCCTTAATTTTGAAGAGCAAGTTACTGCTTGCTTCGATGCTGGGTATCAAGACGATATAGATGCTATTAAAGATTCTAAAGATAACTATGCAGGGAAGCTAATGAAATATCAAGTATGCTCTTATCTAATTTAAATGATGTTTACCTCAAGCTTAATATAACAGAATATAATGATAAACTTCGTGTATTTGGAAGTACAATCAAAACTAACCTCCAAAAGATTGATGGTAAAATAAAAAAAACGCCTCTACAGTTGAACTTGACGATGTTGTAACGGCTTTATATGAAATAAAGTGTCTGTTGAATTAACAGATATGGAAAAGGACTTATTATCATTTTATCGTAATAATACAATGCATTGGCTCAAAAAAAGACCCCTTAGGAAATTACTTCTTTTTGCCTGAATCCTTAATAGGCGTTATTTCATATAAATTTTGTGATTTCTTAAAACTTCCGCAAATTTTAACCCAAGTTCTGTTAAATTATAGTCTGTTTGCACACCAGCATTATACATACTGGTGCGTTTAGCTTGTACTAAGCCGACGGCTATTAATCTATCACAGTTTAATTCCTTAATCATCTTTATTACTACCCCACCATCAGCACCTTCTTCAATAGATTTTTCAACCTTAATCTTCTGTAATACCGCTTCATAAATATCCAACAGTTGCACAAAATCTTGTAAAAACACACGCTCTATTATAGCAAGGTGCTCTCTAAACTGATCCCTTGTAATGTTTTTATTAATATATTCTATGTAAAAAGCCGCTGTTACTCCCGACTTTTCTAACTCATCTAACCTATCCATATGGATTGTTATAAGTTCAATCTCTTTTTGTAACCATTATTCATCATTCTTAGCTGCTTGCCTTCGTTTTTCTATTTCTTCTTCTTTAGCATTTCCTTGGTGGATTGTGTCAATAAAAATAAGAATTTTCTTTAGCAGATATTTTTCTCTAATCGCTAATGATACCTTCGCCAAGCTAGCAACAGTTTTAACTATAGGTATGTTTTTAAGTATTTCTGATTCCAAAAAGGAATCTATACTTGTATCTATTATGTCAATTCCTATATCCGTAAATTCTTCCATAAATACCGACCTAACGACTGCATCTATGGGATGAATGGTATTAGCTAACCCCAAATAATCGTTATTCGCCATTTGCTTTGCCTTCCTGTTCATTTATTAACCTTATTGCTAGATGAATGGTAGATAAGTATAAATAAAAAATCCAACTCAACCATACAGTACTGTAATCCGATTTTTGCATATCATTATGATGTCTAATATAATAATTATTAGCAATATTAAAAAGTTCCCTTTCATCTTTACTGCCTAAAACTAATTTTAGTTTGGGTCGTAAAAATTCTAAAATATCTGCTAAATCTCGCACTGCTCTTCTTCTATCTTCTCTTGTTGATTTTCGATTTCTATATTTATATATGGCTTGCTGCACTTTTATATCAACATTCTCTTTATCGTATTGTGGCAATTCAGCATTGAAAATATCTTTCAAACCAGGTTGTCCCATTATAACTATGCTACCACTTGATTCCAACTCATATCCAACCCCATAATCACATAAGAAGTTGTTGATTTCACTTTTAAAATCACCTTGACCTTATTCTTTGTCAAATTCATTAAAATGATAACCACAATTTCCCCATGAATGATATTCGCCTGCTAATGGTTTTGAAACCAAATCATATAAAATTTAAATCAAATCAAATATATCTTCTTCATTATATTCCTTATATTTAACAGCTATTGGCCATATGTTATCCTTCCTTAGTTTCCGTAAAAAGTAATTTGAGATATTTTCTCCTATGATACCTGGTGTATATCCATCAATACAGTCTATCCCAAGGTTCTCCTGAAAATATCCACTATCTTGAAAATGAGTGTATGTACTATAAATTAGTTCCTTAAGTTTTTCTAAAGAAATACTACTACCCGTTCTAAAAGAATAATATCTTCTCATAATCCCCCTCCTAAGTCTCCTTAACATCTAATCCGTGGCATTAGGGTTTATTAATTATGCTTTGGTTGGTGTGGTTAAGAATTTTTTCTATAACTACAGATCAATAGCAAAATAATTACTATTAGGTTTTACCGTTATTATTTTTAATAAAATAAGTTATTATAATTGTTATACATATCCTGCAACATAACCATATCATAGGCCTCTATCAATTCAGGATATTTATCAATATAACCTTGTGTAATTGGTGTAATAGTAAAATGTATCATCAAATTATCTCCATACACAAGGTTATTTGATGATGTTAGCTGTATGATTTTTTTACTTATAAGACGTAGTGTAACCCCATCAGTATATGGTAACCTAGATGTGTAGTTTGGTGACCTGTATAATAGTGCAACAACAGCTAGTTCTTCAGCACTTAATCTTTTCATTACTTTTGGAAATGCCATCTTGAATCTTATTCTATAATATCGTAAAACAATAAATTTCAAAATCTTAATTGTAAAATAGATAGTAAGTAACGATGAAGAAACAACAAACGATAAGCCCATAGTTGTCCTCCACAGTTCTGGTATGTTTTCAAGTCCTAGACTTTTAAGGATGTTAGATGGGAGAAATAAGATTAGCCCTGTGCCCATTACGACTGCCATTAATATTGATGGTGGTAGTTTTAATAATTTTATAAAATCTTTCATCCTTCGTTTCCCCCTACTTCATTATCTCCTCATTCTAATCCACTGCCTCACAGATATACTATTGGTTCAATTTCGAACTCACATCCATTTTCTGTTTGTACTAAGTCTATTTCAAAACCTAGATTTCCCTCTAATCTTTTTAAGAATTCAGAAGTTGTATAAGTGCTATCTTCCTCTACTAATTCTATATATCTTTTTCTAGAATATAGGTCTATTGCTGTTATCTGATAGTATCTACTATGGTGACTAGCAAAACCTATGCATTCATTAGGGACATACTTTACATCTATTTGTACATACTGTCCTGGGTAGGAAGTTTTTAGGGATTTATAATTTGATTTAGGATAGCTTCTTTGTTTTTTCTTTTTTCTCAGTTTCATTTTTCTAATCTGAATACACATGGAGTCATAACTTCTTCTATAACCTGCTTCTTTTAACTTGCGA
>JAAYSX010000004.1 GCA_012518255.1 Candidatus Epulonipiscium sp. | reverse complement strand
TTAATTTTTGTCCCTTACATTTTACCTGCAACTGGTAACAAATGTAATTTCTTATTCTTTAACAACTCAACAGAAGTGTATTATAGTTTTAAAGATTTTGCAAGCCTTTTGTAACATTTTCTTTGATTTTTTCAAAAAAACTTTTTCTAAACATGCTAAAAAGCTTGATTTCATAAGGGTTATGGAGGTTATAGGTATTTTGATTATTTTTTCACTTAATATCCTCGTAACAGTTATTTAACTTACTCAAAAAATAATTTTTTTCCATTATCTTTAGTTACCTTGGCAACTTCTTCTAAAGGCATATTTTTTATTTCGGCAATCTTACTGGCTATATGAGATAGATAGGTAGAATCATTTCTTTTTCCCCTATGAGGTACTGGAGTAAGGTAAGGACAATCCGTTTCTATAAGTATAGAATCTAGGGGGATATCCCTAACAACCTCTACTGCTTTCCTAGCATTCTTAAAGGTAACCGTACCCCCTATACCTATATAAAAACCCATATCAATATAGTCCTTGGCCATCTGTGAACTACCAGAGTAACAGTGAATTACTCCTTTATTAAGACCACTAGCCTTAATCATGTCAAAGGTTTCCTTAGCCGCATCCCTGCTATGAACAATAATTGGTAAATCTAATTCCTTTGCAAGCTCCATTTGCCTAGCAAACCATAATCTTTGAATTTCCCTAGGTGAATGCTCATAGTAGTAGTCTAAACCAATCTCTCCTATTGCAACTACTTTTGGATGCTTGGACATATCCTCAAGTAAGTGCAAAACTTCTCTTCCTTCGTCATTATTATTAAGCTCTTCTACATTGTGTGGATGGACACCAACAGCTGAATAGATAAATGGATATTGATCAGCTAAATGTATTCCTTCATTAGAGCTCCTTATATTGGCTGCCGCATTTACAATATAATCCACATTATTTTCTGGCATTTTGCTTAGTAAATCATGCCTGTCCTTATCAAAACTTCTATCGTCATAATGTGCATGTGAATCAAAAAACATCATATCGCACCTTTCCATTACATAAAAAAAACGTCCTATTTAGGACATTTGATAAAGTATATATTAAAATCCACGCACTTGGTGTCGACAGCATTCCATAAGCGTTACCTTAGCAGTTAACTCGGACCAGGCACCCTTGCGGCACATAGGAGGTTTTACTTAGTGCTGCTTCCTTCCGGACCTGACACGGTTCATAAATTCCTATTGCGCAAGACCCAATCGTCTACATCACTTACTAAGGGCAGACCTTACAAAACCCTGCCTCGACCAAGCATCACCCCTGCTATAGCGGATTGCAGGTACAAGGCGCCGCTAACTCCCCGGCTAGCGTGGAAAGTATCCGACATAATCTTATGTCGCAACTATTATTATATATCTTTTATTTTTTTATGTCAACTAGATTTGCCAACTTCTTTATTTTGCCTGTTTTCTCATATTTTGAAAGTAGGCCTTTATAATCTGGCTACATTCCTCTTGTAAGATTCCATCTCTTATATCTACCTGATGATTAAGACTCTCTAATTGTAATATATTCATTATTGATCCGGCAAAACCAGCCTTAGGACTAGGAGCTCCAAACACTAGTCTAGGTATACGTGCTTGAACAATAGCACCGGCACACATAGGGCATGGCTCTAGCGTTACATATAGAGTACAATCTTCTAGCCTCCAATCTCCTATGACCTTGGCTGCTTCATTAATAGCAAGTATTTCCGCATGGGCCAAGGGGTTTTTATCTGTGTTTCTTCTATTATGCCCCCTGGATATAATCTTATCTCCCATAGTGATAATTGCACCTATTGGTGCTTCATCTAGTTCTAGGGCCCTTCTAGCCTCTTTTAGAGCTTCTTCCATATATTTTATATCAACATCCTTATTCAACAGGTTTCCCCCTTTAACATTTTTTATATAGTCACACTCTTAATATTTTATCATATTTTAATACTAGAGAAAGCAAATCAAATATTTTGGAGTGTGAACTAGATATATGTATAATAATTATTACCGTCAAAATGCTAGTAACACCATACCTAATGAGCTAACTAACAATGAAACTTACCCTTTAATGCAAGAAATTATATCATCTATTGTGGAATTATATCATAAGGAGCATAAAAACCTAGATATGTATCAATCCCTATTGGAGCTTTCACCTAACATGGAGTATGAGGAAATCATCCTAGATATTATAGAGCAAACTACTGATAATGTACGTTATCTTAGTCAAATGTATTTAGGATTTACTGGGGATACCGTGGACCAGCTCACTCTTCCCCAATCAGATATTCCTTCTCTTAGCTTTTTGGAACTTTTAAAAAACACTCTTTTTTCTAAGATAGATACCCTTAAACAATACGAATCCCTATATACTACTATACCTATACAACCTTACAAGGATATTCTACTAGAAATAATTATTAGCCAACTCAAGGATGCTACATTCAGCAATTATCTAATATCATCCCAGGCCTTTTTATAATAATATAATTAAGAGCATAGGCCTATAAAAAAATATTCCTATGCTTTTAATTTTTCTGTTGACATAGGCGTATTACCTATGATATTATTATATATTTGCATTAATTCCTTACTTGTGTTATAATACATAAGAGAGTTAATTATATATGGAGGTGCTAGAATTGTTTAAAGTTGGCGACAACGTTGTTTATCCAATGCAAGGTACAGGCGTAATAGAGAGTATAGAGGAAAGAGATTTTCTAGGCGAGAAGCAACAATACTACATTATAAAGATGTTTACTCAAGATATGCAAATTATGATTCCTGCCTCTAAAATTAAACAATCCAATCTTCGTTTAATCAGTGATCCAGCAACCCTGGATAATATCTTATCAGATTTACCCACTAAAGAACCACACACAACTAAGTCTACTCCACCCAAGCAAAGATACAAGATTTATATGGATAAGATAAAGTCTGGTAGCTTAGAAGAAAGTGCTGAGGTTATTTGGGATTTAGTATGTCTTAATAAAGAGAAAGCACTTAACGCAACAGAAAAGAAGATGCTCACTAATGCCCGTAAGTTCCTAACTGGCGAAATGGCCTTAATTAGAGAAATTAGTGAAGATGAAGCTAATGAAGTATTAGACCTAGCTATTGGCTAATACTTCTCCACTTACATAAAAGAGTCTAAAGGAAATTTCCTTTAGACTCTTTTATGTATTATTCTAACATTAATCTTTCTAATTCCATAGGCTCTATATATTGACCATCCTTATAAGCCCTCATATTGCCACCTGAAATCTCATCTATTAAGGCAATATGCCCATCATCACCAATCCTGGCAAATTCTAATTTAATATCATATAGCTCCATACCCTTGCTAGCTAACTCTTCCTTGATGATATCACTTATTCTTATAGTTAAGTCCTTAAGTAAGTCATATTCATCTTCCTTTAGTATACCAAGCATTTCAAGTGCATCCTTAGTAATAGGTGGATCTTCCCTTTCATCATCCTTAAGAGTAACTTCTACAAAGGCATCCAAGGGCTGTCCCTCTTCAGCATACATACCGTAGCGCCTCATAAAACTACCTACCGCCCTATAACGGCAGATTACCTCAAGCCCATTTCCAAAAACTTTTGCAGGCTTTACTGTCATTGTAGCCTTATCAATATCTGCTCCTACATAATGGGTTGCTATACCTGCATCCTCTATCTTTTCGAAGAAGTACTTTGTTAACTTAAGGCCTGCCTTACCTGCACCCTCCATAGTTAATCCAACAGTATTAGCTCCTGGGTCAAATACTCCCTCTTCTCCTGTTACGTCATCCTTAAATTTAAGTAAGTAATTGCCATTTTCTAGATCATACACGTCCTTGGTTTTGCCCTTGCAAATAAGTTTCATCTTACTACTCCTTATACTATGCTTGCTTACAATTTATTTCTATTACATTATCACATAATTTCCTATCTTTATCCTCATCTACAGACCTTCTAACATCTGCACCTAAGGCTACTAGGTTTTCTTGTATGCCTTCATAACCCCTATCAATATACTGGGCATTATTAATTATGGTTTCTCCACCTGTTGCAACAAGCCCTGCTATAACCATAGCAGCACCTGCCCTTAGATCAGTTGCTGTTAGCTTTGCTGATGTTAGCTTTGATACACCTTCAATAACTGCAACACGTCCATCAACATTAATCTGGGCACCTGTCCTCTTTAATTCTCCAATATACTGAAAACGATTGTCCCAAACTCCTTCGACAATCATACTTGTTCCCTCAGCAACACTTAATAATACTGCCATTTGTGGTTGTAAATCCGTTGGAAATCCTGGATGTGGCAAAGTTTTGACATTAGTTGGTTTAAGTGTTTCTGGAGCCCTTACCCTTATATAATCGTCACCCTCATCAATAACTACTCCCATTTCTATTAGCTTAGCACTTACAGATTCCATATGCTCTGGAATTAAATTTCGAACAGTAACATCTCCCCCCGTAATAGCCGCTGCCATCATATAGGTTCCTGCTTCTATTTGATCTGGGATTATGGAATACTTACCACCATGTAATTTCTCAACTCCAAGAATACGAATAGTATCAGTACCTGCTCCTTTAACCACTGCCCCCATCATATTAAGGAAGTTAGCAACGTCTACAACATGAGGCTCCTTAGCAGCATTCTCAATAATTGTTGTTCCTTCAGCCAAAACTGCAGCTAGCATAATATTAATAGTCGCCCCTACACTGACCACGTCTAAATAAATTTGCGTGCCTATTAATTTATCTGCCCAAGCATGGATAATGCCATGTTCTACAACTACTGTAGCTCCTAATGCTTCAAACCCCTTAATATGTTGGTCAATTGGTCGCACACCAAAATTGCACCCACCCGGAAGTGCCACCTTAACCTTTTTAAATCTTCCAAGTAATGCACCTAATAGATAATATGATGCCCTTATCTTACTTGCACATTCTTCAGTTGCTTCATATGTTAAAACTTCCCTTGCATCTACCTTAAGGGTATTCTTCTCTATAAATTCTGTTGATACTCCTAAAGTATCAATAGCTTCTGACACTCTGATGACATCATCTATATAGGGTATATTCTCTATCTCACAAACTCCATCTACAAGCAATGATGCAGGAATAATAGCTACCGCCGCATTCTTTGCACCATTTACAATAACATCACCTTGAAGCTTATTGCCACCTTTAATTATTAGTTGACTCACTTTAACACCTCTTATTATATACTTAAATGCTTACTGCCTATGATTTATACTATTTTCACTACTAACATTTTAACATAGTGTATCACTAATTTACAACAAGAAAAAGGAATTTTCAAAACAATTTTCGATTATTTCCGTGCTTATTCCCTAATCCCGCTACTATAGGCATTAATATGGTAGGTTTCTCCACCTTTTAATGTAATTTGATAAAAGGGCAAGGCCTTCTCCGCTATTAAATGAGCTCCTTTAGGGTTCTCCAATCCATATCCAATTGTAATATCTTCTATATAAACTGGCTCATCTGCCGATATTAGCTTAATTAAGTAAAAGAAGATTTGGTCTATAGGATAAATCTCCTTCTTACCGCCTGCTGCCTCTCCAAGCTCTACCTTATGAATCTCTACCTCACTTATACCACCTGGACTAATTGTTATGCCTATATAACTATCAAAAATTGGTATCCCCTTGTACTTATCAAAGTAATTAAGCCTTAAATTATCCGAATTACTACCTAATTGTAGATGCATCTTCTTGGGAGAATAACCTAATTGTATTAAGCACTTATTAGCTAACTTCTTAGCCTCATCAAAATTTAAGTCATCTAGGTTAGCATCTACCCTCAAGGCCTTGTTATGGTAATATATTCTTTCACCTTCAAATATAACTTCTTCCCCGCCCTTACTGTAAATCCTTTGGGGATTACCTTCCCTGTTATCTGAGGCTTTTATTGAAACTTTCACATCATCTAATGTTCCTAAAAACTTTCTAACATAATCCTCTCTAGTATTGCTGTCTATTTGGAAGGGAAACACCGTAATCTTAGGAAGTGGTTTATACTTCTTAGGCATAGGAGAATCTATGAAGATATTATTCTGCTCTAAGACATTGGTAATATCCTGAACTTGGCTTTCCTTAAGTACATAAGCACTTGTTACTTTCCTATAGTTTGCCCAACCTAGCAGGATATTTATACCTAAAAATAAAATTATTAATTTATTTTTTGCATTAGTCCAGTCCATAGATATATCCTTTCTAAAAATTACGGGCTATACCAATTATCATCATGTAGTATAATCCATCTTATATCCACATCTTCACCAGGGCCATTAACCATGTATACCCACTTCATATCATCTATAACTAAGGTGTTTAGCTCATTCTTCCTTGCAACATATTCTAGGACCTTATTGATGGCCTCTGTATATTTAATTTTAAAATAACCCGTTCTATTCTTGGCCCTTAATTCATTGGCATTCCACCTAAATTTCGATACTTCATTGCCTTCAACCTTTATCTGGACCATATGATCCATTCCAAGCCTTTCCCTTTCATCTTCTGATAGATATACCCTCACACCACCTATACGCATATCGTAGTTAAATATGTAACCCGTCTTTATTTCTTCCACATTTGATAAAAACAAGGTGTTTTTTATCTCTTTGGAGAGGCTCTCATTTTTATTCAAGAAATTCTGACTAATATTGTATGCCTCCACCCTAGATATCTTGCCACTATTTTTCCTAGCAGAAATATTAGAATACTCAAAAACCCCACTTGGATAATACTTAACTACCGCTTCCATTAGCTCTGAAAATATATGTACCCCACTACTTGTTACTTCTTCTTTTTTTAGTAATGGATTCAAAAAATAGTGATTAATATAGGGATTAAACTTATTTATATCATCTTTATTTTCAAGTGGATTATACCACTCCAGAACATCGTAGGCTATAGGCATATCCGTACTTGATATTGGCAAAAATATATTTTTATTATCAAATCCTAGCATACTAAATGTCGGTTGGTATTTAACCTTATTATTAAGAACCCCATCATTTAGCAAGTCACTAAAGGCCCTAATACTTTCAAATGCTTCTTGTATTTCTACTGTTATCATCTTGCCCTGGCTAGTGGAAATCAATTCCCATTTTGTAATTCCCCTATAGTTATCTGCTAAGGGTATAAATATATAGTCTATGTCTTTTATAGAAGATTTATCCTTTGGTGTAAAGGTTGAATCTTCCCCCATAATTTCTCCATAAGTAAGTGGCATAGGATACTGATATAATATCCCTTTCTTTTCAAATATTTCCTTCCAGCCTAATTCTTTATCCTCTTTTATCTTGCCAGATTTAATATGTGATTTTATGCTATCTTCGATTTCCTCACGAACAACTTGGTATTCCCTATTTTCTTCTCCTAGGCGATATACCAGAGTTCCTGGTGCACCCGGAACTAACCATATAGACTCAGGCTCTATCTGTTTAAAATTATTTTCTAATGGCTTCCCAAAAAAACTAAGGCCTGGCATATTGCCAAGCCATAGCTTACTAGTTTGCCACATAGATAAAGTGATAAGCATTACTAATATTATGTTTTTTAAATATCGTTTTCCCACATTTATCACCTATCATAGCTTACTAATTAAGTGCTTTATTTATTTTTTTGATTGTCCTGTAAATATACCTGTATTATCAATACGCAGGTTTTTAAGTGCATGCTTCTCCGCTGCCGACTTCCTAGTAACATGGATTACAGTCTGGGCACTTGCCCTTTGACCTTGAGGATTGGTATATTGGTATATGATCCTAATCCTATTATCTCCCTCTCTTAACTCAATTAGCTCATTAAAAGTTTGGCTAAAACCTACTGGATCTAAATAATAAGTACGATATGGTTTAGCCGGGAATGCCTTTGCATTTTCTTTCTTGTTATATAATTGCATTGTTATTTTTACGTTATATCTTGCTTCTCCAGTTACATTTAGCTGTTTATCAAATACTATCATTCTATCTCTAATTGGTTGGGTAATTCGAACATACTCGTTCTGGTTAAAACGGATAGGTGATGCATTTCTAACTGCTGTATTTGCAAATATTGTTTTTGGCAACATTAAACACATAATAAACAATAATAAAGTTATACGTTTCCTCACTTCGAACCCCTTCCTTCCATCATAACTTCATATATAACTTAATTATATCTTATGTTTATTACACTCATATTACAATCTATTTACTATCGTTTTACATCTATTTTCCAGTGTAATAAACTAGTGTTTTTTAGGAAAATACAGTGTTACAACAGTCCCTCTCCCCACTTTACTAGAGATCCATATTTCGCCTCCGTGAAGCTCCATTATCTCCTTACTTATGGCAAGCCCAAGGCCTGTACCTCTCATCTTACTTGAGCGTGCCTTATCTACCCTATAGAATCTCTCAAAGATTCTAGACATATCCTCTTCTGGAATACCAACCCCTGAATCTGTTACCCTTACGGCTATATATTCATTATAATCACTTGTTGCAATCTCTATCTTGCCCTGGCCAGTATTATATTTAATTGCATTAGAGATAATATTATGTAGAACTTGCTTTACCCTAGCTGGGTCAGCTTCTACTATGATCTCCCCCCTATGGCAACTAGCAACTATTTCCTGACCGTTTTTAATTTCATTAAGATCATAGGCTACTACTATTTCGTTTATTATTTCGGCTAAATCCACATGCTCAAGGTTTAGTTTAATTTGCTTATTATCCAGGCGTGATAGCTCTAATAGGTCCTGAACTAAAGTTGTCATCCTATCAACTTCACCTATAATAACCTCCAGGAATTGCCCTGCAAGCTCTGGATCTTCTACAGCGCCATCCGCTAGAGTCTCTGCATATCCCTTTACAGTTGTTAAGGGGGTTCTTAGTTCATGGGATACATTAGCTACAAAGTCCTTGCGCATTTTATCTAGTTTCTGCTGCTTAGTTACGTCTTGTAGCACAACAACCATGCCCTCTGGCTTATCATCAATATTTTGATAAGGGGCAAAATGTATGGCTATATATTTATTATCATATTCTATTAGTATTCTTTTTACATCAAAAGTTTCCTGTTCCAATAGGCTATCAAAGGATGCCCTTACACCTATTTCAGGGAAAATATAATCAAATCTATGATCCATCTGCCTTATGCCTAGAATTTCGTAGGTGGCAGGGTTGGCATGGATTAGAACTCCCTGACTATCAAAGGCAAGCACACCATCAGCCATATGAGAGAGTATAGTTTCTAGCTTAGTCTTTTCATTAGATAGGGTGCCTAAAGTCCGATTAAGCTCCTGGGCCATATAGTTAAAGCTACCCGTTAACTGACCAATTTCATCGGCTGATTCAACTGGGATTTTATTATGGACCTGGCCAGATGCAAGCTCCTTTGCGCTTCTTGTTAACTGTTTTATAGGTTCTGTAATCATCCTGGAAAATATAAAGCCCAATATACCTGTAATAATAATAGCTATAATTGATGCTATTCCCATTGTAACTATTATCTTTTGCATATTTTCATATATTTCACTTGTATCCCTTGTTACATATATGATATAAGTTGGTTCTTTGGTTTCCTTATGGAGTATAGGCTTGGCATAGTCCATAAACTCAGCTGCACTTGATGAATTAAAAAACCTTGGTATTTCTGATAAAACACCCTGTTTTTCACTAAGGGCTTGTATAACAACCCCCGATTGGACAATGCTTCCCTGCTTCCATTTATTACCCGTCCCTATTATTACACTCCCATATGTATCTATAATATAAACCTCTTGTTGATAAGGATAGATAGATTCTCTTAGTTTATCAACTATATATTCAAACCTATCTTGACTTGCGAACTCCTCACCTTTTAGGTCTAGCTGTAATTCTACTGTATCTGCTGTTAGTTTTAACTGCTTTTGAACATCTTCATATTGGTTTTGTTCTATATTGTAAAGTATGTAGCTTCCACTTGCTATCATTACTATTAGAACAACTGATAAATAAATAGAAACTAATTTCCATTGTATACTGGATGTCACAAGCCTACCCCCTAAAATAATATCCTACTCCCCTTTTTGTAAGTACATATTCCGCTCTACTAGGGTCATCCTCTATCTTTTCCCTTAATCTTCTAACAGTTACATCTATGGTCCTAATATCCCCGTAATATTCATAACCCCAAACCTTGCTAAGTAATGTTTCCCTGGAGAATACCTGGCCTTTTTGGGAACTTAGGAACTTCAATAGACCAAATTCAAGGTGGGTAAGTTCTATAACCTCTCCCTTTTTCCTTACTTCAAATTTAGCAGTATCTATTCTTAAATCTCCCTCTTCAATTATATGATCATCCTTCTTCTTGCTAGGCTCGCTTGTTTCTACCCTTCTTAAATTAGCCTTTATCCTTGCCATAAGTTCCCTAACCCCAAATGGTTTAGTAACATAATCGTCTGCTCCCATTTCGAGCCCCACCACCTTATCTACCTCTTCAGCCTTAGCTGTAAGCATAATAATAGGTGTGTTTTTGGTCTTTCTAACCTTACGGCATACCTCCAGGCCATCCATTTTTGGCATCATTAAGTCAAGAAGTATAAGGTCCGGATTAACTTCATTAATTAAATCAAGTCCTTCCTTACCATCATATGCTGTATATGCTATGTATCCTTCTTTTTCTACATTATATTTAATTATATCTGAAATTGCCATATCATCTTCTACTATAACTATTTTTTGATTGTTCATTCATAATTCTCCTTATGCAATACACTAAATTAATCTATGTACCTTCGTGTATATTGTACCAGAAATAACAATCTTAGCAAATATAATATTCTTCCAATGCCCTTATTTAATACCTACTACTATCTTCTCACTTTCGCCCTTATCAATAATATCAATTTCCTTATTAATAGTTTCCTTTAATATACCATCAATATATATGTTATTTATGGTTATTTCCTTTCTACCTTTTTTTCCAGGCTCTATGGTTCTACGGTAGCTTGCAAACTTATCTGCATCCTCAGTTATTATAGGTTCAGGCATAAATTCTTCTTCTTTTTTATATTCCTCTACAATCTTTATAGAAACTTCAGGTTTATTTATCTTAACATTTAGCTCCTGTCCTATCTGTAGTACTGTTGATTCTGCCATTCCTGGATTGAGTTTAAGTAGCTCTTCTATGGACATGTTATTTTTGCTTGCAACTATTGAAAGGTTATCGCCTGATTCTAGGGTATATACCTCCCCTTCTTCTCTGGTTTTTGTAAGCTTATTATAGACCTCTTCAGGATCTGATAGCTTATCCTCCTTAACATATACATCCTTATAATCCACCTGTGCATCTAGCTTAGCTTCTACAATATGGTTTGTATCTTTAATTTCTTCTGGCATATTGTTATCTATAATTCTTTGTATAAGCTCATCAATTTCTGCCTTACTTTTAAATATTCCCTGGCTTTGTCCATCAACAATAAACTCTACCATTCTTATTTCATACTCTACATTTTTCTTTATTTGTGAAATTAGGTAGTCAGCTGTTACTTGTTTTTTCTTAGATGCACGAACCGGTGTAATTTCCGGCTCCATAATCATTCTTACATCAGTTTTGTACTTATCCCTAAGTGTAGCTGCCACAACTTCAAGTGCTTCCTCTGGTACACTTTCTCCTTTTACTATACCTAGCACCTCTTCCCCTAGCTTAACTTCATAGGCATTAGGTCTTGTAACTAAAAAAATCCCTACAATAATAGCAGCAACTACAGAAACTATAATAAGTAAATTCTGCTGCTGTGTTCTTCGTCCCAAATTTTTATATATATTTTTATTACGTTTCATGTAGCACCCCTCTTACATTTGCCAAATATTAATTTTATTAATACTTTCGTTAATAGTTATGTAACAATCAAATTATAGCAAGATTTTATTATCTTGTAAAGAAAAAGACCAATTATATTGGTCCTTTTCTA
>JAAYSX010000116.1 GCA_012518255.1 Candidatus Epulonipiscium sp. | reverse complement strand
ATAAGGGAAATAATTGGAACAATGACCCTAGAAAATATGATTTCCAATAGGAAGGAATTTGCCATTAGAGTTGAAGAAAATGCAGTCCCCGATATGGAGAAAATGGGTATTGAAATAGTATCCTTTAATGTGCAAAATTTCTCAGATAATTATGGAGTAATTAATGATCTAGGGATTGATAATACAGAAAGAATTAAGAAGAATGCATCCATAGTAAAGGCAGAAGCCCAAAGAGATGTAAAGATAGCTCAGGCAAAGGCTGATAAAGAAGCTAATGATGCCCAGGTTTCAGCAGAACAAGAAATAGCTATAAGGAAAAATGAACTAGCCATTAGAAAATCTGAGCTTAAAAAAATGGAAGATACAAAGGGTGCAGAAGCTGACGCAGCCTATGAAATTCAAAAGGAAGAGCAGCGTAAAGAAATAGAGATTAAGACTGCAGATGCTAATCTAGCAAAACAGGAAAAAGAAATAGAACTTAAGGAAAGAGAAGTTATTATACAAGAAAGAACCCTAGAAGCTAATATTAGGAAAAAAGCCGAGGCTGAAAGATTTGCAAGGCAAGAACAGGCGGAGGCTCAGTTATATGAAAGACAAAAAGAAGCAGAAGCTGAGAAATTTGAAGTCTTGCAAGAAGCCGAAGCCCTAAAGGCTCAAGCACAAGCTGAAAGAGAAGCAAGAGAGCAAGAGGCTATAGGACTTAAAGCCCTAGCCCTAGCAGAAGCAGAAGGTATCAAGGCCAAGGGACTTGCCGAGGCAGAAGGTATAGAGAAGAAGGCCCAAGCTATGAAACTTATGGAAGAAGCGGCTGTACTAGAAATGTACTTTAAAGTACTTCCAGAAATAGCAGCCAATGTCGCTAAACCACTTGAAAGTATTGATAAGATTACTATGTACGGTGAGGGTAATTCATCTAAGATGGTTGAGGATATTACAAAATCAACAACCCAAATTACAGAAGGGCTTACAGAAGGACTAGGGATTGATGTAAAATCAATGCTAGCAGGATTTTTAGGTGGTAAAGTAGCCCAAAAAGGACAAAGCCAGGAAGAACCTAGAGTACGGGAAGATAAGATTTTAGAAGATGAAGTAAAGGGTGAGGCAGCAGTTACAGAAGAAGAAAACCTTTAAGGGTTGAAAACATATAAGCCAGTAGCATAATTAAGTTATGATACTGGCTTTATTCTTATATTCTTGCAAGTAAGGATTAGGTTGAAAATAAAAGATATTAAGGGGGTGAAGAAAGTGAAAAAATTACTTAGCAGTAGAAAAGTAAATACTCATAAAGGAGATTATGGTAAGGTAGCAATTATAGCTGGAAGTAAAGGGATGACAGGAGCACCTTATTTATCTTCTAAATCTGCCCTAAGGACAGGGATAGGATTAGTGTATAGCCTAGTTCCAGAGGCCTTAGAATTGGTGATGAGTATAAAGCTAACAGAGGCAATAATAAAACCAATATATGATAGGGGCACAGGGCATTTTGTAAAGGAATCCGTTGAAGATATATTAACTAACCTAAATGGTATGGATGCTATAGCCTTAGGACCTGGCCTTGGGGTAGATGAAGATAAGGTAAGATTAGTAGAGGAAGTTATCAGGAGAACAAATATACCTATGGTTATAGATGCGGATGGGCTAAACTGTATATCAAAAAATATAGGGATCCTAAAAGGGAAAAAAGCCCCTGTTGTACTTACTCCTCACTTAGGGGAAATGTCAAGATTGTTAGATAAAGATATAAAGGAAATAAAAGAAAATAAGCAGTTGTATGCAAAACAATTAGCCAAGGACTATAATTTAGTAGTTGTTTTAAAAGATAATAAAACCATAGTTAGCAATGCAAATGGGGAAATATATATAAATAACACAGGAAATCCAGGAATGGCTACAGCAGGTAGTGGAGATGTGCTAACTGGAATAATAACAAGTTTAATAGGACAAGGGTTAGAGCCCTTCGAGGCAGCAAAATTAGGAGTATACCTTCATGGTCTATCAGGAGATATAGCAGAAAGTGATAAGGGAGAATACGGACTTATAGCTTCAGATATAATGGAAGCAATTCCTTATGGGATTAAAAAGTATATGGGGAATTCCTTATATTTAATGAACTTGAGAAACTAGGTACTTACAAAAAGTTATTGGCTAATATATATTTACCAAAGCAAGATGGATCAACAACAGAAATAGACCTAATCATGATATCTGAAACAGGAATTTATGTTATTGAATCAAAGAATTACAGTGGTTGGATTTTTGGTAGTGAAAAGGATCGTAACTGGACTCAAACTTTCAGAAATGGACAGAAATTCAGATTTTATAATCCTATATGGCAAAATAGAGGTCATATAAGTGCTGTAAAGAATATAATTGGAATGGATGATGAATTTTTATATAGGTCATATATCGTATTTAGTGAAAGATGTACGCTAAAAAAAATAAATATAGACTCCCCTACTGTAAGGGTAATAAAAAGGGAAGAGTTTATGGAATATATGCGTAGGGACTTATATGAACTAAGAAAAATTCTAAGTATTGGAGAGATAAATGATATATATCAGCAATTGCAACAATATTCTTTAGTGGATGATGCTACTAAAGAAGCACATATTAATCAGATGAAATTCAAAAAATATGGACGATAGATTTAGCTTTGGACTAATGTCGGAGAGCTCCTACTATACTACATAAGTGGTCAAAGTGTTTATATAACTATAATAAAGTTGATAACAAAATCCAAAGTTTTAAGCTAAGATGTTATAGCACTTTATGGAGATGTGAGAGGCAATTATATCAGATGAAAGTTGTGGGAATTCATGGCATAATCTGAATTGTATATAATGCAGATAAAAGCACCTGGTATAACGCTTGGTTTGCCAAGTATTAATGATGAAGCAAATTTACTAAAAAGAAAATCAGATATTACTAACTATGTAGTGAAATTACATCCTGTTTTTCACATACCTTTAATCTTTCACTACGGAGAAAATAAAAAAATAAATTGTAGCAAGGGTGCTAGTCGTCATAGTTTATACTCCTTTTTTGTACAATTAAAGCGGAATATTTAGGGGGTGCGGAATGGAATCTACTTATTTTACAAGGAGATTTATTGGAGCAGTTATAGACTTTTTAATATTAATTCTTGTGTTT
>JAAYSX010000026.1 GCA_012518255.1 Candidatus Epulonipiscium sp. | reverse complement strand
CTTAGGAAAAAGCTTATGATGAAACGCATATGACTTATGACATTTCTCTATGGACTAATTCTTAATTCTTAATTTTTCTCTTTTATATTTCAACTGTACTTCATATTTTATTGTATGATTTGTTTACTAAACTAAAGGGGAGTATATCCTATATACCACTTTTACAAGCTTGCTTGTGCTTGTGGTATATAGGACATACTCCCCTTACTTAACTAATAATGGAGGTGTTTCTATTGAATAAATTTTATCCTATATCTCTAAATCTTAAGGATAGGCTTTGTATTGTTATTGGTGGTGGTAGTGTTGCTGCTAGAAGGATCCATAAGCTCCTAGAATCTGGTGCCATGGTAAGGATTATTGCTCCTGATATTGTACCAACTCTTCAGAAATTGCTGGAGAGCAACTCATCTCTTTCATGGTTTCAAGCTAAGTATAGGGGCAAGGAAGACCTAACTGCTGCTTATCTTGTATTTGCTGCTACTGATGATAGCTATCTTAATGAACAAATTGCCTTAGACGCTGAATCTCTTAATATTTTCTCAAATATTGCTAGTAATGGGATTCTTAGTGATTTTATTGTGCCTGCTAGTTTTAATCAAGGTGACCTACAAGTTAGCCTATCTACTAGTGCTAAGGTTCCCGGTTTAAGTAAGGCTATTAGTAGAGACCTTGAAGATTTACTTGGCCCTGAATACTCAGCATTAATTATGCTGCTTGATCAGGTCCGTAGCCTAGTTTTAAATAGCCCTAATAAGGAAGACCAACTTAATAAGTTCTCACAAATCACTAATAATTATCAGGATATTCTAGATAAACTATATGCCGGATTAAGTATAGATGATATATATAAGGATCTAATCCTCCAGCTTGGCCTTGAAAACTAATTCATGCTTTAACATATTATATAGGACATCACTACTAGATATATGTCTAGGCACTAGAAGGGTGTATTTACCATTAACAAGGCCCTCCATTTTTCCTATATCATCTTCATCTAACTCATCATTTAATATATATTCTATATTTTTAACCTTTATATTATTATTACTAAAGTAGGCCCTAAAGAATTCACTTACCTCTGTTTTATCTTGATATGTAATATCAACTTCTAGTATATCTCCACGCTTTAATATGTTTTTTTCTAAGTTTTTTAGTGATACAAGAATAAGAAATACTAATATTCCTGCAACAATACTTAATAAATAGTAACCATATCCCACTGATAGGCCTATACAACCTACTACCCATACGGTAGCTGCTGTAGTAAGCCCTTTTATGGATCCTCTATCCCGTATAATTGTACCTGCCCCCAAAAAACCTATTCCTGTTATAACCTGGGAGGGCATCCTACCTCCATCTGACCTTATTGCACTTGATAGCTCTGGGTTATTTAGAACTAATGTTATAGTTTCTTGCACCAAGTAAACCTGGGTCATAGAAACTACAGCTGCTCCAACACATACCAGGATATGAGTACGAAATCCTGCTGGCCTATTCTTATATTGTCTTTCATAGCCTATTGCCCCACCAATAATTATTGCTAATAACAGTCTTGCTATAACCTCATAATACTCCATAGCCCCTCCTTAATTATTATCCTTTTTTTGCATACTCCTTTGCGAAATAAGTAATTATAATATCTGCACCTGCCCTTTTTAT
>JAAYSX010000025.1 GCA_012518255.1 Candidatus Epulonipiscium sp. | reverse complement strand
TCTGACATTTTTGCTAGTACGTCGTGGGGTATTCTTGCCCACTGTGCGCTCATTCCGTCTGATGATGTTACGCCTCTTAGTGCTAGTGTATAGCTATAGGTTCTTTTGTTGTCTGTTACTCCTACTGTTTTTAGGTCTGTTAGTACTGCAAAGTATTGCCAGATTTCTTTGTCTAGGTTAGCTTTTGCTACTTCTTCTCTGTAGATGTGGTCTGCTTCTCTTAGAATTTCTAATTTTTCTTCAGTGATGTCTCCTATAATTCTAATTGCTAGTCCTGGTCCTGGGAAGGGCTGGCGTGCTACTAGGAATTCTGGTATCCCTATTGCCCGACCTACATCTCTTACTTCGTCTTTAAATAGCATGCTTAGTGGTTCTATTATTTCTTTGAAGTCTACATGGTCTGGTAAGCCTCCTACATTATGATGGGATTTAACGGCTAGTTCTTCTTTGGTTCCGCTTTCTATT
This sequence comes from Candidatus Epulonipiscium sp., assembly GCA_012518255.1. GTDB lineage: Bacteria > Bacillota > Clostridia > Lachnospirales > Cellulosilyticaceae > JAAYSX01. The sequence continues at coordinate 13,841 of JAAYSX010000025.1, read as the reverse complement.
ATATCTGGGTAGATTGTTCCTTGTACTAGGAAGTCTACTTTTCCTATTTTCTTTGCTTCTGCTTCAAATACTCTAATGAATTCTTCGCCTATTATCATTCTTTTCTTTTCTGGGTCTGATACATCTTTTAATTTATCTAGGAATTGATCTTGGGCGTTAACTCTTATAAGGTTCATATCAAATTCCTGTCCAAATATTCTTTCTACGTCGTCTCCTTCGTTTTTACGAAGTAGGCCATGGTCAACGAATATACAGGTTAGGTCTTTGCCTATTGCTTTATGGATTAATACTGCTGCTACTGATGAATCTACCCCACCTGATAAAGCGCAGAGTACTTTTTTACCTTTTAGTTTTTCTCTTAACTGCTCTATGGAGTTATTTGCAAAGTCTTCCATTTTCCAGCCTTTATCACATTTACAGCTATTATATAGAAAGTCTTGAAGTAGTTTATTATCTTCTTCTGTTTCTATTCCATCTGTAAACATTACTGGTATGTTTAAGTCCTTTACATCTTCTATAATTTCTTTGTTTTCTTCTTTGGCTTCTTCTATATTGATAGCTGAGAAGATAATACCTTTAGGGTTTCTATCTTTAAGTTCTTCTTTGGTAATACCATAAGGCGCAACTTCACAGTATACATGGTTATCTCTTACGGTGCGTGCAAGCATTTGGTTGTTTGATCCGCCTAGATTTATAATTAGTACTATTTCATATTCCATTAGTGTAAGCCTCCTAATTCTTTATTTTAATATTCAACGCTATAGTTTGGCGCTTCTTTGGTTATTTGAATATCGTGTGGATGGCTTTCTTTAAGGCCTGCACCTGTAATTCTCGTAAATCTTGCTTCTTCCCTAAGTGTTTTAATGTCTTTTGCACCAGCATATCCCATACCTGCTCTTAGTCCTCCAAGTAACTGGAATACTGTATCTGCTAGTTTTCCTTTATAGGCTAGTCTTCCTTCAACGCCTTCTGGAACGAGTTTTTGTGCATCAGCTTGGAAGTAGCGATCTTTACTTCCTTTTTCCATAGATGCTATAGATCCCATTCCTCTGTATACTTTGTATTTTCTTCCCTGATATAGCTCAGTTTCTCCTGGACTTTCTTCGCATCCTGCAAACATAGAGCCCATCATACAAACGCTAGCTCCTACTCCTATTGCTTTTACTAGGTCTCCAGAATATTTTATTCCACCATCTGCTATTACTGGTACTCCATATGGTTTGGCTGCTTCTGCACAGTCTTGTATTGCTGATACTTGTGGCACTCCTACTCCTGCTACTACCCTTGTTGTACAAATTGAGCCTGGGCCAATTCCTACTTTTACGGCATCTGCTCCTGCTTCAATAAGTGCAATAGTTGCATCTTTAGTAGCAACGTTACCAGCTATAACTTGTAGGTCTGGGTATTTTTCTTTAATATTTTTAACTGTATCTATAACACCCTTAGAGTGTCCATGTGCGGTATCAACTGTAATAACGTCAACTTGGGCTTTAACAAGTGCCTCTACTCTTTCCATAACATCACCTGTAACTCCTACAGCTGCCCCAACTAAAAGCCTACCTTGCTCATCTTTTGCTGAGTTTGGATATACAATAGCTTTCTCTATATCTTTAATTGTAATAAGTCCTTTTAGATTACCATCATCATCTACAAGTGGAAGTTTTTCAATACGGTGTTTTCCAAGTATTTCTTTAGCTTCTGATAGGGTTGTACCTTCTTTTCCTACTATTAAATTCTCGGAGGTCATAACTTCTTTGATCTTACGGTTAAAGTTTGTTTCGAAACGTAGATCCCTATTAGTTAAGATACCGACTAACTTTGTACCTTCTGTAATTGGTACTCCTGATATACGGTATTTAGCCATTAGTTCATTGGCATCATATACATAGTGCTCTGGACTTAGATAGAATGGATCTATTATAACTCCATTTTCAGAACGTTTTACCCTATCTACCTTTTCTGCTTGTTCTTCTATAGTCATATTCTTGTGGATTATCCCTATTCCACCTTGCCTTGCCATAGACACAGCCATACGGGTCTCTGTTACTGTATCCATCCCTGCACTCATAACTGGTATATTAAGTTTAATTGTTTTTGTAAGTTGTGTTGATAAATCCACCTGATTAGGTAGTACTTCGGAATATGCTGGAATTAATAAAATATCGTCAAAGGTAATCCCTTCACTAATAATTTTAGACATTAATTTACCTCCTAATGTATTGTTAATAGTTTTTTATATATACGGTTTTTCTCCAAAATATTTCTTTAACTTTATCACATATTAAAGGATACTGTCAAGATACCAAGCATAGACTTTATAAGGACAAGACTTGTTTTTATAGACTGGGAATTTACTGTGTATATAATGTATAAAAAAAGGGAGATATCTCCCTTTTTAATAGTAATTTCTTCTGTTTGATTATTCTCTTTCTTTAAGTGGTGTATACTTTTGGAATTTTGAAACGTTCTTATAGGCTGGCCTAATAATCTTACTGGAATTAATTAATTCTTCCATACGGTGAGCACTCCATCCTGAAATACGAGAGACTGCAAAAATTGGCGTATATAGTTGAACTGGAATCTCTAACATTTCATAAACAAAGCCGCTGTAGAAATCCACATTAGCACTAACACCTTTATACATGTTACGTTCCTCTGCTATAATTGTTGGTGCTAGGTTTTCTACTAGATTATATAGCTCAAATTCATCTGATTTTCCTTTTTCTTTTGAAAGTTTCTCAACAAATCCTTTAAATACCTTGGCCCTTGGGTCTGATAATGAATAAACTGCATGGCCAATTCCATATATAAGCCCAGCTTCATCAAAGGCCTTCTTATTTAGTAGATCTCTTAGGTAATTTCCTACCTCATCTTCATCCTTCCAATCCTTAACATTTTCTTTCATATCTTCAAACATCTGGACTACCTTAATGTTAGCCCCACCATGTTTTGGCCCTTTTAAGGAGCCTAGTGATGCTGCAACTGATGAGTATGTGTCTGTTCCGCTTGAGCTTACAACGTGTGTAGTAAAGCTTGAGTTGTTTCCTCCACCGTGTTCTGCATGAAGTACTAAAGCAAGATCTAATATTTTGGCTTCTAGTTCCGTGTACTGACTATCTGGCCTTAATAAGTGTAAAATGAGTTCTGCTGTTGATAAGTCAGGATCAGGTGTATTAATTACTAAGTTTTCTCCGCAGTGGTAATGCCTGTGTGCCTGATATCCATATACGGATAACATTGGGAATAGTGAGATTAGCTGCAATGATTGTCTCATAACATTAGGAAGTGAAATATCGTCTGCACGGTCATCATAGGAGTATAGGGTTAAGACACTTCTGGCTAATGTATTCATCATATCTGTACTTGGCGCTTTCATTATTATGTCCCTTACAAAAGATGTAGGTAAAGATCGGTAATTACCTATTATTTGCTTGAACTGGCTTATCTCTGTTTCATTTGGTAACTTACCATATAGTAATAAGTAAGTAACTTCTTCAAATCCAAATCTATCCTCTTCCATAAATCCTGCTACAATATCTTCTACATTAATTCCTCTGTAAAATAATTGTCCTTCTGATGGAACATATTCATTATCTACAATGTAGTAAGATCTAACTTCTGCAAGTTCTGTAAGTCCTGCCAAAACTCCCTTTCCGCTAACATCTCTTAGACCTCTTTTAACATCGTACTTAGCATATAGATTTGGGTCTATTGAGCTGTTTTCAATGGCTAGATTTGTTAAATCTTGTATTTCTGGTGTAATAATAGAAAACGGATTTTTTCCCATAAAAAACCTCCTTTTAAATTTTCTAGATCCTTTTTGAAAATTATTTATCTTTTATTTTAACATAGTAATCTAGTAATAACAATTCCAAAGTTTTAAAATTAACAACTTCAAGCAGTAAAAAACAACATTAATATATTTCAATTGTTTCCTATAGGTGATATACTTATAAAAGAGGTCTAATTGATAAATAAATTTTACATATATTAAGGAGAGATGTGCATATGGTAAAGTTTGGAACAGGTGGCTGGCGTGCCATCATAGGCGACGAATTTGTAAAATCAAATATTTTACTAGTTGCCCAGGCAGTAGCTAATATGATGATTGAAGACGGAAAGGATAATCCTGATGTAATTGAAAAGGGGATTATTATAGGATACGATAGGAGATTTTTATCTGATATGTCAGCCCAGTGGATTGCTGAGGTTATTGCAGCTAATGATATTCCTGTTAGAATTATTGATAAGATTGCTCCCACTCCGCTAATTATGTTTGCAACTAAGGAACTAGATAATTATTATAGTATAGCAGTAACAGCAAGCCATAACCCTGCATCATACAATGGAATTAAATTATTTACCCGTGGTGGTAGGGATGCTGTTGAAGATGTAACTATAAGAGTTGAGGAACTAATGGCAGATATTAATCCTGAAGATATAAAAACAATAGATTTTGAAGAGGGTGTGGAATCAGGAATGATTCTTAAAGTTAATCCTTTTAATGACTATATCGATACTATACTAACAATGATTAATACTGATGCCATTCGCGAAAAGAATTTAAAGATTCTAGTAGACCCTATGTTTGGTGTTTCTAAGAACTCATTACAAACAATTCTTCTTACTGCTAGATGTGAAGTGGATATGATTCATGAGCGTCACGATACTACATTTGGTGGTAGAATGCCTTCTCCAACTGCTGATACCCTTGCAAGACTTGCAAATATGGTTGTTGAAAAAGAGTATGATCTTGGTATTGGTACAGATGGTGATGCTGATAGACTTGGTATTATTGATGAGCGTGGAAACTTTATCCATCCCAATGATATTTTAGCTCTTTTATATTACTATCTACTAAAATATAAGGGCTGGGAAGGTGATGTAGTACGTAACATTGCAACTACCCATCTACTAGATGCTATAGCAGAAGACTTTAACCAGGAGTGCCATGAAGTACCAGTTGGTTTCAAACATATCTCATCTAAGATGGACGAATCTGAAGCCCTAATTGGTGGTGAAAGTAGTGGTGGTCTTACAATTAGAGGACACATCAAAGGAAAGGATGGAATCTTTGCAGCTAGTCTACTAGTTGAAATGATTTGTGTAACTGGTAAACGTCTAGGTGATATGCTGGAGGAAATCTACGGTAAGTATGGTTACTTCCAAATGGTAGAGTATAACTACTCTTTCTCACCAGACAAAAAGGACGAGCTATATGATATGCTATTTACTGAAAAGAAACTTCCTGAATTCCCAACTGAAATAGATAAGGTAAGCTATGCTGATGGTGTTAAGGTATACTTTAAGGATAATAGCTGGGTTATTGCCCGTTTCTCAGGTACTGAACCTTTAGTTCGTATATTTGCTGAGGCTGAGTCAGAAGAAAAAGCCGTTGAATTAAGTAAGTGTATGATTAATTTCCTAGGACTTGGAGATAATCCATCTCAGTAAAATAAAGAAATAAGAAACTCCCAAGATTTAATTAAATCTTGGGAGTTTCTGTTTATAGATGTACTTTGGAAGGTGCTTGCCTATATATTGCCTTTCTCATTTCTTCATTTGGTTCAAAAATCAACTTAGTTAGTACGTCATCAAGTATAAATATAATTGCATATATATCTTTATCTTCTTCATTGCTGCTAACATCTATTGTTTTTTCTGCCCTATCTAACTGCGCCTTATACATATCATTATTTATATTTGCCATAATATCAATTTCATTAATATCTATGGTAAAACATCTTTTCCTTCTTTCTTTATTCATGATCTTGTCTATATCAAGCTCATTGTTGGTAAGTATGTACTCATATTCTAAGTTCATACTCTTAACTAAGTAGCTTGTACCAAAAACCAGCGCTACAATTACAATCGGCCCTAGGAATGCCCCTCCTAATAATAGGGCTAAAAATCCTATTATTACAGCAGCTACTATTAATAGTGCTTTTTTAACAGTAGTCTTTCCACTTTGCTTTACTTTTACTAGTTGTTCCTTAAAAACGTCATTAAATATCATGTTCTCCGCCCCTTTTTTTATTCTACTATATATTATAACATAGGCACACTTACTTTCCAACATAGCAAAAGCAGGGCGCCATAGGCACCCTGTCTTATTTGGTTAATTTATTTATTACCATCATAATCTCTTCAATCTTCTGTTTTTGCTCCTCATTATCAAAAGATCCCTTTACACAATTATTTAAATGTGCATGAAGAATTTCCTTGTTTACATTCCTTAATATCCCCTGAGTGGCCATTAGCTGGTTTGAGATATCTATACAATACCTATCTTCTTCTATCATTTTTAGAATACCATCTATTTGGCCCCTTGCTGTTTTTAAAAGCCTAGTTGTTTTTGTCTTATCTGCCTTCATAGCCCCTCCTTATAAGATTAATATTCTGGGTTAAAAAGTTTTAGTCTTAGTGCATTAGTGACTACAAAAACTGAACTTAAACTCATAGCAGCCGCACCAAACATTGGGTTAAGCTTCCAGCCTAATGAGGTATAAAATATTCCTGCTGCTAGTGGTATTCCTAAACTATTATAGAAAAATGCCCAGAATAAGTTTTGTTTAATATTCTTTATTGTAGCATGGCTAAGTTGTATTGCTGTTACTGCATCTAGTAGGTCGCTTTTCATTAGGACTATATCTGCTGATTCTATTGCTATATCAGTTCCTGCTCCAATGGCTATCCCTACATCTGCCCTTGCTAAAGCTGGCGCATCATTAATCCCGTCACCAATCATAGCAACCTTCTTACCACTTTCTTGTATTTTTCTTATTTCTTCTTCCTTATCCTGTGGTAGTACCTCTGATATTACCTTATCGATATCCAATTGCTTTCTAATAGCTTCTGCCGTTTTTTCATTATCTCCTGTAAGCATGGTAACGTCTATTCCCATTTTTTTAAAGTTTTCAATAGCTTTACGGCTTGTTGGCTTAACTACGTCTGCTACTGCAATAATTCCAAGTACCTTATAACCATCTGCAAAATATAGGGGTGTTTTACCTTCAGTAGCAAATTCATCAGATTTATCCTTGAGGGATCCTACATCTATATCCTCTTCTTCCATAAGTGCTAGATTACCTGCTATATATTCCTCATCATCAACTACTGCAATAATCCCTCGCCCCGGAATTGCATTAAAATCTTCCGCCTCCTTAAAGGATAGCCCTTCTTCTTTTGCCTTTTGAACTATAGCCTCTGCAAGTGGATGTTCTGACGGTCCTTCTATTGCTGCTGCAATATGAAGTAAGTCTCTTTCATTTATTGAATCTGATGTTATTATATCTGTTACAACTGGCTTTCCTTCTGTTATTGTTCCTGTTTTATCAAGTACAACTGATTCTACCTCATGAAGTGTCTCTAGGGCCTGGGCTGATTTTATTAATATCCCATTTGATGCCCCCCTACCTGTTCCTACCATAATAGCTACTGGTGTGGCAAGTCCTAAAGCACATGGACAAGCTATTACAAGTATAGCTATACCAATTGACATAGCAAACTCAAATGATTGCCCCATTAAAAGCCATACAATAGTTGCCAAAACTGCAATAACCAAAACTACTGGTACAAAAATCGCACTAACTTTATCTGCCATTTTTGCAATAGGCGCCTTTGATGAGCTTGCATCTTCTACCAATTGAATAATCTGGGATAGAGTAGTGTCATCTCCTACTTTCTTTGCCTTAAATTTAAAGGATCCTGTTTTATTAATTGTAGCTGAAATTACTGTATCTCCCTCATGCTTTTCTACTGGTATACTTTCACCTGTTAGGGCTGACTGGTCTACAGATGAACTGCCTTCTATTATAACTCCATCTACTGGTACACTTTGTCCTGGTCTTACAATTATAACCTCATCTATCTCTACTTCTTCTATAGGTATTTCAATCTCCTGGCCATCCCTAATAACTGATGCTGTTTTTGGCGCTAAATCCATAAGTTTAGATATGGCTTCTGATGTCTTGCCCTTGGCCCTTGTTTCCAGGAGCTTACCTAATGTAATTAAAGCTAGTATCATAGCTACAGCTTCGAAATATAGGTCTCCTGCATACTGATCTACAATTGCTAGTTCATTATGTCCTAGACCATATCCTATTCTATATATAGCAAATATTCCATATACTAGAGCTGCCCCGGAGCCTAATGCTATAAGGGAATCCATATTTGGCGTTCTATGGAATAGGGTTTTAAATCCTACCTTATAGTAGGTTATATTTACATAAACTACTGGAATTGTAAGGAGTAGCTGGGTGAATGCAAAACTAAGCGCATTTTCAGTTCCTGATAACCAACTTGGGAAGGGCATATTAAACATCTCCCCCATTGATACATACATTAATGGTATTAAAAATATAAAGGATACTATAACCCTTATTTTTAAATCCTTTATTTCATTATCTATTAGGCTAGTATTATCTTCTGCCTTCTTAGCTTGCTTATTATCCTTAACCACCTCTGATGCACCATAACCTGCATCTTCAATTGTTTTAATAATCTTGGCGTTATCCATAACATCACTATCATAATCTACTGTAACACTATTTGAAAGCAAGTTTACATTAACTGAGTTAACACCCTCAAGCTTGCTTAGTGTCTTCTCAACATTAGCCGAGCATGATGCACATGTCATTCCTGTTACATCAAATTTTTGATTCATATAATCACCTCTCGTATTTAGATCTTTTAATATACACCACCCCTGGGGGGTGTCTTTATTTATATGTTACACAAGTTATCCTATAATGTCAAGGTAAGAATATGTATGGGCACAAAAAAAGCCCTTCATCTATTAAATGAAAGGCTCTTTTTTAATTTCTTATTACATCATTCCGCCCATACCGCCCATGCCCATTCCACCTGGTGGCATAGCTGCTTCTGGTTCTGATGTATCTGCAACTATACATTCTGTTGTTAAGAATGTGGATGCTACAGATGTTGCATTTTGTAGTGCAATTCTAGTTACTTTTGTTGGGTCAATAATTCCCCCGTCTATCATATTTACATATTCTTCTTTAAGAGCGTCAAATCCCATACCTAGGTCTGACTCCCTAACTTTATCTATAATAACTGCTGGCTCTAAACCTGCGTTTGATACAATATTTTTTAGGGGTGCTTCAAGTGCTACTTCAACTATTTTTGCACCTGTTCTTTCATCACCACTTAAATCTTGTGAAAGTTTTTTGATTTCTTTGGTGATATGAACATAGGGACTTCCGCCACCTGCAATAATTCCTTCTTCTACCGCTGCTCTTGTTGCTGCAAGTGCGTCCTCTATTCTTATCTTTTTCTCTTTCATTTCTGTTTCTGTAGCTGCTCCAACCTTAATAACTGCTACTCCACCTGACATCTTTCCAAGACGTTCTTGTAACTTTTCCTTGTCAAACTCGGATGAACTATCTTCTACCTGTCTACGGATTTTTGCTATTCTATCTTCGATTTCTTTTTCGTCGCCTGCTCCGTCGATTATGATAGTATTTTCTTTTTCTACCCTAACAGTTTGAGCCTTACCTAATTGGGCAAGTGTTGCATCTTTAAGCTCTAAGCCTACTTCCTCTGATATTACTGTTCCGCCTGTTAATGTTGCAATATCTTGAAGCATTTCATGTCTTCTATCGCCAAATCCTGGTGCCTTAACTGCAACACAGTTAAATGCTCCACGTAATTTATTTACAACAAGGTTTGCAAGTGCTTCATCTTCTACATCTTCTGCAATTATTAGTAGTCTAGATCCTGTTTCTACGATTTGTTCTAGTAGTGGAAGCAATTCTTGCATATTTGAAATCTTTTTATCTGTTATAAGGATGTATGGTGATTCTAATACAGCTTCCATTTTTTCAGTATCTGTTACCATATATGGTGATAAGTAACCACGGTCAAATTGCATACCTTCAACTACTTCTAATTCTGTTTCCATTGTATTAGATTCTTCTACAGCAATTACACCGTCACTTGATACCTTTTCCATAGCATCTGCAATTAAATTACCAACTTCATCATCTCCAGCTGATATTGCTGCTACCCTAGCTACGTGATTTTTGCTGTCAATCTGCTGGCTCATACCTTTAATAGCTTCAACTGCTGTATCAGTTGCTTGTTGCATACCACGGCGAACAATTATAGGGTTTGCACCTGCAGTAATATTTTTTAGACCTTCTGCTATCATTGCTTGTGCTAGTACTGTTGCTGTTGTTGTACCATCACCTGCTACATCATTTGTTTTAGTTGCTACTTCTTTTACAAGCTGAGCTCCTATATTTTCATATGGGTCTTCAAGTTCAATCTCTCTTGCTATACTAACACCATCATTTGTAATTGTTGGTGTGCCAAATTGTGAATCTAAAACTACGTTACGGCCTTTTGGACCTATTGTAACTTTAACTGCATCAGCAAGTTGGTCAACTCCTGATTGAAGTGCTTGCCTTGCTTCTAATCCGAATTTCATTTCTTTTGCCATTATATATTACACTCCTTTAATTATTCTACGATTGCTAAAATATCTTCTTGACGTACAACTACATATTCTTCGTTGTCCATAGTTACTTCAGTACCTGCATACTTGGAGTAGATAATCTTATCCCCTACTTTAACTTCCATTTCTACTTTCTCGCCGTCTACTAATCCGCCAGGTCCTACTGCTACAACTACAGCTTCTTCTGGTTTTTCTTTAGCCGCTCCAGTTAGAATAATACCAGATTTAGTTACCTCTTGCGCTTCTAAATGTTGAATTACAACCCTATCACCTAAAGGTCTAAGTTTCATATTGTATTTCCCTCCATTATTATAATTTCTTATTACTGGCACTCACCGTTAACGAGTGCTAACATGAGTCTAATTTTATGAGATTTACCTTTATTATGCAAGCTTTAATTTACTGTGTTTACAAGCATTATGATTGTTTTACTCTATTTTACTCATTTTTTCTTCATTTTACTTAATTTAGCCCTTTTATCAAGTTCTGTTTGCCTGCCATAATAAAATAAATATTGCTGTGCATATCCTGCATATTCCCCATATCTTTCATCTGCAAATTTTATAATATCTTTCTTGCTTATCTGGTCTCCATTAAAATATATTTCTTGTACTACCCGTGTTATCCACACATCTGTTGGAAATGTATCCGTTTTATTAAGCCCAAAGAGAAGTACGCAGTGGGCTACTTTCTCCCCAACTCCCTTTATTTGCATAAGTGTATTTTTGGCCTCTTCAGTACTCATACCTGGTAATGCTTCTATAACCACAGTATCATCCATAACCTTCTTACATGCATCCATAATATAAGGTGCCCTAAAGCCTACCTTACATTCCCGTATCTCTTCCTCTGTAGCTTTAGATAGCTCTTCCGGGGTAGGAAAGGCATAATAAGTCTCTCCTTCTGCGTCCACAATAGCTTCCCCAAATGCCTGGCATAGGTTATTAACACATGTTTGTATATGTGGTATTGCCTTATTCTGGGATATAATAAAGGTAATTATCATTTCCCAGGTATCCTGCCTTAATATACGAATTCCACTTCCATAATCTGTAGCCTTCTTCATATGGGAATCATTCTTAGATATTTCCCTAATAATGTTACCATAATCTGTTTCTATATCTAGATATTCCTTCCATATTTGCTCATATTCTGAAAGCTTTATATTATGAATAATTAGGCTTGTGCTTTCTGGCTTATGTGTTAGCTTTATCCTCTTATTTTTTGCAATAACTGTATAGGTATGGGGCGCAACTTCTTCATACCTAAATATCTGACCACATTCTAGTGTTTGCTTTAGGTCAAAGTTATCCAGATGTTCTATAACTACTGAGTTTTTCATAAAGTCCATCACCTTCCTAGCAAGATAGATTATTTCTCATCATTGCTATTCTATCACCTTTTATGATTAAAATACAATTTATTTTATGTTACAATATAATGTATAAGGAGATGATACTGTGAAAGACAATATTTACACCATTCCCCTAATAGATGCCTTCCATTCTAATCATGAATGCCCATTTTGCTTTATTTATAATAATATGGAAAATGAAGCCCTTGAATTTATGCTTGGATCTGCATATATGGCTGATAATATCAGGGAAAAAACCAATAAATTAGGATTCTGCTCTAATCATTATAAACTATTATATGAACATGGCAATAGGCTAGGCTTGGCCCTAATGATGCATACGCACTTATTGGAGCTCAAAAAGACCCTTGATCCTTTACTGGAGGCTAATAGTCCCAGGGAATCAGTTAGCAAACTTTCTATCTTTAAAAAGAAGGAAACTGAAAATAATATTTCAAAATTTATTTCTGAAAATAAAAGTAACTGCTATATATGTGATAAAATTGATAGGGATATGAACCGTTACTTAGATACCTTGTTTTTGGTCTGGAAAAAGGACCCTAAATTTATTGAACTTGTAAAGTCCTGTAATGGATTTTGCCTGTCCCATTTTGCAGCCCTTCTTGATATGGCACCTAGAAAGCTATCAGGAAATACCCTAGATGAATTTTATAATATCATTATACCTTTAACAAAGGAGAATATAGATCGGATAGAAGAAGAATTATCATGGTTTATAGATAAATATGATTATAGAAACAAGGATGCTCCTTGGAAAAATTCTAAGGATGCTCTGCCAAGATCAATTCAGAAAATAGCTAGTATGGATGTTACAAATTATAATGATAGCAATAATTAAAAACTACAATAAAAGGAGAAATAACAATGGATAAGATTACAAGCTTTACAATTAATCATTTAGATCTTTTACCAGGTATATATGTATCAAGGATTGATTATGTTAATGATTACCCTATTACAACTTATGATATAAGAATGACGGCACCTAACATTGAGCCTGTGCTTCATACTGACGAAATGCATGCTATTGAGCATTTGGCTGCTACTTTCCTCCGCAATCACTCCACATATGGAAATGATATTATTTATTTTGGCCCAATGGGTTGCCGTACTGGATTTTATCTTTTAATGAAAGGTGATTTATCATCAAAAGAAGTAGCTCCTTTAATTACAAGTACCTTCGAATTTATTAGGGATTTTAATGATGATGTACCTGGCGCATCTGCAAAGGACTGCGGTAATTACCTGGATATGAACTTGGCTATGGCACGTTATCAGTCCAATAAATTCCTAAATAGCACCTTATATAAATTAGAGGATAAAAATTTAAATTATCCAAAATAATCTTTTTAACAATAAAAACCATGGCAAATAAAGTTATTATTTGCTCATGGTTTTTTGTATTTATGTTAAGCTATTAAGATCCCAGGCCTTATAATAGCATTTGATAAATCTTATAAGCATACGCACCTTTTACGTGGGTTGATAAAAAGCTGCGTATGCCTGAGTGGTTTGAGTAGTTTAAGTGGTTTTCTTAGGTCCAAAGTTATAATCCTATAATTATCTTCTTAAGATTATTATAAACCATTATATCTTACGTAGTACATCACCTTATACCCACCTTAATTAATTCAATTTCTCAACCACTCGATAATACTTTGTCCTTTTTCCTCAATTTAATACATAATACCCTAAGGTAACTTTTTACATTATAACAATTTAACTATATTTTTCAAATAAAAAATCAGACCATCAATGATAGTCCGACCTTCTATTTATGTATAAAGCGGGTGATGGGAATCGAACCCACGTATGCAGCTTGGAAGGCTGCCGTTCTACCATTGAACTACACCCGCATAATTCGGCAACCATCTACTCTCCCGGTCCGTCTCCAGACAAGTACCATCGACCGTTTATGTCTTAACTTACGTGTTCGAAATGGGAACGAGTGTGTCCCATAAACGCATTGTCACCGAAAATTTTAAGTTT
>JAAYSX010000024.1 GCA_012518255.1 Candidatus Epulonipiscium sp. | reverse complement strand
TTTTCCCATAGCCTAATCCTCTCTATAATAATTTTATATTAATATACTTACCATAAAGTAAAGTGTGCCATATGCACCACGCTCAACTTATGCTTGCGAAAGTGCTATATATGGCACACTTATATTATAAATCAGCTATCTATATTGTCAAGGCTTGCATATTTTTTGTAATATATAAGGCCTACTAAGGACCATACAATCATAAAAAGCATAGATGTGCCACTTAGCCTAGCTGGCGATCCTGGTAAGATTAGTAGGAGCATAAATGTTATACTAAAAATCCCTCCTATGGCTGATAAGGTTTTATCTAGGCCCCTTGAATTCTTTACTCCTATATAACATACATAAAAATATGCCACTGCTGCTAAAAACGAGGACATATCTACAATATATATAATAACTTCCCTTCCAAACCAAGGTGCAATTAGGCTAACTAGTGCAACTAGCTTAATTCCATTATGAAAGACATGATTATCATTAACACTTTGATACTTATCTGGTATTAGCTTATAGCTAGATAGGGCTCCTACTAATTTGCTACTACTTAGCATAAAACCATTAATTCCCCCTGCTACTGCACCAGCAAGAGATATTACAAGTAGTATAAAGCCTATATAGCCCATATTATCCAATATTGCGGTTCCAAGTGCCCACTCTTCTAAGATAGCCTGCTCTGGTGTATATACTAAACCTGTTGTTATATTTAATACATTATAAAACAAAACACCAGAAATAATAGCTAGCACTACCATCCTAGATGCCTTCTCTGGTTCAAAGCCAAGGTCTGTAGTTACCTGGGGTATTACATCAAAGCCCACAAATAAGAAAGGTACTATAGCAAACACCCTTGCTATCTGGCTAAAACTAAAGCTGTAGTTATTAATATATGTATCTACAAATAAACTTCTATCTGTAGTTACAAACATATATGAAAAGACAATAACTATATTAACTACCATAAGTAAAATCATTATGTTTTGCACCCTAGAGCTTAAGTTTAGGCCCTTTATATTAATATAGGCAAATAAAAGTATAATTAAACTTGCCATTATAATTTCTGATATATAGACAGGGTAGCCTGCTACTTCATACAGATAACCAAATTCTACTGATGAACCAAATAATCTTTTAATAACAAGCACAAAAGCTGTTGCATTAAGTGGAATCATACTTAGGTAGCATAGAATTAGGGACCAACCTACTATAAATCCCTTAGCTTTCCCCATCTTATCATAGGTATAGGAAAATTCTCCCCCATCCTCATGGTGGGTGCTCATCATTATATGATATCCTTTTTGTATAAAAATAATAGCAATGCCACCGAGTATAAACCCGATAGCAGTGCTAATAATACCACTTTCCTGTAGAAATTTTGAACCTGGAAGTGTAAAGGATCCCCAACCTATAATAGATCCCAGTGCTAGTGCAAGTACATCTATTTTGTTTAGTTTGTTTTTCATTTTACCAACCTTTACTGGAAGTTGTACTCTGTTACAATCTTATCTCTTCCACTTACCTGATCCTCAAAATACTCATAATTACATATTCCTAAATAAGAACCTGACATATTGTACACATTGTCATATCCTAAGCCTTGAAGGGCAAGTACTGCATTATAACTTCTTTGGCTTGAACGACAGTGTAGGTAGACAGGCCTATCTTTAGGTATTTCATCTACCCTTGATCTAAGTTCACTTAATGGAATATTAACTGCATTAATAAGATGACCTTGTTCAAATTCTTCTTTTTCTCTTACGTCTACGATAAATGCATCACTTTCAACAAGCTCCCTAGTTTTAGAAACTGGTACCTGCTTAAATCTACCATATAGTAGGTTAAGTCCTACTAAGGCCGCATGGTTAACTACATCTTTAGCAGTTCCAAACACCGGCGCATAACATAATTCTAATTCCTTAAGATCCTCTAGTGTTCCACCCATAGTAATCATTGTAGCTATAATATCTACTCTTTTATCAACATTACCCTGACCTACTGCCTGGGCGCCTAGGATTCTACCTGTTGGGTATTCATATAGGAGTTTAAAGTGAAGAGGACTATTGTCTGGCATAAGTCCAACCTTGTCACCAGGTATAATATATACAAAATCATATGGTATACCAGCTTGCTTAGCTGCCTTCTCATTAAGACCTGTAGATGCGGCTGACATATTAAATACTTGAACTACTGATGATCCAATAAGTCCCTTATTATTATGAGGAATACCATAGATATGGTCTGCTGCTCCCCTTGCCTGTCTCTGGGCTGGCCCTGCTAATGGGAATCTAGCAGCTTCCTTAGTAAGGCTATTATATACCTCTATAGCATCACCTACTGCATAGATATCCTTATCAGATGTTAGGTAATTGCGGTCTACCTTAATACCGCCTGTTTCTCCTATTTCCAGTCCTGCTTCTTTAGCAAGTGTGGTTTCTGGATAAACTCCTATGGCCATAACAACTAGCTCAGCCTTTATTTCTTTACCTGACATAAGTTCAACTGATGCCTCATTAACCTTTTCTAGCCCATCACCAAGTACTAGGTTAACGCCCTGGTCCATCATTTCCTTATGAAGGATTTGAGCCATATCATAGTCAATAGGGTTCATAATTTGTCTTTCACATTCAACTAGGCTAACATTCTTACCCGCTAGTCTTAAGTTTTCTGCTACTTCAACACCAATGTAACCTCCACCGACTACAACTGTATCCTTAACATCATTATCTTCTATATAGGATTGTAAATTCCTAATATCTACAACATTTCTTACTACAAATACATTTTGGTTACCTATACCATTTATGCTCTTTGGAAGAACTGGGTTAGCCCCTGGTGATAAAATAAGCTTATCATAGGACTCTTCATAAGTACCCTCTGTAAGAACATTCTTAACTACAACTTTCTTTTCTTCCTTATTAATACTTATAACTTCATTATTAACCCTTGCATCTATATTATATTGATTTTTGAATTGATCTGGGTTCATTAGAACCAGATCTTCACTATCTTCTATTATTCCGCTTAAATGATAAGGCAGGGCGCAGTTGGAAAATGAAACATGGGGACCACGCTCAAACATTATAATCTCAGCTGATTCATCAATTCTTCTTATTCTAGCAGCAGCTGAGGCACCCCCAGCTACACCGCCTACAATTAAAATTTTCTTACTCATTAATGTTTCCTCCTTAAAAAGTCTTCTTATTTTGCCCACTTCTTAGCACATGTATTCCCAATATATGCTCCGCCAACCATAGCTACTAGGAAAACCCATCCTGCAAGTGAAAAGTTAGCAATTGGTGTAAATAAAGCACCTGCATTACATCCTTTTGCAAATCTTGTTCCAGCACCCATTGCGAATCCTCCAAGGGCAAATAATGCTGCTTCTCTTCCAGTAATTTTAAGCTCTGCTGTAAACATCTTCTTAAACTCACCAGCTGTAAGTAAGAATAGTAAGGTTCCAAGCATTATTCCCATATTTTGCACTGTAACTGCATTTTGGAAAAATGGTGTTGTAAGTGCTTCTTCAGATATAGTTGAATATGAGGATAAGGCTTCTGGTGATACACCAAAGATCATAAGGAATTTACCAAACCAAATAGCAAATGGGCCTGATACTCCCCAACCACTTTTTGTAACACCTAAAAGTATAGCGTACATTGCTGTAAGAAGGCTAAAGCCTTGCCTTAATGTCCAAGGTTTTGCAAATAATCTATGGTAAGTTGTTTCACTTAATAATTCATAATCCTTGCTATCAAAATCATCTGGCTTATCTTGTACATCTTCTGATAATACGCCTGTGTAGGTATTATTTACTTTACGGCTTCTTTCATATAGGTAAGATATCCATACAACTATACCAGCCAGTACAAGTGTTAAAATAAATGCTCCTAAATAACCGCCTGTACCGTCCCACTTAAATAGGTCAGGGAAGAATACACCGCCTGAACCTTCTGCTCCTGTTGCTGATGAAAACCATGAGTCACTAACTATGGATAATTTCCCAACAGGGTATGCTACGAAAGCACCTACAGAGAAAAATATTAATGTTATAATTGCTCTTGGTAAACCTGTAACTAAATCTGTAAATACTCCTGATGCACAGCAAGAAGAAAATGCCATACCGAAACCGAATAAGGCTGCTCCAAAAATTAAGCCAAGGTTTATGGGATTTACAAACATGTTATAATCCCCTGGTTCACTTGAAAACATAAAGGCTATTGTGATTAATGATGCTCCTATGAATAATCCCATTAAAGATCTCATTAGCTTAGTTGATCCTGTTCTAAAGGCACGATTGGCTGCACCAGCAAAACCTGCATATGATCTAGATAGCGCATACCCTATACCAAGTCCTACCAATAACCTAAAAAACAACATATCATTTGCTAGAAGGTTCTTTCCTAAAACTAATACCAGAACTACTCCTATCCATCCAATTATTCTTTCATTTCTCTTCATTTTTTCTTCCCCCTTAAAATTTTATATTATCGCCTTTGTTAATTATATATCAATAGTATACAATGTAAGTAGATAATTTAACAGAAGGGATATGCTATGCAGTATAACATTTCCTTTTACCTAGATATAATGTATACTTATTATAGGACTAATCAATAATTTTTTTAGGATGTGAATATATGAACCTTGAATATCTAGAATCCTTTTATATGACTGTAAAGCATAATAGCATGTCTAAGGCTGCAAGTGAGTTACATATTAGCCAGCCTGGCCTTAGTGGTCAGATTAAAAGTTTAGAAAATGAACTTGGAGTAAAGCTTCTAAATCGGAGCAATAAAGGAGTTGAGCTTACTGAAGAAGGAACTGTTGTATTTAACTATGCAGATACCTTATTATCTATCCAAGGAAATATAAAAAGAGATTTAACTAACTTAAATGAAGATATCCCAAAGCTTGTTATTGGGGCCTGCAAAAGTGTAGGTGAATATGCACTACCTTGCAGCCTATTTACTTTTAAGGATGTTCACTCTGAAGTGGATATAAGCATGGATGTTGTAAATTCAGCAAAGGTTGTAGATAGCCTACAAGACCATACTATTAATATTGGGATTATACAACATTACAAGAAAAATGATGATTTGGATATTAAACCTATAGTATCTGACGAACTTCTCTTAGTAGGAGATAAGAATCTATCCCCGGAAAAAATAACTTTAGATGAACTACAAACCCTCCCCTTAATTATAAGGGAGGAAGGCT
Source organism: Candidatus Epulonipiscium sp. (assembly GCA_012518255.1). Lineage (GTDB taxonomy): Bacteria > Bacillota > Clostridia > Lachnospirales > Cellulosilyticaceae > JAAYSX01. The sequence goes on along the minus strand of JAAYSX010000024.1, from coordinate 21,069 downwards.
CAGGTACAAGAGATGTAATGGAGAAGGCCTTAGCAAGTAAAGGCCTAGATATTAAGGAATTAAATATTGTTTACGATTTAAATTCACCTGAAGCAATTAAATCATCTATTACATCTGGTAAGGGATTTTCCTTCCTACCTAGGATAGTTGTAGCAAATGAGCTAAAAAATAGCTCCTTAAAGGTTATTAGTATTGAAGATTTTAATGTTTCTTTCTCCTATTATCTTGCATCAAGGAGCAACTATAGCCTTGCCCACTATGAACAGAATTTCGTTGATTTTATAGCTTCTAGCAGGAGGGGCTTTTGCTAAGTCTATAATACAAACCTAACTATAAGTTTAACTCCTAAGCCTGCACCAAGAAAAGCAAATATTCCAAAAAACCATCCGTGCAGGGAAAAAGATGGTATAGCACTAAAAAATGCTCCTATATTACAGCCACTAGCAAGCTTTGCACCATAGCCCATCATAATTCCACCTGCTAGCGCTGTAATAACCTGTTTCCTGTCCTTTATCTTTTTGATTTTAAATTCAGATGCTAGTAAAGTGGCTACCAGGGAACCTACTATAATTCCTATATTTAAAATTGTATAGTTTGATATCCCTGACTCTAAAAAGAGAAGGCCTTGGGTTACCTTCCAGGGCATGCCAATTAAAGATAATAAAGCAACATTAATAAGTCCAAGCAAGACCCCACCTAGCCAGTATGGCCAAGGCTTCTTTAAATACTTTCTTAACCCCTTCATCATACCACCCTTTACCTGGTTTTTTTAATATATATTTCCCATTCACCTGGGCCTATTTCTATAGATTTTACCTCATATTCTTTTTCCCTAGCCCATTTTTTTACATCTGTACATACACAGCTATGATCTGCTTCTATAACTAATATATCCCCTATGTCCATTGTTTTAAATTCTTGTATAGCCTTAAGTAATGGTATTGGACATAACTCTGTTAAACAATCTAGCTTTCTAACTGCCATATAACACCTCTTAATTATCTTTCTTTTTCTCATAAACCAATGCAAGCCTATATAAAATAAGTAAAAAAATTACCTGTATAATAATAACTACCTCTAAATCCAAATAATCTGGAAAATATATAACTTTCCCTTCCATATTTCCGGTAGGTATTGAGTTCCCTAGCAAAAAACCTATAATTACAAGAAGGAAAATACTATGCCCTTCCCCTATTCTCATAAGTAGACCTGTGACGCAACCACCTGCTATAACCATACCTATTCCAAATATAAAGCCTCCTATTATCACATTAAGTCCTACTGGCATTACTATTCCTGGAATTTTATCATAATCACCTAAAATAGGATTATGTCTTAACTGTATAATCCCAAATCCAATTGTACTTACTATAAGCCCAAGTATTACAGCCCTCATTACACTAGTATTACCTGTAACATAAGGCTCCCTAAAGGCAGATGCAAAGCAGAGCCTTGAATATCTTAAGATAATACCTATAACCATACCTGCACTTAGGCTAATAGAATATATATAATAATCTTCCCATAGTAGTATAGATACAAGTAAAACTGTAAATACTAAAATAATCCCATACCCCAGTTGGAATCTTGATTCTTGGAGATTTTCCTGTCTTTCCTTAATTAATTTATCTATATCATCAAAATCCATCTTAATCCCCCCTTATAATATTATATCATATTCTTTTACATATTTTTTGGCTAAAAGGCTAACAATTTATTGAAAGGAGAATTAATATGAAATCTATATGGACACTTGATAGTAAATTACCAAGCTTTAAATCTCTAGATTCGGATCTTAAATCTGATGTTTGTGTTATAGGAGGGGGCATTACTGGAATCCTAACTGCCTATTTACTACAAAAATCAGATGTAGAATGTACTTTAATAGAGTCAAATACTATAGCTTCTAGTGTAACCCCTAACACATCAGCCAAGGTCACTGCCCAGCATGGACTCATATACGACAAAATTATAAGCAATTTTGGCAAGGAGGGTGCTTGGCAGTATGCAAGGGCAAATTCTAAGGCCTTAGAAATGTATAAGTCTATTATCAGTAAGGAAAACATAGATTGTAGTTTTGAAACCATAGCAACCTACCTATATACAAGGGAGGATAATGACTTATTAGATAAGGAGTTTTCCGCTATGGAAGATGTAAGTCTTAAAGCTAGCCTAACCTCTAAGACCACACTCCCCTTTGATGTTACATTGGCCCTAAAGATGGACGGCCAGGGCCAGTTTAATCCTTTAGCCTTCCTAGGCCATATTAGTAGGAATCTTAATATCTATGAAAATACCAAGGCCCTTGAAATTGATAATAATAAGATTAAAACTAATAAGGGGGTGATTAAGGCAGACCATATTGTAATAGCAAGCCACTTTCCTTTTATCAATTTTCCTGGCTATTATTTTGCTAGAATGCACCAGGAAAGATCTTATGTGACTGCCCTTAAAGATGCAGGTAGTTTAGATGGTGCATATCTTGGAATTGATGATGAAGGCTATTCATTTAGGACCTATAAGGATATGATTCTTCTAGGTGGATGTGGCCACCGGACCGGTGAGAATTCTAAGGGTAATAACTATAATAAGCTTAGGGATAAGGCCAGGGAGTTCTACCCAGGCCATAAGGAAGTCTGCTTCTGGTCCACTCAGGATTGTATGACCCATGATGGCATTCCCTATATTGGAAGCTACTCTAATAGCACCAATAACCTATATGTAGCTACTGGTTTTAATAAATGGGGTATGACTAGTTCAATGGTATCTGCAATGATCTTAACTGATATGATCCTAGACAGAAATAATGATTATAAGGATATTTTCAGCCCCCAAAGAGGTAATTTTATGGCTTCAGCCAAGAAACTAGCTATAGATGGTGGTAAGACTAGTAAGGCCTTTATTAAGCAAAACCTTACGATCCCATCTAGCAAACTTTCTGATCTTGAACTTGGCCACGGCGGGATTGTAGAATATGAGGGTGAAAAGCTCGGGGTATATAAGAAGTCAGAAGATGATATCTATATAGTCTCAACTAAATGCCCCCACCTAGGTTGTGAGCTTAGCTGGAACCCTGATGATTTATCCTGGGATTGTCCCTGCCACGGCTCTAGATTTGATTATAAAGGAAAACTTTTAAATAATCCCTCCCAAAAAAACCTACCCTCCCAGAAGCATATGGATGATAGGTAACTTAAATAAGCCAGAACCTAATAAGTATATCTTATTGGGTCCTGGCTTAATATTTTATTCCTTATTTTTCATCTGATGTGAACATACCTGTTGCAAATTTACCTACTTTTCTTGCTGTAATAACTCCCTTACGTTTTATTGTATTCCTAATAACTTGTGGTTTTATTTTCTCAAATGGTAGGCTAGATGCATCATATTTTCTAATAAGTGTAATCGCATCAAACTTACATTTTGTTGTACAAGCTCCGCAGCCTATACAGGTAAATTCATCTACAACTGTAACTCCGCAGCCTAGGCAACGTTCAGATTCTAATTTCATTTGTTCTTCTGTAAGAGTCTGCCTTAAGTCTTCAAAAGTTTCCTTTGATTTCTTGCCATCCACATGTAAGGGTCTTTGGCGTGGCATATTATCAAAACCTTCAAGGTCTAAATTGTCCTTATCTAAGGCACGGAAAGCCCTCCTATCCCTGCCTAAAATTAAACTTTGTCCTTTTTGTACATAACGGTGGATTGATATGGCCCCTTCCTTTCCTGTTGCAATAGCATCAATGGCAAACATAGGACCTGTCATAACATCTCCACCTGTAAAAACATCTGGCTCATCTGTTTGTAAGGTAAAGTCATCTGCCTTAATAGTCTTATTCTTATTTACTTCTATCTTGCTAGACTCTAATAAGTTACCCCACTGAATTTCCTGGCCTATAGAAACCAGGACATGATCTGCATCTATAATTTTACTTTCATTCTCATCAAATTTGGGATTAAAGTTACCGTCTTCATCAAATACAGATAGGCACTTTCTAAATTCAACTCCTACAAGCTTCCCATCCTCTACCAGTAGAGTTTTTGGTCCCCAGGAATTATTAATCTTAATATCTTCTGCTAGGGCCTCTTCTATTTCCTCTTCAAGGGCTGGCATTAAATCCTTACATTCTAGGCAAAACATTTCGACATTAGATGCTCCAACTCTTGTAGCAGTTCTTGCAACGTCAATGGCAACATTACCCCCACCAATTACAATTACGTTACCATCTAGCTTAAGATCCTTACCAAGGTTTACATCCCTTAAGAAATCTACCCCTGATATAATTCCCTTAGCATCTTCACCTTCAAGTCCAAGTTTTTTACCAGCCTGGGCCCCTATAGCAAGGTAAAAGGCCTCATACCCTTCTTTCCTTAAATCATCCAGACTGATATCCTTACCGATTTCAATACCTGTCTTAAAGCTTACACCTAGTTCCCTAAGTATATCTATTTCTGCATTTATAACGTCCTTTTCTAGCCTAAATGATGGAATACCAAATGCCAGCATTCCTCCTAGCATCTTTTCCTTTTCAAATACTGTAACATCATAACCATCTATTGCTAGATAATATGCACAGGAAAGTCCTGCAGGTCCTCCACCTATAATGGCTATCTTATTACCATAGGCATGGCGCTTTTTAGGTATAAATCTATGCTCCTCATTTAGCTCTTGCTCAGCTATAAACTTTTTAATATCATCTATGGCAACTGGGTCATCAATATCCGACCTTGTACAAGCTGATTCACATTTTCTTGGGCATATCCTTCCACATACGGCTGGGAATGGATTATCCTCTTTTATAAGTTCAAGGGCATCCTTATATCTACCCTGGGAGGCCAGTTTAATATAACCTTGTACGGAAATATGGGCTGGACATTCTGTTATGCATGGGCTAGTTCCACTATCAACAACCATTTCCCTATTAATCCTGTAGTCTGGGTTCCATTTATCTGGCCCCCATTCACTATTATGGGGAAAGTCTACTTGTTTTTTTACTTCAATAGGGGATATTGTACATAGCTTCTGACCTAGCTTAAGGGCATTAGTTGGACAAACTTCAACGCACTCCCCACAACCTACACATTTTTCTTCATTTATGCTTGAAATATAGTTAGAACGTATCATATCATTATTCTTAAACATAGTGGCAATTCTTAAGGCAAAGCATGAACATCCACAACAGTTACAAATGGCATGGGTTTTGCCTGGTCCATCAAGGTTTGGAATCTGATGCATTAGGCCATTTTCTTCTGCCCTATGAATAATCTCAAATGCTTCTTCCCTAGTAATTTCCCTACCCCTACCTGTTCTGATATAGAACTCTGCACCATGGCCCATTTGAATACACATATCTTCCTTTAGATGTCCACACCCTTCCCCCATGGACTCTCTTGATGCACGGCATGAACAGTCTGATACTGAGAAGAGATCGTGTTCATTTAGGTATTTAGAAACTTCTTCATAGGATGCCCTTCTTGTTTCTGCTTGAATAGAGGTTTCAATGGGAATAACCCGCATAGGACCAGTACCTACCGAAAACACCCCTGAACCCATAGGTCCCCTTCTTATTCCGTAGTCATTAAAAGCCTGGGCAATCTGAGGATATTTTTTTACATTTTCCCTATGATTGGCAATCATCTCCATATGCCCTGGTACCCATACATCATGCCAGTATCTATCCTCTCCACTTTCACCGCTGACAAAGGCTGCACCAGCCATGGCTAGTTCCCAAAGGATGCCTTTGGTTTCTTCTAATGATTTGCCACATTTCTTTGCTATTTCCTCCGCATTTTGTGGATTTCTAAATTCTAGGCATAGGGCAACTTCAGCCATTTCGTCTGTAAGAAGGGGCTCCAAAATTTTGTATTCTGGATATTCAGGTTTAATTCCCATTTTAGATCCACGTTTAACATTACTAATTTTGTTTGCATAATCTAATACTTTTTCCTTTACCATATTATCCCCCCATATTATTTATTGTTATATTTTTAACTAAAAACATAACAAGTGTTATGTACCTATATTATTATCATAATAGAATTTTCTGGCAAAGTCAATATTTTTCCACTAGACTAAAAGAATTTTTAGGGCTATGATTAATCAGGAGGTTATTAAAATGAATGAAAAAAAAGAAGCAATTATCAATGCAGCCATTGAAGTAATTAAGGAAAAAAGTATAGAAGAAGCAACAATGAGGGAAATAGCTAGTAAGGCTAATATAACAACAGGGGCTATTTATCATTATTATAAAAATAAAGAAGAATTATTTTATGATATTATTAATCACTTTGTTCTTTTTGGACAAAGAATTTCAGATGCAGACCAGCTTTCCCAAAAGACTAGCAATGAAATATTAGAAAATATTAAGAAAGAAGTTGGCCTAAGGCTATCTAAGGTCGATGAACAAAAATTGCATATTTTATTACTTAGCGATGTGATTTCGAAAGATGGGGAAATGAAAGAAATATACAAGGCAGATTATGAAGATATTATTAAAAAAATTGCGGATACCCATTATTACCTCTTCGGAATAGAAAATGAAGAGCTTAAAACAATGATTTCCGCAATTTTCCTTGCCACTTTGGATGGTCTTGCCATACAAACTGCCCTTGGAGTTATACCTGAAGATCTAGAAAAATTTATAGAAGTATTTAATACCTTCTTTGCAGAAAGTGTTCCTACTTTCCTTAAAAAACACTAGGCCTTATCTCCAGCTTACAATTTCATCAAAGGCTTTCCTTGGAGTTTCCTTTATTTCATCACTCAAAGGATAGCCTAAGGGAATTAGGGCTATAGCCTCTAGATTATCTGCTAGTTCCAGTATTTGTGCACATTCCTTAGAATCAAAGTTACAAACCCAGCACGTTCCAAGACCTTGCTCTGCTGCTGCTAGGGTAAGGTGATCAACTGCAATAGCAAGGTCAATATCACAATGGTCTTTACCATCCCTTCTTTTCCAGGATTCATCATGATTCCCACAGGCTACTATAATTACAGGTGCTTTTTTAAGCCAGTCCCTGTTATAGGTATTGGCTATCCTATCTTTTAGCTCCTTATCCCTAATTACCATAAAGTGCCATGGTTGAAGATTCACAGCTGATGGAGCCATCCTTACCAGCTCTAGTATCTGGCTTATTTTATCCTTTTCTACTTCCTTATCTTTAAACTTCCTAACTGAGTATCTTTGCTTTACAATACTTTCCAGCGACATTTACTTCCTCCTTATATCTTGTTAAACTTCTAACCTAAATCCTATTATCTCATGCTAGCCTTTATAATTCAATCTCTTAGTCCGCTTATATAATCTAGATAAGTATGCTATTATAAACTATATAAAACCCATGAAAGGATTAGTGATAATATGAAAATGATTAGCATTGGAAACCAGCTTAAAAATGCATCCCAAATCTCATTAGGATGTATGAGAATATCAGACCTTAGTCCTAAGGATGCAGATTACCTTATTAGAACAGCTATAGACGAGGGCATTAACTTCTTTGATCATGCTGATATTTATGGTGGAGGCAAATCTGAAACAATATTTTCCAACACCATAAAACACACACCATCATTAAGGGAGGATATGCTTATCCAAACTAAGTGTGGCATTAGGAAGGGCTTTTTTGATTTTTCCAAGGAACATATAGTTAAGTCTGTAGACCAAAGCCTAAAAAGGCTAGGCACTGACTATATAGATGTTTTACTACTTCATAGGCCTGATACCTTAATAGAGCCTGAAGAGGTAGCTGATGCCTTTGAAGAGCTTTACCAATCAGGTAAAGTTCGTCACTTTGGTGTTAGTAACCAAAACCCTATGCAAATGGAACTCCTTAGTAAGTTTACTAAACAAAAACTTATAGCCAACCAGCTACAATTTAGTATTATGCATAGTGGTATGATTGATTGTGGAATTAATGTAAATATGCTAGTTGATGCTGGGATTGATAGGGATGGCAGTATTCTAGACTATTGCAGACTAAATGATATTACTATACAGGCCTGGTCACCCTTCCAGTATGGATTTTTTGAAGGGGTTTTCCTTGATAATGATAAGTTCCCTGAACTTAATAAGGTAATTGACAGGATTGCTAAAGAGCAGGGAGTAACTAATAGCGCAATTGCAACAGCATGGATTATGAGACACCCTGCAAATATCCAACCTATAGTTGGTACAACCAATCCAAATAGGCTTAAGGATATTTGCCAGGCATCTAATGTTAGTTTATCCAGGGAAGAATGGTATGAAATTTATAGGGCTGCAGGCAATATCCTCCCTTAAATTAAGGCTTAATATATGCGTAGCCTTCAAATTGTTTCTTAGTAAGCTCTGATACACCTGCTGGCACAACCTTAACAACCCTTGGTAGTAACTCCTTATCTAAACCATTTGCTACCAAGGCGTTGTTACATGCCATAAACTTAGCTCCTTTTTGAGATAAGTCATTTATTTTACTAATAATCCTACTATCACTATCACCTATATATTCCTTAACTGCCCCTCCATTTACAATGGCATTAACTTCAATGTTTTCTGCCCCCATATCATCAAGTATATTACTAATATTTGCTAATAATATATTCCACTTATTAGGATCACTAATATGAAATACAACCTTAAATTTCTTCATAATTATTTCCCCTTTCCCTTAGAAAATCCTTTAGTTTAGATTCACCTATAATTTTTATATTATTTTTTTCAAGAAGTTCACTGGTCACACCATTTCCATAAATAAGTCTACCTGTAAATGTACCATCATATATCTGGCCGTATCCACATGAAGGACTCTTTTCTTTTAAAATAGCATATTTACACCCATATAGCTTTGCTATATCCAGGGCTTCATTAGCCCCTCTTGTAAAATTATCAGTTACATCTTTACCGCATTTAGATAAAACCTTATCGCCTAGCCTTTCCGATGGCTGCCTTGGCGTTCCTAGGCCACCTAATTGCTCTGGGCATACAGGGATAAAATTAAAATCTCCTACTTTTTCTTTTAATATTTCTTGTAAATTATTCTCCCCATTATATTTACAATTAATTCCTAATAAACAGGCACTAACTAATATATTCATTTAATCACCTACTAGAGTTTTATAACTATTATAACATAGGGAAATTGTCCATGCTTTTAAAGTATGCTACAATATCATAATAGAAGGAGCTGATTAATATTAATAAATTTACTTTAGATAAAAAAGACACATTATTAATGGTTATTGATATCCAGGAACGTCTTGTTCCTGCAATGAATGTAGCAGATAAGGTTATTAACAACACAAATACCCTTATAACTAGTGCTAAAGAATTTGATATGCCAGTTATTACTACAGAGCAGTACCCCAAAGGCCTTGGCCCTACGGTGGCTGATCTAAGGGACAATATAGACCCTAACTATGTATTCCACAAGAATAGTTTTACGGCCTACACTGATGAGGTAAAAGAAGCACTTACAAAACTTGGGGCATCCAAGATAATAATTACAGGTATGGAAACCCATATTTGTGTATTCCAAACTATTAGGGATTTAATATCTGATGGCTACCAAGTATTTATAGCAGAAGATGCAGTATGTTCTAGAAGCAAGGAAAACTATAAAAATGGCCTTAGGTTAGCAGAAAATATGGGCGCTCTTGTTACTAATACAGAAACTATCCTATTTGACCTACTTAAAAAAGCTGCTACTCCAGAATTCAAAAAACTATCCCCACTAATTAAATAGAGGGAATAAGAAGAGGAGGGGTGTATTTCTTTTTAGCACTTTTACAAGCCTTAGCTTGTGCTTGTGCTAAAAAGACATACACCCCTCCTTTTATGCAAATATCTGGTCCTTATATCTTTCCAGTACCCTAATAAGTATAAAGCCTAGCCCATAACAGCTTATAACTTGTCCTGCTCCTACTGCTAGGGCGCTTAGTAAAATAGGCATTGGTACTCCATATCCATATTTTATAACATAGGGTACAACAATCATATTTATAACTATTGGCGGAATAGGTACTAGATATTTATTATCCCTTAGCTTATAAGAGATTATAGCTGCTAGTAGGGTAGCTAGACTACCAAATACAATATCTATTACAATCATTCCTGGACTTAGTAGGTTACCTATAAGGCATCCTATAAATACACCTGGCACTGCTGCTGGAGTAAATAAGGGAAGTATTGTAAGTGCCTCAGCAACCCTAATCTGAACAGGTCCAAAGCTTATAGGGGCAAATACAAATACTAACACAACATAAATTGCTGCAATCATAGCAGCCTGAGTCATAAATTTTATACTATTTTTCATTTGGTCTCCTCAATCTTTCAAAATTACATTTCATTCTTCCAAGTTTTTGGGGCAAGTAAGGCCATTATAGTAAATAACTCTAGCCTACCCAGTAGCATTAAAAAGGAAAAGAACATTTTACTATAGGGGCTGTAACCACTAAAGGTATTCCGTGGACCTACAAAGCCAAATCCTGGCCCCACATTCCCAAGTGTTGTAGCAACTGAACTTGCTGCACTTTCAAAATTGACACCTTCAAGGGAAATAATAACCGTGCTAATTAAAAATATAAATATATATAGGGCATAAAAAGTCGAAATACTTGATACTGTATCATCAGAAACTATTTCGTCCCCATTTTTTATGGGTATAACAGCTCTTGGGTGGAATATTTCCATAATCTTCCTTTTAATAGTCTTAAGTAAAACAAGTATCCTTATGGTCTTTACTCCCCCAGCAGTTGAACCAGCACAGCCTCCAACAAACATTAATAAAAACAAAATCGCCTTACTAAAGGCTGGCCACAGATCATAGTCAACTGTTGTATAGCCTGTAGTTGTAATAATTGAACTTACCTGGAAGAGAGCATCTTTAAATGCTACACCTGCACTTTGGAGGGCACTTATTTTTAGATTTAATCCTATAAGAATTGTAGAGATAGAGATAATTATTAAATATAGTCTAAGCTCTTCATCCTTAAGAACTTCCTTTCCCCTCCCCTTATAAATTGCATAATATAAGGAAAAATTAATTCCTGATAGTATCATAAATATAGATATAACCATATGAATATAGGTACTGTCATAAGCCCCTATACTTAAACTCTTATTTGAAAGACCTCCTGTTCCCACAGTTCCAAAAGTATGGAGCATGGAATCAAAAAGACTCATACCACCTAATAATAAAAGTATTATTTGGAGTGCAGTCATTGATATATAGGTTATATACAATATCTTAGCTGTATCTTTGATTCTAGGCACAAATCTATCTGATGTTGGACCAGGGCTTTCAGCCTTAAAAATCTGAAATCCACCTACTCCCATGGCTGGTAGTAGTGCTACCATAAAAACCAGTATCCCCATACCACCTATCCAGTGGGTAAAAGATCTCCAAAATAGGAGTCCCTTGGGTAGGACCTCCACATTATCTATAACTGTTGCCCCCGTTGTAGTAAAACCTGATACGGTTTCAAAAAATGCATCAGCAAATGACGACATACTGCCTGATAATATATAAGGCAAGGCTCCAAAAAAAGAAATTAAGACCCAACCAAATGTCACAATGGCAAAGCCTTCCTTAATTCTAATCTTTTTATTATTTGTTTTAGGATAGTGCATAAGGGCTCCTAACACCCCAGTAAGTGCTATACATATAAGAAATGGGTATTTGTCAGGCTCATTTAAGTAAAATCCTATAAAACAGGAAGGCAGCATAAAAAAAGCCTCTAATAGTAATATGCTTCCTAATGCCTTTCTAATTATTCCATAGTTCACTTAAAATCCCCCTTCCCCTTGGTTTTGTAAATACTTCAAGGGACGGCATATTATATGATTCACAGAAGATAATGATCCTATCCCCATGGCGTATAATTGTATCTCCATTGGGTATAATTACCTTACCCTTATGAACAACTGCACCTATTATAATTCCTTTAGGTATGCCGGCATCAGCAAGCCTTTTACCAACAATAGGTGAATCTTGGCTAGCAATTATTTCGGTAACTTCTGCCTGCCCACCTAAAAGCAGGGATACAGAGACAACCTTTCCTCCCCTTATAACCTTTAATATATTACTTGCTGCAATATCTATAGGATTAACAGCTACACCCATTTCTAGCTTATCAATAATCTGCACATAATTAGGCCTGCTAATCTTGGCTATTGTTTTATTAACTCCTATATTCTTTGCCATTAGGGACATTAAAAGATTAGCTTCATCATAGTCTGTTGCACCTATAAAAGCGTCCATATACTGAAGCCCTTCCTCCTCTAGAAGGTTCATATCTGTCCCATCACCTTCTACAACTAATACATTGTTTAATGTTTCAGATAAATACTTGCATCTTTGACTGTCCTTTTCAATGATGCTAACTTTAATATGTAGGTCTGCTAATTTTTGGGCCAAATAGTAACCTATTTTACTTCCACCAAAGATCATAACCTTTTCTATTTTGTGCCTTTCCATATTAAAATTAAGCTTTTTACTAAGCCTGTTAATACTTTCCCTACTACCAGTAATATGGATAGTATCATCTTCGTAAAGCATGGTATTACCATTTGGCACTATTATATTTCCATCCCTAACAATAGCCAAAATAAGCAGATTATCCATACCTTCTAGCTGGGAAATACGCTTGTTTGTAAAGGCAGGCATGTTTTTTATATTAAAATCTATTATTAATACCCTACCCTTTGCAAAATCTTCAGTCGCAAAGGTATAGTCCTGCAGAAGATACCTAACTATTTCATTTGCAGTATCTAAGTCTGGATTTATTATCTGATCAATACCCATTTCTTGCTTTATAAAGTCTAGTTGATGCATATATTCAGGGTTTCTTATTCTAGCTATAGTTTTTTTGCATCCTAGTTTCTTAGCTAAACTACATATAATCGTGTTTGATTCATCACTACCTGTTGCTGCTACCAATAGATCATATGATTTAATATCAAGCTCTCTTAATACTTCAATTTCTATACCATTTGCTGGTATTGCCAGTACATCCAAATGGTCATTAATTGTCCTAAGCTTCTCATCATTTTTTTCTATAATAGTTACCTCTATATCAGCATTTAACATTGACTCAGCTAATTTATAGCCTAATTTACCCGCACCAACTATCATTACTTTCATTGCCACGTTTCTCCTTATTTAATCTTCTCTTTTTCTATATTTAAAAGTTCTACCTTAATATCAAGTCCACCACCATAACCAACTAGTTTGCCATTTGCACCAATTACACGGTGGCAGGGAATAATAATGGAAATGGGGTTTTTATTGTTGGCCATGCCAACAGCCCTATAAGCAAGGGGTGAACCTACCTTTATAGCTATATCCTTATAGCTTTGGGTCTGACCATATGGAATCTCCATTAAGGCCTTCCAAACCTTTTTTTGAAACTCTGTTCCCGTAGTTTCTATAGGTAGGTCAAAGGTTGTTCTTTCCCCATCTAAGTATTCAATGATTTGCTTAGCTGCCTTGCTAATTAAGGGTGTTTCATTAATGTTTGTATTGCTGCTATCTATATCATCTGCATAGTAAACCTTGGTGATACTATGGCCATTATCTGAAATTCCAATCCTAGCAACCCTTGTATTATAAAAAAATGTATTTTCCATAACAGCACATCCTTATATGAGTTTGTGGTTTATATTATTTACATATAAATTGAACTATTAACATATATAATATAGTACCTAGGCCTATACTAAGTAAAGTGTTTTTTCGCCATTTATGAATTATTATTATCACTAAAACAGAAACAATCTCTGGTAACCAAAGTGTTCTTTCACAAAAAGAGATATCCTTGAGACAATATATTACTAGCATCCCTATGGATGCATAAGGAAGTACATTGCCTAGGTAATTTATTGTCTCAGGAGTCTCCTTATTATCTGGAAATAATATAAAGGGTATTACCCTTGTTAAAAATGTCATAATTGCTATTATTAAAATCATTATAAATGACTCTGTAGCTGTAAGTATCATTGCTCATCCTCTAGTCTTATTGTTGTTTTAAAAATTAGTAAAAGTGTCATAATTAGTATCATCGATGGTAGTATAAAGTTTTCTGCCCTAAATATTATTAGGCATATTATAGAACTTAAAATTCCTATAATGGCCGGCGAGTGGTCTTTGTTTTTTTCCCATTGGTCTAGGAAAATAACTACAAATAGGGCTGTCATAACAAATTCAATCCCCTGGGTATTAAAGGTTATTAAACTTCCTAACAAGCCACCCACTAAACTCCCTAGTATCCAGTAAATATGATTTAGAAGAGCTATATAAAAATAAAACCAATCTTTATTTACACCTCCTGGTGGGTCTACACCACATAGAAGTGAAAAGGTCTCATCTGTAAGGGAAAAAATCATATAGGGCTTTTTCTTGCCCATATTTTTAAACCTATCCAACATAGATAAACCATAGAATAAATGCCTAGCGTTTATCATAATAGTAATTAAAATCACGCTTAATATATTAAACCCACTTGCTAAAAGGCTAATGGCAACAAACTGCATTGAGCCTGCAAATATAAATGTACTCATTAGTAGTATCCAGCCTAAATGGTATCCGTTGCTGTTTGCAAGTATACCAAATGCTATTCCTATAAACAAGTAACCTGTTAAAACAGGAATAGTCATAGGCAATGCTGCTTTGAAAGCTTTTTTCCTCATAAAATCTCCTTAATTATTTCATATACTCCTTCTTCATTGTTAGTAAAGTTTGAAACATGATCCCATACATCCAAAAGATCTGGGTCAGAATTTTTCATTGCAATACCAGTCCCTGCATATTCTAACATATCTAAATCATTTAGTGCATTTCCAACTGCTAGGATTTCATCTTTTTCTACTCCTAAATGATCTGAAAGAATCTTAAGGGCTCCCCCCTTATTGCATCCCCTAGCCATAAATTCATATGCCGTTGGCATTGACCTTGTAATTGATATATCTAAATCTTTAAATATTTCCTGATAGTCTTCCCTTACCGGTTGCGGATATATAAATATAATCATATTTGCCCCTCCCGGTATATTTTTGCCCATATCACCTATTACCTTATATCCTATTCCATGTTTTTTTGCAAAATTAAGTGAAACCCTATCTTCTTCTTTAATATACATTGTATTATCTATATAGGCCTTGGCATATAGATTGTTTTTGTGAGAATGCTCAAGTATTATCTTAGCATCTTCGTGGGACATTTTCTTATTTAACAGTTCACCATGCAAAGGGTCTGTAACCTTTGCCCCATTGTGGGATATAATTGGTAGGCTTAATCCTGCTTTGTCTGCCACATTTTGGGCTGATAGATGAGTCCTACCTGTAGCAAATGCAAGATGTATACCTTTATCCATTAATTCCTTAAATTTTTTAGCAGTTTTAACTGGAAGGTTCCCCTTATCATCTAAAACTGTTCCATCCATATCTAGGGCTATTAATTTTATATTTTTCTTCATAAAATTCCTCCTATCCATATATAACTGTATATTATAACATACTTTAAATAAACTTCGTAATTTCCCCTTTATTTTCTATCACTTTAGTTATTCACCATAGGCAAGTACTTGATGTTTATTTAAATAAGAAGTATAATATTATGAATATGGAGGGGAGTACTTATGTTAAGTTTAGATCAAGTTTATCAAGCTTCTTATGCTTTAAAAGATGTAATTAGACCAACAGATTTAATTAGGGCAAAGGATATTAATCCTGAAAGCCAGATTTATCTTAAAACTGAAAACCTACAAATTACAGGTTCCTTCAAAATACGAGGATCCTATTATAAGATTTCTCAATTAAGTGACGAGGAAAAATCCAAGGGTGTTGTTGCCTGTTCTGCTGGAAATCATGCTCAAGGTGTTGCCCTAGCAGCTACAAAGGCAGGTATTAATTCCCTTATTTGTTTGCCTGATAGTGCGCCAATATCTAAGGTTCAGGCCACTAAAAAGTATGGTGCTGATGTTAAACTAGTTAAGGGTTGCTATGATGATGCCTATGCTGAGGCTATAAGATTAGAGAAGGAGAATGGCTATACTTTAATCCATCCTTTTGATGACCCACATGTTATAGCAGGTCAAGGGACAATAGGCCTAGAACTTTTAGATCAGTTACCTGATTTAGATGCAGTTATTGTGCCTATAGGTGGTGGTGGTTTAATCTCAGGAATTGCCTTTGCCATTAAGTCACTTAATCCAAATGTTAAGGTTTATGGTGTACAAGCTAGTGGTGCACCTAGTATGTTAGATTCTGTAAATGATAATGAGGTTAAAAGTTTAAAACAGGTTTCTACTGTTGCAGATGGTATAGCAGTAAAAAAACCAGGCAAACTTACCTTTGATATGTGTAATAAATATGTAGATGATATTGTTACTGTTACTGATGATGAGATTTCTACAGCTATTTTAACCTTAATGGAACAGCAAAAATTAGTTACTGAAGGAGCTGGAGCTGTAGCAGTTGCGGCAGCTATGTTTAATAAATTCCCTATTAAGGGTAAAAAGGTTGTTTGTTTGCTTTCTGGTGGAAATATTGATGTTACTATCTTATCCAGGGTAATCCAAAGGGGACTTAGAACATCAGGTCGTACCTATGCTGTTAATATTGAACTTGTAGATAAGCCAGGACAGTTAAGGGATGTTTCTAGCATTATTGCTGATTTAGGCGCCAATGTAGTTTCTGTTCTTCATGAACGTTCTAATGAAGCATCTGATATAAATGGTTGTTACCTACGTCTTGTTTTAGAAACCAAGAACTTTGAACACATAGAGGAAATTAAGCAAGCCCTAATTGAGGCAGGATACAACATTTCACCTATGTTATGCACTAATTAAGAATTTAACTTGGCCTGTATGGATCTCCAGTTTGGTAAAAACTTATCCATATGGGCTTTAAATTTGTCATTATGATCCCTTTCAAGTAAGTGCACCATCTCATGCACCACTATATACTCTAGGCACTCTGGCGTCTTTTTGGCAAGCTCCAGGTTAATCCATATTCTTTTGTCTCTAATATTACATGTCCCCCATCTTGTTTTCATTTGTTTAACCCCAAATTCATTTACACTAACTTTCATAATTTTTTCCCACTTCTTAATAAGAGGAGGTATTAGTAGTTTTAGCTCCTTCCTATACCATTCTTTTAAAAGCTTTGCCCTCTTTTCTATAGATGCTTCTTTTTTAATGTAAATATTTATATAAGCATCATCTTTAATTTCTACCTTAGCTGGGTTTTTATCAATATAAATTATATTTAATATATATTTTTTTCCCAGGAAATAATGGGATTCTCCGGAAATATATTTATTTACCCCTACTATTTCCTGATTTTTAAATCTATCCTGGTGCTTTTTAATCCAAGAAGCTTTAGATAGTACAAATTCCCTAATTGTATCATCTGAGGTATTGTAAGGAACCGATAGCCTAACTTCTCCCCTAGGTGGATGGACAGATAGATTTAGATTCTTAACTTTTTTCCTTCTTAGATGTATTTCTATATCCTTAACTATGATTTTCTTCATCTTCTTCCCCTTTATAGATTAATTATAAGTATATAGTAACATTAAACATACTGCTTTTGAATAGTATTAACTAGGCTTAATTTTTATAGATGGAGGTATAGAATGGAAAGAAAACTTATTCCTGATGATATTGAAGTTCCTAGTGGCTATAATGTTGAAGTTTTTGCAAGTGGGCTTACAACACCTATCAATATGGTTATAACTGATAAGGGGGATATGCTTATTGGAGATGCTGGTGTTAGTGATGGGGACGGTAAAGTTTTAATTTTGAAGGAGAATGGACCTGAACTTATAGCATCTGGTTTTAACCCTCCTCTTACTGGTGTTAATTTCTATAATGATAATATTTATGTATCTCATAGGGGATTTATAACAATAATAAAGCCTGATGGAACCATGGAAGATATAGTGTCAGGCCTTCCAAGCTGGGGGGACCATCACAATAATAAGGTGATTTTTGGCCCTGATGGTAAGATGTACTTTGGCCAGGGTACAGCCACCAATTCTGGTGTGGTTGGAGAAGATAATGAGGGCTGGATAAATGATTATCCATTTTTCCATGATTATCCTGGTGAAGATATTCTTCTAAGAGATAACAACTTCCAAACACCCAATCTTTTTAATCCTAATGATTCAAAGCCTGTATATACTGGTGCCTATTCACCCTTTGGCATGGAAGTAGGCCCTGCTAGCAAAATAAGAGGAACAAGTAGGGCAAATGGTAGTATTATGAGGGCAAATCCTGATGGCTCTGACCTTGAACTTCTTGCATGGGGACTTAGAAATCCCTTTAGGATAAATTTTGATGGCCATGGTAGACTTTTTTGCGCAAATCATGGGACTGATGTAAGAGGCAGTAGGCCTATTGATAAGTGTCCTGATGAATTCCAGCTTATTATGCCGGGTATATGGTATGGCTGGCCTGATTTTAGCGCTGGTCTTCCTGTTACCCTTCCTTTTTTTAAGCCTGAAGGTATGCCTGCCCCAAGCTTTTTACTAAAGGATCATCCTATGATACCACCTAAGCCTTTTGCTAGCTTTCCTAATCATAGTGCTACCATGGGCTTTGACTTCTATAATAATAGTGCCTATGTATCTGAGTTTGGCTCTTTAGCGCCTACAACAACAGGTGGCAAGCCAGACCCTAGGGTAGGCCATAGGGTCTCTAGGCTAGATATGAGTACAGGTAAGATTTCGGATTTTGCTATTAATAAAACAGGTCTTCCTGCTACAGCTACTGGTGGCGGTGGCTTAGAAAGACCTATAGATGTTATATTTGATAAGAAAGGCACTATGTATGTTGTAGACTTTGGTATAGCACCTAAGGATAATCCTAGCGCCTTTGAACCTGCTACTGGCGTTATATGGAAGATTTCCAGGTCCTAACAAAATTAATCTCTATTATAAGCATGGCAACTATGATAGCTAGACCCCCACTAAGTAAAAATCGGGTAAAACTCTCATAGCCTAGCATTACAGAAAATACACTGCCAAAAAGTGCCTCTGTTGAAACAATTATTGATACTTTACTTGGGCTAATATATCTTTGGCATATGGTTTGTATTGAATAACAAATAAAGGTGCTAAAGATGCCTAGGTAAAGGGAGGCAAGTAGTCCTTTAGTAGATGTAAATGCCCAAATATCCCTATCCACCATAATAAACATTATAAGGGAAAACACTGCCGCTGTTGTTATTTGCAAAAATGTCAATATATTAGTGTTCATTTGGGCTGCAAATTTCCCCATACTTACAGTATGAAGGGCAAAGGCTACAGCGCAGAGAAGGGTAAATGTATCCCCTATACTTAGTTTCATATCTTGACTAGGACCTAGGGCTAGTATGCCAAGACCCATAAGGCATATAAAGGCTGCCAGAAAAACCTTGTTTTCCGGCTTTTCTTTTAGGATAAACCAGCTTAGAAAGGGTACCATTACAACAGATGTTGCTGTAATAAATGCATTTGATGATGGTGTTGTAAAGTTAAGTCCTACTGTTTGGAGGGTAAAGCCCAGAAACAGTAAGGTTCCTGCAACTAATCCTCTCTTTAAATCTATTATACTGATTTGCCTAATGTCTTTTTGGGATGAAATTCCAAGAACTAATGATGCTACTCCGAACCTAACCAGCATAATAAAGGATGTTGTCATCCCTTCATCTATTGCTATTTGTGTTGCTATAAATCCTGTTCCCCATATGATTGCTACTATAAGTAAACCAAGTGTTGCTAATAAATTAGTTTTATTTTTCATTTCTTACCTCTTAATCTATATCGTCTTTGATACTTACCCTGCGAAGTCTTCCCTTAATAGGTTTTGTTTCAAGAGCCTTTAGGACAATCTCACCCTTGTTGTTTAGTATTTCAACAAAGGTAGATATATCTTGAATATCTATAATGCCTATATCTCCTGCACTAACCCCTTCTATATTACTAATAGCTCCTACAATATCTGTTGGCCTCATTTTAGTTTTTCGTCCTGCTGCTATGTGTAGCTTTATAATATCTTTGTTAAGCTTATCTGTAGGATCTGTTTTAACCTCTATTTTACTTTTAAGTTTGTCACTAAATAGCGGTCTTGATTTTTCTACCTCTTCCCTAGTGGGACCTTCCATGGTTTTTATTTCAAATCCTATATAGCTATGGATATCCTCCAGGAGCTGAAAATCTTCAGGCATAATAAAGCTTATAGCCTTCCCTTCATTTCCAGCCCTTCCTGTTCTACCTGTCCTATGAACATAACTTTCCGTATCTTCTGGTAAATCATAATTAATTACATGGCTAATATTATCAACATCAATTCCCCTAGCTGCCACATCTGTTGCAATCAAATAACGAAAATATCCCTTTTTAAAGTTATTCATAATTCTAGTTCTATCGTCTTGTTCCATTGCCCCATGTATCTTCTCACATGGATAGCCTAAAAGACTTAGGCTTTCTTCTACTTGGTCAACTGTATCTCTTCTATTACAAAAAACTATACAAGTATCTGGGTTTTCTATTATTGTTATGCTTTCTAGTAAATCCATTTTATCTTTATAATCAACTTTGTATCTCACATGTTCTATCTTATCCGGTAGGATTTCATCTTCTTCAATCTCTATATAGGCTGGATTGTTCATATACTTATCTGATAATATTTTTATATCCTCTGGAAGAGTTGCAGAAAATAGCATGCTTGTTCTATTACTTGGAGTTTTTCTTATAATATTTTCTATATCCTCTAGAAATCCCATACTTAGCATTTCATCTGCTTCATCTATAACAAGATAGCTAAGTTTGGATAAATCTAAAGTGCCTCTATTTATATGATCAAGTAGCCTTCCTGGCGTACCCACTACAACATGCATCTTTTGCCTAAGCTGCTTCTCCTGATAGGCAAAAGAAGACTTGCCATACAAGGCTATACTTTTTATTCTTTTAAATCTTCCTATATTACTTATATCTTTTCTTACCTGCATAGCAAGCTCCCTGGTTGGAGTAATAATTAAGGCCTGGGGCTTATTTTCCTCCCAATCCACCATCTGGCAGATAGGAAGGGCAAAGGCTAATGTTTTACCACTTCCC
>JAAYSX010000115.1 GCA_012518255.1 Candidatus Epulonipiscium sp. | reverse complement strand
GGTGCAGGCAAAACTACACTTTTAAATATATTAGGAGGAATGGATACTGTTACTAGTGGCAAGATAATGCTAGATAATGAAGAAATTAGTGGTTTAAGTGAAAGACAACTAACCCAGTACCGTAGGCATGATATAGGCTTTGTTTTTCAGTTTTATAACCTTGTGCAGAATCTAACGGCAGTCGAAAATGTTGAACTTGCATCCGAAATATGCAGGGATCCACATGATCCTAGGCAGGCTTTAATTGATGTAGGCCTTGAGGACCGTATTTACAACTTTCCGGCCCAGCTTTCAGGTGGAGAGCAGCAAAGAGTGGCTATAGCAAGGGCCTTAGCCAAGAACCCTAAGGTTTTACTGTGCGACGAACCAACTGGTGCCCTAGACTATAATACTGGTAAAAGCATTCTAAAACTGCTACAAGATAGCTGCAGAAAGACAGGGAAGACTGTTATAGTAATTACCCATAATCAAGCCATTACCCAAATGGCAGATAGGGTCCTTCATATGAGGAATGGTAAGATTACTAAGATAGAAGAGAATGAAAGACCTACACCAGTAGAGAGGATAGAGTGGTAGTATGGGAAGAACCTATATAAAAACCATAACAAGAGAGGTAAAGCAAAGCTTTGGTCGTTTTTTTGCTATATTTTCTATAGTCGCCCTAGGGGTAGGATTTCTTGCTGGTCTTTTATCTGCAACACCAAGTATGGAGCTTAGTGTAGATAAGTATTATAAGGATAATAATATGACAGATGTCTTTATTAAAGCTCCATTGGGTTTAACAGATAGGGACCTTGAACATGTGGCTAAAATAAAAGAAGTAGATTATATTATGCCAGCTTATGTAACAGATGCCATAATGGAGTCTGACAATAAAGAAGTTTATACAAGTAGGGTGTATGGGCTAGCACTTGATAGGCTAAATAATAATGAATTTATTAATAAATTACAACTTATAGAAGGAAGGCTACCAAATAATAATAATGAATGCCTTGTAGAAGCAAGCGGAGACTATATTGCGGATATTGAGCTAGGGACAAGCCTTACTATATTAGAAGACGGCGAAGATGAGATTGAGGATATTTATAAAAGTACCCAATACACAGTAGTAGGTATTGTTTCCAACCCCTTTTATTTCTCCATGGAAAGGGAGCCAAGTAGTAAGGGGGATGGAAGTATTAGCGCCATTGTCTATGTTAATGAAGGAAGTTATAACCTAGATGTATATACAGACCTTTATATAAGGGCCAAAAATCCTAACAGCTTTGAAAGTTTCACAGATGAATATGGAAAGTACATTTATGACCTGGTAAAAGAAACAAAGGACCTGGGAGTGGTAAGAGCCCAGTTAAGATATGATGAAATCCTCAAAGAAGCTAAGGATAAGCTTGATGAGGCTAAAGAAGAATATAAAGAAGAAAAAGAAAAGGCCTACAAGGAACTTGAGGAAGCTAAGGAAGAACTAGAAGAAGCTAAAGTAGAAATTACTAAGGCGGAAGAAGATTTAAAAAGCGGAAAAAATAAACTGGCCAATAGTAAGTCTAAGCTAAGTAAGGAAAGGGCCAATTATAAGAATCAAATTAGGGATCAGGAGTCTGAACTTGATAAGGCAGCTAGTGAGCTTGCTAAGGCAAGGCAGGAGCTTGAAGGAGCTAGGGAGTTTATTAGCCAAGAAGAATATGATATGGGAATTAACGGGATTTTAGCTAAAGAGGGCGAGCTTCAAGCAGGAAGAGAACAATTACAAATTAAAAAGAGGGAGGCCGAGGCTGAGTTTAGGGACGGAGAAAACCAAATAAGGCAGGGCCAGGCAGATATAGATAAGGGAGAGTCTGATCTTAAGGAAGCAAAGAAGGATCTTGAAGAAGGTGAAAAAGACTACCAGGAAGGTAAGAAAGAGGCAGAAGAGGAGTTAGCAAGGGCAGAGAAAGAAATTCTAGATGCAGAAGAGGATATTAAAGATATTAAATACAGTAAGTGGTATGTACTAGATAGGGATTCTAATATAAGCTATGCAAGTTTTTCGGCCAATG
The DNA here is from genome assembly GCA_012518255.1 of Candidatus Epulonipiscium sp. Taxonomy (GTDB): domain Bacteria; phylum Bacillota; class Clostridia; order Lachnospirales; family Cellulosilyticaceae; genus JAAYSX01. Next base: position 25,711 of record JAAYSX010000115.1, on the reverse strand, counting down.
TAACTAAGGTAGGGGCAATTGCCAAGGTGTTTCCAGTATTTTTCCTACTAGTAGCTGCCCTAGTAGCTTTAACTACTATGACTCGTATGGTAGAAGAGGAAAGAACACAAATAGGTACGCTCAAGGCACTAGGTTATACCAAGACAGTTATTATGTCCAAGTATATTATATACTGCGGTATTGCAAGTTTATTAGGAAGTATTATTGGCCTATTTGCAGGTTTTAAGATTCTACCCAATGTAATATGGGGGGCTTATGAAAACATGTATATTTTGCCACAATTATATGTAGAGGTAAGCTGGAGCCTGGCATTAGGCCTATCATTACTAGCTATAGCTAGTACCATGCTAGCAACTATATCAGCAGCAAGTAATGTTTTAAAGGAAAAGCCAGCAACCCTTATGTTACCACGTGCACCTAAGGCTGGAAAACGAATCTTCCTAGAAAGAATTGGATTTATCTGGAATAGAATGAAGTTTACCCATAAGGCTACAGCAAGAAACCTTATCCGTTATAAGAAACATTTTTTTATGACTGTTATAGGGATTTCAGGTTGTACAGCCCTAATTGTTGCAGGATTTGGTATTAAGGATTCTATAGGAGATATTGCAAATACTCAGTTTAATGAAATCTTTAAGTATGATCTTATGATAGTAAAGGACGATAGTAACAAAGAGGATAAGGTATTAGAAGATTTTTTAAATAATCCAAATAAAAGTAAGGGCTACCTTGAATTATCTAGGGAAGATGGCAAGATTGAGTCAAAGGAGGACTCTTATGACGTTACTATTATGGTGGCTAAAGACACAGATAGGCTTAAAGAATTTATAGAACTTAGGGATAGAGAAAATCAAAACAATCTACTTTTTGATGAATCATCAGTTATAATAGCAGAAAAGCTTGCAGAGGAGCTAGATGTAAAGCTGGGGGATAGTGTTACCCTTCTTAACTCGGAAGATGAAAATGCTGACTTTAAAATAACAGGAATTACAGAAAATTATGTTGGCAGCTATATTTATATTAGCAACAGATTATATAATAAGTCATTCAAAGAAGAGTTACTATATGACAATCTTTTGGTAAAAAGCCCAGTAAGTGAGTTATCTAAGCAGGAAAACTTACTTAACGAAATATTAAGTAGTGACATTGTTATAAGTGCAGAATTTAAATCTCAAACCAAGGAAACATATGATAATTTATTAGGGAGCATAAACTATATAGTGATTGTTTTAATTTTGGCAGCAGGGGGACTTGCTATAATAGTCCTTTATAATCTTACTAATATTAATATTGAAGAACGTAGGAAGGAACTAGCTACACTAAAAGTGCTTGGTTTTCATGAAAAGGAAGTTGCAGCCTATATTTATAGGGAAACCACCATACTAAGTATTATTGGAACTATTGTGGGCCTAGGACTTGGTAAGCTACTTCATAGCTTCGTAATTATGAAAGGTGAGTCTGTAGACTTAATGTTTGGAAGAAGCATATCAACCTTTAGTTATATAATATCAGCTGTAATTACAATTATATTCACTCTTATAGTAGATCTAATCATGTACAAAAAACTTAAAAATATAGAAATGGTAGATTCAATGAAGGCTATAGATTAGGGGGGCCAAATGGATATTAATAATAAATTAAAAGATATAAATGTACTTTTCTTCTTAAAGGCTGGCCTAGGATCCGCTATTGCTATTTTGTTAGCAGATAGCCTGGGTTTAGCCTATAGTGCTTCTGCAGGAATTATTACCTTGCTTACTATTCAAAATACTAAAAAGGAGACTATTCTTATTGCTCTTAGGAGGATAGTTGCTTTTGTAATAGCCGTATTTATAGCTTATGTTTTATTTTCAGCACTAGGCTATACAAGCATTGTGTTTGGACTTTTTATTTTTATTTTCGTTGGAGTATGTAATATATTTGGACTTCAAGATGGGATAGCCATGAATTCGGTTCTGACAACCCACTTCTTAATAGAAAAAAATATGGAAGCAGCCTTTCTACTTAATGAGGTAGCTATCTTATTAATAGGCATGAGTATTGGAATAGGATTAAATCTTATTATGCCAAAATATAAAAAGAGGCTAAAAGAAGAGCAAAAGATGATTGAAGAAAGCATAAAAAGAGTTCTAAGCGAAATGGCAGATTGTTTAAGGGGGGAAGAAAGAGATATAAATATAGGCCAACTTGAAGATGATTTAGATAGACTACTTGATAAGGCTTATGAAGAAGCAGAAAATAGGTTTTTAACAGATACTAAATATTTGGTTTCCTATCTAGAAATGCGCCGGAGTCAAGTTTTAGTCCTAAAAAATATAAAAGATGATATTGGGAAGCTTAATGAAATCCTACCTCAAACATATCTTGTTGCTGATTATATCGAAAAAGTATCCTACTCCTTTCATGAATTAAATGATGTTAAAGACTTAAGCTTAGACCTTGAGGGGCTTTATGAATACTTTAGGGAAACATCGCTTCCTACTTATAGGGAGGAATTTGAAAACAGGGCAATATTGTTTCTAATACTTAAAGAAATGGAGTACTTTTTAGGAATCAAAGAAGAATTTAGTAAGCAGTTGCTAAAGCAATAAGAAAGATGTATACTGTATACGATATTAATAAATATCTAAATATTATACATTATACATTATTTGTTAAGGAAGGTTGTTAAGAATGAAAAAAACAGAAAATAAATGGATTAATGCTGCTATACCAGCTTTATTAATACATAGTAGTATTGGTAGTGTTTATTGTTGGTCTTTATTTAAGGGCAATATAGCAAGCTATATTGGAAGGAGCAATAGCCAGGTAGAGTGGGCCTTTAGTATTGCAATTTTTATGCTGGGAATGTCTGCAGCCTTTTCAGGTAAATTTGTGGAACAAGATATCCACAAGTCTTCTCGTATAGCAGCTTTTTGCTTTGCCATTGGAATGGCGGGAACGGGACTTTCTATTTATTTTAAATCTTTAGTTGGAATTTACCTATTTTATGGAATCATAATGGGAATAGGTCTTGGTGTTGGATATTTATCACCTGTAAAAACCCTTATGCTATGGTTTGAAGATCAAAAGGGCTTGGCAACAGGGCTTGCAGTAGCTGGATTTGGACTTGCAAAGGTTATAGCAAGCCCAGTAATTGAAGTGCTTCAAGGGGAGGTAGGTCCAGATGGAATGCTTCTAGACCCAACTAGAACATATAAGGCTTTTTTTGTTCTTGCAGCTATATATTTTGTAATGATGTTTATAGGGCATTTGCTTCTTAAGAAGCCAGAGGGCTGGGTAGAAGAAGGCTCAGAGGCTAACGGGACGAGCTTTATCTCAGTATTTAAAAATAAAACATTCATAGGAATTTGGCTTATGTTTTATATTAATATAACCTGTGGATTAGCCCTTATCTCACAAGAAAAGGATATTATGCTTTTTATAGGATTTGGATCAGTTGCTTTAGTTAGTTCTTTAACTGCTATATTTAATGCAGGGGGTAGACTGTTTTTCTCAGCATTTGGAGATAAACTAAAAGATAGGAATACTATTTATAAGATTATATTTGCTGTATCAATTGTTTCTACATTACTAATTATTATGACAGATGCTATTAACAATGGAGTAGCTGTACTAGTTATTATAATGCTATGTGTTATTAATGCAGGCTATGGAGGTGGGTTTTCTAACCTTCCAACACTTTTATCAGATAGGTTTGGTATGAAAAGCATTAGTACTGTCCATGGTCTTGCCCTATCAGCCTGGGCTTTCGCAGGCTTAACTGGTAACCAATTAAGTGCATTTATTATATCTAAAACACAATCTTATAATAATGTACTTTATGTTACACTAATTCTTTATATAATTGCAATTATTATAAGTTATGCACTTGTAAAACCAGGAAAAAACGAGATTTAATATTAAAATCTGTTTAAATAAAGAAAAATTATCCCCAGGGTCATTGTAACAAAGCACTAGCGGTGTTATAATGTTAGGTATACAGTATCATGTATTCTTAAATATTGTAAAATTATTTGTACAGGAGGAGTTAAATGTCAAAAATAATGAAAACAATGGACGGAAATGCAGCAGCATCTCATGTTGCTTACGCATTTACAGAAGTTGCTGGAATCTATCCAATCACACCGTCATCTGACATGGCAGAAAATGTTGATAGATGGTCTGCAGATGGCAGAAAAAACATTTTTAATCAAGAGGTTAATGTTGTAGAGATGCAATCAGAAGCTGGAGCAGCAGGAACAGTTCACGGTTCACTTGCAGCAGGTTCATTAACTACAACTTTTACAGCATCACAAGGTTTATTACTTATGGTACCTAATATGTACAAAATGGCTGGGGAATTATTACCAGCAGTAATTCATGTTAGTGCTCGTGCAGTTGCAACACATGCTTTATCAATATTTGGTGACCACTCAGACGTTATGGCTTGCCGTCAAACAGGATTTGCTATGCTTGCATCAACTAACGTACAAGAAACACATGATCTTGCTAGTGTGGCTCATCTTAGTGCAATAAAGGGAAGAGTTCCATTCCTTCACTTCTTTGATGGATTTAGAACATCCCATGAGATTCAAAAGATTGAACTTATAGATTACAAGGAATATGAAAGACTAGTTGATATGGATGCTGTAAAGGCGTTCAAAAAGAATTCCTTGAACCCAGAGCGTCCAGTACTTAGGGGAACAGCCCAGAACCCAGATATTTTCTTCCAAGCTAGGGAAGCTAGTAACCCATTCTATGATGCATTACCAGCTGTTGTAGAAGAATATATGGAAGAAATAAATAAAATTACAGGTAGGGACTACGGCCTATTTAATTACTATGGTGCAGAAGATGCAGAAAAAGTAATTATCGCTATGGGATCAGTAGTAGATACTATTGAAGAGACCATAGACTATCTAATGGATAAGGGAGAAAAAGTAGGACTTCTTAAAGTAAGACTTTATAGACCATTCTCAGTTGAACATTTCCTAAAAGAAATGCCAGATACAGTTAAGAAAATAGCAGTACTTGATAGAACTAAAGAACCAGGTGCTATTGGAGAACCACTATATCTTGATGTATGTACAGCATACTTTGAAGAGGAAGTACGTCCAGTAATTGTAGGTGGACGTTATGGTTTAGGTTCTAAAGATACAACACCAGCTCAAATAGTGGCTGTATATGAAAACTTAGACTTAGATAAGCCAGTTAATAAATTTACAATTGGTATTAATGATGATGTTACATTTAAATCACTTCCACTTAAAGATGAAATTGATTCAGTAGCAGAAGGCACAATTAGCTGTAAATTCTGGGGTCTTGGATCCGACGGAACAGTTGGAGCTAACAAGAACTCTATTAAGATTATTGGAGATCACACAGATCAGAATGTACAAGCATATTTCTCTTATGACTCTAAGAAGTCAGGCGGGGTTACAATATCTCACTTAAGATTTGGTAAGGAACCTATTAAATCTACATACCTGATTAATAGGGCTAACTTTGTTGCATGTCATAATCCATCTTACCTAGATAAATATGATATGCTATCAGACCTTAAAGAGGGTGGAACATTCCTACTTAACTGCCAGTGGGATGCAGATGAATTAGAAGATCATTTACCAGCAGAAGCTAAAAGAATTATTGCTGAAAGAAATATAGATCTTTATATAATTGATGGTATTGGAATTGCAAAAGAAATTGGGCTTGGCAACCGTATTAATACTGTTTTACAAGCTGCATTCTTTAAACTTGCAAACATTATTCCAATAGATGATGCTGTTAAATATATGAAACAAGCAATTGTTGATTCTTATGGCCACAGAGGAGATAAGATCATTAATTCTAACTACGCAGCAGTAGATGCAGGAGTTAAAGAAGTTGTAAAGGTAGAAGTTCCAGCAGACTGGGCCAATGCTACAGATGAAACTGAAGCAGCAGCTGCACTTGACTTACCAGAATATATCACACAAATACAAGATCCAGTTAATAGGCAAGAAGGGGATAAACTACCAGTAAGTACTTTTGTAGGTAGAGAAGATGGAACCTTCCCACAAGGAAGTGCTAAGTATGAAAAGCGTGGTATTGCAGTTGAAGTGCCAGAGTGGCAAGCCGATAACTGTATCCAATGTAACCAGTGTTCATATGTATGTCCACATGCGGCTATCCGTCCATTCTTATTAACAGAAGAGGAAGTAGCCAATGCACCAGAAACCTTCAAGACTAAAAAGGCTAATGGTAAAGCTTTAGCAGGATATGACTACAAGATACAAGTATCTACATTAGACTGTACAGGATGTGGAAACTGTGCACAGGTATGTCCTTCTAAGAAGAAAGCACTAGTTATGAAACCAATTGAAACCCAAACAGAAGAGATTCCAAATTGGGACTTTGCTATGACTATTAAGAATAAAGATAACCCAATGAACCCTGATACAGTAAAAGGAAGCCAATTTGAGCAACCATTACTTGAATTCTCAGGAGCATGTGCAGGTTGTGGGGAAACACCATATATTAAATTAATTACACAAATGTTTGGTGATAGAATGTACATTGCAAACGCAACAGGATGTACATCAATCTGGGGTGGTAGTGCGCCATCAACACCGTACACAGTAAATGAAAAAGGATACGGACCAGCATGGGCTAACTCATTGTTTGAGGATAACGCAGAGTTTGGTTATGGTATGTTCTTATCTGTACAACAAACAAGAAATAAACTTGAAGATTTAGCTAATGAAGCATTAGAGCTTGATGTTGATGAGGATATTAAATCCAGTCTTAAAGGTTGGGTGGATAATAAAAACCTAGCAGCAGAATCTAAGAAAGCTACATTAGAACTACTTCCAGCATTACAAGACTACAAGGGTAATGATGAAAGAGCGCAGCAAATATTTGATGAGATTATCGAAAACAAAGAACACCTAGTTAAGAAATCCCAGTGGATATTTGGTGGAGACGGATGGGCATATGATATTGGATTTGGTGGTTTAGACCACGTACTAGCATCAGGAGATGATGTTAATATATTTGTAGTAGATACAGAAGTTTACTCAAATACAGGTGGGCAAGCTTCTAAAGCAACACCAACAGGATCAATTGCTCAGTTTGCATCATCAGGTAAACGTATCAAGAAAAAAGATCTTGGTATGATGATGATGTCCTATGGTTATGTATACGTAGCGCAAGTAGCTATGGGGGCAAACCAAAATCAATTAATTAAGGCATTAAAAGAGGCTGAAAGCTATCCAGGCCCATCATTAATTATTGCATATGCACCATGTATCAACCATGGAATGAGGCTAGGAATGGGTGCAGCCCAGCTTGTAACTAAGAATGCTGTAGAAGCTGGTTACTGGCACCTGTACAGGTATAATCCATTACTAAAAGAGGAAGGTAAGAATCCATTTATCTTAGATTCTAAGCCACCTACACAGGATTACAAGGAACACATTCAAAGTGAAGTTAGATATTCTTCACTTGCAAGATCATTCCCAGAGATAGCAGATGAACTATTTGACCAGTCAGCATTAGATGCTAAAGAAAGATTGGAAAATTATCAAAGACTTGCAGATATGGAATTCTAAATAAATAACACAAAGGCTCATGACTTATATAAGTTATGGGCCTCTTTTATTATAATAGTAAATTACTAGATAGCTTACACAATCGTAGTTATATGGTATAATATAGAAAAGAAACATATTAGCAATGAGAACCGGGGTGAGATTATGTTTATTGCAAGGCAACCTATTTTTAATAAAATAGAAGAGGTCTATGGCTATGAATTATTATTTCGTTTAAGTGACAAGTCCAACAAGTTTGACGGACCATCGTCAAAGAAAGCTACTGCTAGTGTAATAGGAGGACTATTTGAAGTAGGGCTGGAAGAAATAGTTGGGGATAAATATGCCTTTGTAAATTTTGACGAGGAGTTTATTCATTCTGATTCTATAGAACTAATATCGCCAGATACCCTGGTTATAGAAATGTTAGAAAACATATCCATTGATGATAAACTAATTAATAGGATTATAGAACTTAAAGAAAAAGGATACAAGATTGCCCTTGATGATTTTGTTGAAGAATATAATGAATACCCAATTGTGCCATATGCCAACATTATTAAATATGACTTAATGGAGACACCCCTAGGAACAATTGAAGATAGTGTAAAGCGGGCCTTAGAAGACAGAAAGATTATTTTAGCCGAGAAAGTTGAAACTAAGGAGGAATTTCTAGAGGCAAGGGAAATGGGATTCCATCTTTTCCAAGGATATTTCTTTAGCAGGCCTAATATTGTAGAAAAATCTAGTGTAAAAGCATCATCAAAATCACAGTATGTAAGAATTTTATGGGAACTAAAAAAGGAAGAGCCATCCTATGATAATTTATCTAGAATTATTGAACAGGATGTAAATTTAGCTTATAGATTTATGCGTGTTATCAGTCATAGATCCAATAATACTTTATTTGATTCTATTAAAAGAGGTTTAACCTTTATGGGATTTGATGAAATAGAAAGATGGATTACAATATTAATGTTACAAGATTATGGTAAAGAAAAGCCACAGGAATTAATAAAAACATCATTAGTTAGAACTAAATTTGCTGAAGGTATTGCCTTACAAGGAAGTCTCAGAAAGAATATACATGAAGCATCCATGATGGGATTATTTAGTACATTGGATGCTGTTTTAGATAAAACTATGGAAGAAGCTTTAGAGGGAATATCTTTAACTAATAATATAAAAGAAGCTTTAATTGAACATAAAGGAATATTATATCCAGTATATAAACTATTACTGGCCTATGAACAAGGTGATTGGGAAGAGGTTGAGAAGATAGCAAGCAATGAACAACTAGGGGAAGATGCCTTATGCCATAAATACCTAGAATCTATAAAATGGGCCAATGAGATTTCTCTATTGATAGCCTAGTCTATAATAAAGCACTTATAATAACTGTGTGTAAGCAATTTTTTTATACATTTAATACAAATATCTTGCTAAAAAGGTTTTTTTTTTGCTAGAGCATGCCAGAAAGACAGAAAGGGATATAAAGTTTGATATAATGAATGAGGGGAGGAAGGTCACAAAATATAAACATATTATGTCAGAGGAAGGGGATAATAATGAATATTAAAGAATCTTTTAATAACATTAAAAGCAAGGGGAAAAAACCAAAGAATATAAAAATCAAACTTAAAAAACCTAGTAAAAATAAAATAAAGAAGTTTAATATAAAGGAAAATAACCCTTTTAAAAAGATAGCTAATAAAACTGGCGGGGATAGGAAACCCAAGAAGAGGCTTAAGGCTGATAATATAAAAATAAAAAACAAGATTATGTTAGCATTTTTGCTCCTAGGTTTACTTCCTATCATTATAATAAGTATGTTTGGACTAAAAGGTACCAGAAATTCAATAGAAGAAGAAGTTGGCACCTATTCCCAGAAGGTTGTTATTCTATTAGGAGAACTTACTGAAAACATTGTAAATGAAGTGGAAAGAGAGTACGCTTCATTAATTTCAAGTAATAGTGCAGTAACTGCTATGAGAAATAATCTAAATAATGATTATGACTTTAAAGTTGAAAAAGAAATCTTAGAACATCTAGAAACTATACAAAGGGCTAATCATTTAATTTCAGGTGTTATGCTATATACGCCTCAGTCAATAATTTCCGCAGGTAACTTTAAAGAAGTTGAAAATTATTTTACAGCAGACCAGTTTGAACAAAGTGATACATATAAACAGGCAGTGGAAAACGGAGAAGAAATAATTTGGCAAACAGGCATTAACGACGGATATGATACTATGTATGTATTTAAAAACTTACCTGATCCATCTACAGGTAAAAGCCTGGGAATTGCAGTATTAAAATTACAAGATAGTGTATTTGAAAGGTTACTAAAAGGAGCACAACAAGATAATAATGATGAAACTCAGCTATTTTTAGTTGATAGTGATAACAGGATAATTGCCCACCAGAATAAAATAGGGCAAGGGGAAATTGTTACTGAAGTTTTCCCTGAGATGTTTGAAAAAGAAGAAGACTTTTTATTTGACAATGAACTGGAACCTGTATACGGTAAAAATGAGTTTGTAATATATTCATCAGCCAATCATGGTAACTGGAATATTGTTATGAAAACACCTATTAAGATTTTAATGGGTGGTGTTACAACAATTAAAAGAACCATACTAATTTTATCAATATTTATAGGTGTTTTAATAATTGCTTCCTCTATTACAATAGCAAATAGTTTTTCAGCGCCAATACAAAATATAATGGGGATAATGAAAGAAGCCGAGCAAGGTAAGCTGAATATAAAGGTAGATCATATAGGTGGTGCTTATGAAGTAAATCAGCTATCTAACAGTTTTACCAAAATGATGGATAATATAAGAAGGCTTATTAAGGAAACTAATAAGGTTGTTGAAGCTGTAGACGAGAATGCTAGAATTGTAGAGAATGTATCAAGGGATTCAGCAATATCTTCAAGAGAGACTGCAACTGCAATTCAGGAGATTGCAACAGGCGGAGTTAAGCAGGCTGAAGAAGCTGATGCATCTACTAAGTGTATGCAGGACCTTGCTGAAAATATTAATGAGGTTGTAAAAAAACTAGATGAAATGGAAACAATAACTAGAAAAACTGCCCAGGTTGGAAATCTAGCTAATGAAAGGATAGGGTCCTTGAATACTCAAACAGAGGCATCATCTAAGGTGACAGATGATATTTGTGGGAATATTAATGAACTATCCATGCATGCAAGGAAGGTTATGGAGATTATAGATATTATAGAAAATATTAGTGGTCAAACTAATCTACTAGCACTTAATGCAACTATAGAAGCAGCAAGGGCAGGTTCAGCAGGTAGTGGATTTGCAGTAGTAGCTGGAGAAATAAGAAACCTTTCTAATCAAACTAAGGATGCAAGCCATCAGGTAAGAAGCATTATAAATGATATCCAAAAGAAGATAGTAGATACAGTAGACACTACAGAAGAATCCACCAAAATATTTATGGAACAAAAACAAGCAGTTGATGATACTAATGCATCTCTTCATGAAATTATTGACTTTATGGATAGGATAGGAAGCCACATGGAAGAATTAAATGGAATTATAGTAGAGATAGATAGCGGTAAGGATATAACCCTAGAATCCATAGAGCATATTAGTGAAATTATAGAGCAGTCAGTTACAATAACTGAAGAGCTCCTAGCTACCAGTGAAGAACAAAGTAGTTCAATGGAGGGAATGATAGACCTAACCAAAGAACTATCTAATAATATTGAAGATCTTAAAAGAACAACCTCAACCTTTGAAGTATAAAGGATTTGTTATATGCAGTGGAAGATATATATGTATCTTCCACTTTTTTAATGTAAAATTATTGGTTTTTAGCATATAATTATATTATAGTGTATAATACATAGGGAAGGGGTGGGATATGAAAAGGAAAATTAGTGATTTTTACTATAGCATTTCTATGAAGAAAAAATGGGTTGTATTTATATGTGTAATACTTTTATATGAGATTATCCTAATAGGTTTTGTGGGTTATAGGAATTATGAAGAGATTATAGGGGATCATTTTATAGAAGGGGTAAAGACGGATATAAATAATGTGACTGAGCAAATAGAATCTAATTTAATAGGATTAGAGGAGTTTGCTAGGAAACTACAATATGATGAATATATAAATAGCTTTATACAAGAAAGAGAATACAGTAGTAAGGTGCAGGCAACTAAAAGTGATTTATATGAATACAAGGTTATTCCTGACTACCAGTTTAAAAGATCTGTAGAAAAGCATCTAAACTCCATTGTTCTGTCAAGGCCAGAAATTCAGCTAGCCTCAATAAGATTTGAGAAAGATATAAATAATACATATGTAGTAAGTAGGACTAAATCTTATGCAGAGGAACTAACCTTTCAAAAAAAAGATATATTTGACAAAGAGTTAGAAGGGGAGTCTAATACACTTTACTATATGGATGATGATAATAATCTTTATATTATACAAAATCTTAAAAGCAGGGTAACCCTTAATCAGGTAGCTACTGTTATTATTAAATTAGATTCAGAATTAGTTTTACAAAAAATTTATGATATGATTGAAGGAGCTAAGGAGGGGGCTTATCTTGTAGGATTTAACGATAGGGAAATACTTCAGTTAGGAGAAATAACAGCAGAGCAAAAAAATGAGGTAATCTCAAACTTTAGGCTAGGTGATCTTTCCAAGGACTATTTGGGAGATAACCCTAAAAAAGATATCATAGTTTACGATACAATAAATACTACATCCCAGCAAATGGGTGTAGGGGTTGTTATATCTAAGGATATATTATTTCAGGATATAAGAGCCTCATCATTGAAAATTTTAGTTTTTTCTATTCTTACTATACCTATATTTTTGCTGTTAGCCTATAAGCTATATAAGGATATTATACAGCCAATATATGAGCTTAGCGATAAGATGAGGCGGATTGAGAATGGTGAAATGGGTGTACTGGTAGATAGCGGAAGGAAAGATGAAATAGGTGTGCTTTTTAGGGCATTTAATAAAATGTCCAATCAAATTAATTTCTTAGTTAACAGGGTATACAAGGAGCAGCTAGCACTTAAGAATTCAGAAATACGAGCACTGCAAGCACAAATTAATCCGCATTTCTTATATAATACACTAGAGACTATAAACTGGACTGCAAGACTTTCAGGAGCCGATGAAGTTGCAGATATGCTAGAGGCCCTTGGGGGGATTATGGAAGTAAATATAGACCGAAAGGATGAAAGATTCTTGACAGTCGAAGAAGAACTTAAATATACTAATCATTATATCTTCTTAATTAAGAAGCGTTTTGGAGACAATGTTAAATTCGAGCAAGATATAGATGAAAAAATTATGAAATATAAGGTTCCTCGCCTAATATTGCAACCAATTATTGAAAATGCAATAGAGCATGGTATAGAACCTGTTGGTAGTGGGTTTGTAATAATAAGAATGTTTATTAAAGATGATATGCTAATAATTGAGGTAGAGGATAGTGGACAAGGTATCCAGGCAGATATGGTTCTTGAAATGGAATATAATCTTGGAAACTGGGATAGCTTAGCATCAGAAAAGGTTGAATCCACTAGTCAAGGCAAAATAGGGGTATTAAATGTCCATTCTAGATTAAGATTAATCTATGGTGAAGAGTCAGGCATAGAAATAGTTAGTATATATGGTAAGGGAACATTAATAAGAATGAAGGTACCTATTAAAGAAGAAGAGTGATAAATTTACAGGAGGTTAAAAATGTTTACAGTAATATTGATAGATGATGAGGAAATTATAAGGAAAGGACTACGCAAAATGATACCTTGGGAGGAGCTAGGGTGTGAGATTGTTGCAGAGGCATCAAATGGCGAAGAAGGATTTGAGTTGATTAAGGAACATGTGCCTGATATTATTATTTCAGATATACGTATGCCAAAGAAGAATGGTCTTGAGATGATTGCTTTAATAAAGGAATTAAACCAGGATACAGAAATAATTATACTAACTGGCTTTAGGGAATTTGAATATGCCCAGGAGGCAATAAGGTTGGGAGTTTCCCATTTCTTGTTAAAACCTTCTAAGATTCCAGAAATAACAGAAGCTGTTGAGGAGGCAGTAGATAATTTAAGGGCAAAAGAAAAAGAAGAAGAAAGGCTACAACAAATAAAAGAGAAGGCAAGAAAATACTATACAACCCAGCCACAGGAAATAGATACTAATATAGATCCTAGGGAGGGTAGGGGAATTGCTGAAGATAAACCCCAGTTTATAGTTAACCAGGCTGTAAAATATATACATGACAATTATGACCAAAAATTAAGCCTTAAAATTGTTGCAGAGGACTTATATGTTAGTACTTGGCATCTATGCAAAGTACTCAAAAAAGAGACAGGAAGTAATTTTGTAGATATACTAAATGGTGTAAGAATTAATAAAGCTAAGGAAATGTTAGTAACAACTAACCTAAGAATTTATGAAATTGCAGCAAAATGTGGTTATTCAGATACAGCATATTTTTCAAAGATTTTTAAGCGTTTTGAGGGAATAACACCTAATGAATACAGGAACACGCAATATTGTACAACAAATAACAAGTTAGACTCGTTTTAATCATGCAAAATAACTGATATACTAAATGTAAGTTAGTAATCAATCTAATGTAAACAAGACTAACATACTAAAAAGAAAGTATGTTAGTAAATGACAAAAGGGGGAACGTTTTATGAAAAAGTTTTCTAAAATTATCGCTTTAGGATTGGCGACAACTATGTTTGGTAGTGCACTAGTAGGTTGTGGAAAGAAAGAAGTAGATGCACCACCAGCAGAAGATGACACACCAGATGTAGAAGATGTAGTGGAAGATGAACCAGAGGAAGATGAGCAAGAAGAAGTAACAATTAGAACAGTATCTCAATTCGGTGGTACAGATCCATCTGCAGAAGTATACGAAGCTATACTTGAACAGTTCAGGGAAGATAATCCAAAGATAACTGTTGAAGACGAATCAGCTACAGCAGACGAAGCTTGGAAAGCTAAAGTTGCTACAGACTTTGCAGCAGGTAACGAACCAGATGTAATCTTTACATTCACAGGCGTAGATGCAAAAGTTATGATTGAACAAGGTAAAGTAGTTTCTCTAGATGAAATTCGTGCAGAATTCCCAGATTATGCATCAAACATCTCAGAAGGTGTACTTAACTCAGTTCAAGAATTTGATGGAAACACATATGCAGTTCCAGTAAGAGGATTCTACGAAGGATTATTCGTTAACAAAGCTTTATTAGATGAATATGACTTAGAACTTCCAACTGATTGGGAGAAGATGGAAACAGCAATTAACACACTTAAAGAAAATGATATAGTTCCTATAGCAGCAGCTTTAGGTCATCAACCACACTACTGGATAGAGCACTTAATCCTATCACAAGGTGGAGTTGAAGCACATAAAAACCAAGATATCGCAGCAGTTAAAGATGAGTGGGTTGCAGGTTTAGAATACTTCAAAACACTATATGACATGGGCGCATTCCCAGCAGATACAAACTCAACAGATAATGATATTATCACAGAGATGTTTAACAAAGGCGACGCAGCTATGTTATTAGAAGGTAACTGGGCAATTGGTGGATTTGATAATCCAGACGATATTACAGTAATTCCATTACCAGTAGTTCCAGGTGGTAAAGCAGATCAAAGTGATATCATAAGTGGATTCTCAACAGGTTGGTACATTACAACTAAAGCATGGGAAGACCCAGCAAAACGTGCAGCAGCAGTTAAATACATTAGCGCTATGACAGCAACAGACGCAATCGGTGAATTTGTTGCATCAGGTGGAACACCATCTGCAGACGTTGGAGAAGTTGAAGGATTACCAGCAGCAGCTATCGATGGATTCAAAATGCAAGCAGACGCAGCAAACATGGATATGCCAATTGACTCATGGTTAGCAAAACCAGCATGGGATAAACTACTTAGCTCAATCCCAGGTATTGCAACAGGAGCAGAAGATATTGGATCAGTAGTTGATGAAGTAATTACACTTCATGAGTAATTAATAATTAGAATACTAACTTTTGAACACTAACTTGAATAAGAAACAAAAATGATGTTATTCGATAACAGTTGGGAGTCGTCAAGACGTCAACTGTTATCTTTTTTGAAAAAATCAAATTTTAAATAAAAAAGGAGGTAGATACCATGATGTATAAAGATAAAAAGATTGTTTGGATCTTTTTGGCTCCTACATTAATTTTAGTAGTCGGGTTTCTATATTATCCATTTGTCTTAAGTATCTATAATAGCTTTTTTAACGTTAAAGACCTTGGTGGTATTAGCAAAACTTATATTGGACTCGGTAACTACAGGGAAATGTTTAGGGATAGGGCTATATGGACATCTTTAAAAAACACATTGATTTTAACTGTTGCAGCTGTTGTATTTCAAGCTGGCCTTGGATTAGTTCTAGCTTTATTAGTTGACTCAGTAAGAAGAGGGCAACAATTTTATAGAACAGTATTCTTTTTCCCAATAGTTATATCAGCTACAGCAATAGGTCTTATGTTTAACTTAATGTATAGCTATGATTATGGTATGTTTAATCAATTACTTATGAAAATGGGTAAGGATAAGGTTTTATGGCTAGATGAGGCAAAGGCTATGTTAATGGTTAGTGTGCCCGTAATCTGGCAATATGTAGGTTTTTACTTTGTTATAATATTAACAGGAATTACAGGAATCCCAAAAGAAATTTACGAATCTGCAGCTATTGATGGTGTAACAGGATTCAAACAAGTATTTTATATAACTATTCCATTATTATCAGGTGTTATAAAATCATGTATGATTCTTGCTATTACAGGTGCCCTAAAGGTGTTTGACCTACCATGGGTAATTGCAAATAAAGGTGCTCCATCAGGAAAGACTTATTTGTTAGGTACATACCAGTATAACGTCGTGTTTAATGCGGCAAGACCTGGTTATGGTTCAGCAATAGCAGTACTAATAGTACTACTTGGTGTTATTATTTCTGTTGCTGTAAATACGCTATTAACGACTGAAGATGATGATGGATACTAAATTTTGAAAAGGGGTGAGAAATAATGGATGATGTAGTTTTAAAGAAAAATAGAAGAAAGTTTCAGCCAAGTCAGCTTGTCCTACATGTAATATTACTATTATGGGCATCTACAACAATATATCCTCTAGTTTGGGTATTTAATAACTCATTTAAGGATAAAGACATTATATTAGTAGATTCCTTTAGTTTAATTAACAGTTCAACAAGTACACTTGCTAACTATGTAACAGCTTTTACAAAGATGAATATTGGAAGATCTTATGCAAACAGTTTAATTATATCAGGTAGCGTTGTTGTATTAGTTATGTTCTTTGGTGGTTTAGCAGCTTATATAATTGCTAGATATGATTTCTTTGGAAAGAAAGTTATTCATGCATCACTTATTGCAGCATTGCTATTCCCAGCATTTGCTACTATAGTTCCAGTATTTATGATACTAATGAGATTAGACTTAGTTAACAAACATATTGGTGTTATAATACCACAAACAGCAGGAAACTTAGCATTTGCTATTATTATTCTAGTTGGATTTATGTCAAGTATACCTATAGAACTTGAAGAATCAGCAGTTGTAGAAGGATGTAGTCCATGGCAGATATTCTCAAGAATTGTTGTACCGGTATCTAAGCCATCATTTTCAACAGTTGCAATCTTTACATTCCTATGGTCATACAATGACTTATTTTTACAAATGGTTATTTTAAGAAAAAGAGAAACATTCCCGATTTCAGCATTACTTAATGAAATAAGTTCCCAGTATGGTGGAACAGACTTCGGGCTTATGGCAGCAGCGGTAACATTAGTTATTATACCAGTTTTGATAGTTTATTTATTAATGCAACAAAATATTATTAAAGGATTAACAGCTGGGGCGGTGAAAGGATAAAAAATGAAGGCACATGAGATTCTAAATGAAATGACACTTAGGGAAAAAATTGGGCAAACTTTTGTACAGTATTACCAAGGATATAGTGATTTGCCCGATCACCTAATAGAAATGAATAAGAGAAATGAACTTGGGGGAATAATATATTTTTCCGGGAATAATGTAAGAGATCTAGAGCAATTAAAGCAAATGAGTACAAATATCCAATCTCATGCAACTGATAATAGGTTTAATCTACCTTTTTTCTTAACAATAGACCAGGAAGGTGGACAGCTTACAGCTATTCATAAGGGGACTACAATGTTTCCAGGTAATATGGCTTTAGGTTTTGCCAATGATGAAGAAATGGCCTATGAACAAGGAAAACATTCAGGTAAAGAGTTAAGGTATGCTGGGATAGATATTTGCTATGCTCCTGTTCTAGATGTAAGTTATGATAGGGCAAATGGGGTACCTGTTGTAGATAACAGGATGTATTCAGACAAGCCAGAAGTTGTTGCTAATATGGGGATGAGGTATATAGAGGGGCTTCAAGAAGAGGGGATTATAGCATGTGCTAAGCACTTCCCAGGTATGAGAATAACTCAGGAAGATACGCACTTCGAAGCTGATAGGCACCCAGGGGATATTGAAAGGTTAACAAATGTAGAACTTTTACCTTTCCAGAAGGCTATAGATAATGGTTTAGGATGTATTATGATGCATCACGGAATATTTGATGCACTAGATCCAGAGTATCCAGCTTCACTATCTAAGAAGGTTATAGACCATTTAAGAAATGATATGGGCTTCGAGGGGCTTATTATAACTGATGATTTAGTTATGAAATCTATCCTAGATGAATACGGCGAAAAAGATTCACTAATTATGGCCATGAATGCAGGCTGTGACATATTAATGTCTACCTGTGCAGGCCCTTGGTATGTGGACTTTATGGAAGAGTGTGTAAAAGAAGGAAAGGTATCAGAAGAAAGAATTAATGAAGCTTGTTTAAGGATACTTACTTACAAAGAGAAACACAGCAAGTTACCAGAAGTTACAGAAAAAACCTTTGTTAAAGAGGATGGAGACAAGCTGGCATATGAAATTGCAAGGAAATCACTAATTAACTATAAGAGCAAGCCAGGCTTATTCCCACTTACAATAAAACCAGAAGAAAAGTTAGGTATTATAATGGGGAATCCAGCTAGACTAGTTATGAGTGATGCCATTAATTTATATGATAACTTATCTATTGAAGAAACAGTTCAAAGAAGGGTTAAACATAATGATACCAAGGAAGCAATAATGCCATGGCAACCTACTTATATGGAAATGGTATCCGTTGGAGATGTTGCGATTATATCAGACCTTGTAATATTCACAACAGTTAATGCTTACCATTTTGAAAAGCAAATAGAAACAATTAAATATATAAGACAGTTTTGTAAGGATAAAACAATTATTGGTATAGCATCAAGAAGTCCAGAAGATGCACCTTTACTTGCAGAGTACTGTGATGGTGTTATCATAACAGGGGGACTTTCCCAGGTAACATTAGATGCACTTATAGATGCTATGTTTATCGATGGGGAATTTGAATTTAATGATGCAAAACAACTATTTGATAAAGAGTAGGTGGAGATTATGAAGTTTTTAAATGACATTAAGGAATATTCTAAACAGTATCATGAGTTTATGGATAATCCAGAATTAGCTAAAAAAAATAGTATGCCTGGTAAGGCCTACTTTATAAAAGATAATCATATATTGAACTTACCAAGGGAGGATGGGGATAATAGATATCCTTTTGGTAAGGATGGTTTTAACTTTTGGGCATGCACATCAGGCTATATGCATTCAAATGAAGGTTTATTTTCACCTTATTTACGTGCATCTGAAGGACAAGAACCAAAGATAGCCTTCTTTGCTGGAATATATGATGAAGCAGGTAACCATGATGTTATTTCCCTATTATCTGTACCTATTATAGAGACAGATATTGATCTAGTTAGGTATACAGTGTTTACACCAGGGAGCGTATATTATATAACAGAAGCCTGCGATATGATATTTGCAATTAGGGTATTTGTAGATGAAAACAGGACAATGTATTTCTCTACTATAGTAGAAAACATGGGGAATAAAAAATCCAAGGTATTTATATCTTCATACTTCAATCCTTTCCTTAAGAATGCAGTTATGGAGGGGGCAGAAAATCGCTGGTTTAGGCAAGGTAGTGTAATACCAGCATCTAAAGAGCAAAATTTAGATAGTTTCCTATTAGAAGTATATGAAGAAAAGGGCAGAGGACTTATGGTTCCAAACTATGGGATATTTACACGTAATATTGAATTATCCCAGGATGCCAAAATAATTAAGCAAGAAGAAACAACATCAAGAAATGATTATGTTGGTGGAACAAGGAGTTCATTACATACTCCTAGGGCATTAAATGAGGGTACACTAGGTACAAAGACAGTTACCACATTTACAGAGATAGCTATAGCAGCTGATTTGATTACTTTGGAGTTAGGCGAGGACAGTTATGCAAGGATAGATACTCAGATGAATTGTTCTTTTGACGATGAGGATAAGGATCAGCTTATAGATAAAGCTCCTAATGCTAGTAAAATAGATCAAATAGAAAAAGAAATACTAGCAGAAGAAAAAGAAAACCAAAGCAAATTAATTGCTAAATTTGGAAAATCAAGCCTGCCAAAAATTAAAGAAGATGTATTTGAATCATTTTTTGAGCACCTTAAAAAGCAAGTTGAGTTTTGTTCACTAATTAAGGGTTATATACAATTATCAAACTTTTCATTAATTGGAATAAGGGACGTGTTCCAAGCTCTAGAAGGACTTATGTATTGGCAACCAGAAGCGGCTAAAGAAAAGATGCTAGAAGCACTAGACTTTACAGCCCCTAACGGAAGGTGTCCAAGACAATATTCCTTGCCAACACATGAAGGGGAAAGTCCTAACATGGACCTTAGGCCATTTATAGATCAAGGTGTGTGGGTTATTTCAACAATCTCAACATACCTAAGATTAACCCATGATTTTGATTTCTTAGATGAAATATGTGGTTACTATGATATTGTAGATGATAAGTCACACTTAGCAGTAAAGTCTGATAAGACAAGTAGTGTGCTTGAGCACATGTTCGATATAATGGACTTTTTACTTGTAAATCGTGATCATGATAAAACTAAGTGTGTACTTGCACTGTATGGTGATTGGAATGATGCATTAGACGGACTAGGCACTACTGATAAGCCAGATCAAGAATATGGCACAGGGGTATCAGTAATGGCAACACTTCAAGTGTATCAGAATTGTAATGAAATGATTGACCTCCTTAATACATTAGATAAGGAAAAATACAAGGAGAAAATAGGGGAATATGAGAAGGCTAAAAAAGAAATAGAGGAAGGCCTTAACAAGTATGCTATTGTTAGTAACGCTGCAGGGCAAAAGCGCATTGTACATGGATGGGGAGATGAAATGTCATACTTTGTAGGTAGCTACAAAGACCCAGATAATAGGTCAAGAGATGGTATAACATCTAACGCTTTCTGGACCCTATCAGGAATGTACGATGGCACGGACGAGGAAATAAAAGATACTATATTATCTTCATACGATAGATTAGATTCTAAGTACGGACTTAAAACATTTGAACCTGCCTTTGATATGGGAACACCAGGAGTGGGACGTATTCCAAACTTGCCACCAGGTACAGCTGAAAATGGGGCAGCTTATATACATGCAAGCGCATTTGGACTTATGTCTATGTTCCAAATAGGTGAATCAAAGAGAGCCTGGGATCAGCTTGAAAAGATATTACCATTTACTCATGAAAAAGTTTCAGTATCTCCATATGTTATGCCAAACTCATATGGATATAATGAAGAAAAACAAATAGATGGTGAATCTATGCAAGACTGGCAAACAGGAAGTTCAAACGTTGCACTAAAATCTATTGTGAGATTTGTATTTGGTATAGAGCCAACATATGAGGGATTATTCATTGCACCAGCAAAAGATATGCCATTTGAAACTATGGATATAGAAATAGAAGTACAGGGCACCAAACTATTGCTAGAATATGAAAACCAAGGTTTGGATAAACGTAAGTTTATAGTTAATGGTGAAGAATATGAAGGCACATATGATAATATAATGGATATTGATAAATTGTGGCTTCCAAATGATATTATGAAGGCAAATAAGCAAATGCACATTCGTATGATTGACTAGGAGGTCATTATGACAGCAGATTTATTAGTAAAGTTATACGATTTAGATGACAAGATAGAAGGCTTAGACAAGTTAAAAGAAGATAATATTAGGATTGTCCGGGCCTTAGCAGTTGATAAGTCAAGAATTATTGACTTTATCATGGAAGAATTCGAAATAAACTGGGCCAATGAATTTGAAAGAGCATTGTTTAATGATCCAACATCATGCTTTATAGCAATCAAAGATAAGGAAGTAGTTGGATTTGCATGTTATGATGCAACAGGCAAAGGATTCTTTGGGCCTACAGGGGTTTCAGACAAGGTAAGAGGAAAGGGAGTAGGTAAGGTTCTACTTCTAAAATGCTTACTTGATATGAAAGAAAATGGTTACGGCTATGCCATAATTGGCGGTGCCAGTGATGCAATTGAATTTTATTCAAAAGTAGCCGGAGCTACAATTATCCCAGATTCCTACCCAGGAATCTATGGAAGAATGATAGCTGGAGAATTTGAAGATAAATAAATGTTGCAAAAAAACCTGGGTGCACGTCTATCTACCACAAGCACAAGCCTTGCTTGTGAAAAGTGCTAGATAGAAGTACACCCAGGTATTTAATGGAAACAAAAATAACCTAGTGCTTTTTACAGCACTAGGTTATTTTTGTTTCCAACTCACAAGCCACTTAAGTACTTGTAAGAAACAAACAAGTGAATTATACTAATAGATAAGGCATATAATAGATTGATAGGAGGGAAAAGATGAAAAACGTAGCAGCATTTTTTGATATAGACGGTACCATATATAGGGAAGGATTAATTAAGGATATATTTAAAAAAATGATCAACTATGAGTTAATAGAGGAAAGCAAATGGTATAGGGAGGTAAGGCCGGCTTTTATTAGCTGGGATAAGAGAGAGGGAACCTATGACAATTATCTACAAAAGATGGTAGATGCCCACACAGAAGCTGTTAAAGGGACAAATCCTATTCATATGGAGTATCTATCAAAGAAGGTTATAGAACAAAAGGGAGATAGGGTACACACCTTCTCAAGGGGTAGAATAAGCTGGCATAAGGAAAATGGGCATAAGGTTATAGCTATATCAGGTTCCCCAATAGAACTTGTAAAAGAAATGTCAGAAAAATATAAGATGGATGACTATAGGGGAACAACATACAAGCTAGATGAGGAAGGCAACTATAGCGGGGAAATTATACCTATGTGGGATTCCCGTAGCAAAAGAAAGGCAATAGACGAGCTTGTTGAACAATATAATATAGATATTGATAAAAGCTACGCATACGGTGATACAGCTGGAGATTTTTCTATGCTTAAAATGGTAGGTAATCCTGTTGCAATTAATCCAACTAAGGAATTACTTAATAAAATTATAGAAGATAAAGAGCTTAAAGAAAAGATAAAAATAGTAGTTGAAAGAAAAGACGTTGTTTATGTCTTAGATGTAAATTGCTTAGATTTTTCATGACATTTATTTATGGGGTGATTAAAATATGAAAGAGATTAAGTATAGTGACTATGGTAAAGAAGCACTAGAAGAACTAACTAAAGGTGCCTTCCTAAATGTTAGCCATGAAGGGCAGGATAATACAATGACTATTGCCTGGGGAAGTATAGGTTATATGTGGAGAAAACCTATATTTATGGTTATGGTAAGGTATTCACGCCATAGCTACAATATGCTAAATAAGTCACAGGAATTTACTGTAAGTATTCCATTTGGAGATAAATTTAAGAAAGAACTAGCCCTATGTGGCAAAAAGTCTGGTAGGGATATAGACAAATTTAAACTTTGTGATTTTCCAGATCTAAGGGCTAATAAGGTTAATGCCCCCTTAATTTCAGGCTGTGATTTGCATTATGAATGCAAGGTGGTTTATAAGCAAACCATGGAACCTGGACTTTTGGACCCAGACAAGGAGTTTTTCTATAAGGATAATGATCACCATGTCTTATTTTATGGGGAAATACTTGGAACATATATGACTAAAGATTAAAGCAAGGAGATAAGGACTTAATGAGATTAAATCGTTATATTAGCCATACAGGGCTATGTTCAAGAAGAGAAGCCGATAAACTTATAGAAGAAGGAAGGGTAAAGGTTAACGGAGAAACTGCAGGCCTAGGTATTAGAGTAGAAGATGGGGATAAGGTTTCAGTAGATGGTAAGATTTTAGAAACAAAAAAAGATTTTGTCTATCTAGCATTTAATAAACCAGTAGGAATTACCTGTACAACAGAA
The DNA here is from genome assembly GCA_012518255.1 of Candidatus Epulonipiscium sp. Taxonomy (GTDB): domain Bacteria; phylum Bacillota; class Clostridia; order Lachnospirales; family Cellulosilyticaceae; genus JAAYSX01. The sequence goes on along the minus strand of JAAYSX010000115.1, from coordinate 1,723 downwards.
AGACATATTAAGGGTAATATTATTGACTATATTAATTACCCAGAAAGAATATTCCCAGTTGGTAGATTAGATAAGGATTCAGAAGGACTAATATTACTAACAAATGATGGAAGTATAGTGAATGAAATACTAAGAGAAGAAAACAACCATAAAAAAGAATACATTGTAACTGTTAATAAAAAAATAACACCTGAATTTATTAAAGGGATGTCAAGGGGAGTAAGGATTTATAACCCAGTTAAAAAAGAGCATACTATAACTAAGAAATGCAAGGTAAAACAGCTGAATAACCATAGCTTTAAGATAGTACTATCACAAGGCTTAAATCGGCAAATTAGAAGAATGTGCTCAGCTCTTGGCTATAATGTAGTGAAGCTAAAAAGGATTAAAATTATGGATGTTACCCTAGACGGGATAGGCCTAGGAGAGTGGAAGTATCTTGATTGGGGGACTGACCCCAAACGATTCTAAATACTGGGAATAGTGTGGGGTCAGTCCCCGAAAAAATACCTTGGTCTAGACCAAGGTATTTTTGTTGCTTTTAAAAAAAGCAGTATCTTGAGATATTTTATTTGATTTCTACTGAATATTTACCCTTAAGCTCATCTTGTTTTGCCATATAAACCTTACCTTGCTTGTCTACTAGGCATTGCTGTTTAACTTGGTCTTTAACATCATCAAACAATACTTCTTCTGGATCATTTATAGAATCTAGCTCTATTATATGATAGCCAAATTGAGTTTGTACAGGTTCACTAATTTCTCCTGCCTTCATAGAAAATGCTGCATCTTCAAATTCTGGAACCATTCTGCCTCTTGTAAATTCCCCTAGGGATCCACCTTGCTCTTTTGATGGGCAAGTTGAATATTTTTTAGCTGCATCAGCAAATGAAAGTCCGTCCTTAATTTCTGCAAGTACCTTATCAGCAGTTTCCTTATCATCTACTAAAATATGGCTTGCCACAGCTGAAGCTTCTTGCTTGAACATATCTTTGTTATTATCAAAGAATGCCTTAACTTCTGCTTCATCAACTGTAACAGATTTCATTAATTTACTAGCTGCATATTGAATTAAAAGAGATTTCTCCATTTCGCCTAAAGCTGCTTTAAAATCATCTTCTTCATCAAGCTTATTTTCTGCTGCTTCTGAGTAAAGAAGTTCTTGTGCAACTATTTCATTTAATAAATGTGCCTTACCTTCTTCACCTTGAAATTGCATAGCATTTTGTCCTAGGCTTTGCATAAGTGTTTGTAAATCTAATTCTGTGATTTCTCTACCATCTACTACTGCTAAAACTTTATTTTCCATATTATTATTCCCCTTTACATTAATTTAACACTAGTGACTATTCTACCATTAATAAGGTAGAATGTAAAATAAATATAAATTACAGTATCTATATGGTATACTAATATTTTAATAATAAAGACAAATGAGGTTTAAATATGAAAAATATAAATTTTAAAGAGTATAAATTAGAAGAAAGCATACAAAAGTCACTTTCAATTCTTAAATATGAATATCTAACACCAGTACAAAAACAAGCTATACCTATGGCCCTTAAAAATAAAGATATAATAGTTAAGTCACAAACAGGGGAGCGTGTCATAATAGTGACAGGGTGCATTAACGTTTTGGTATCAAGGGTTTCAGGAACTTTAACTAAATATAATTCATGCATTGCTTAGAGCGATTACGATTTAATTGTTGTAAGCAGTGCAT
>JAAYSX010000003.1 GCA_012518255.1 Candidatus Epulonipiscium sp. | reverse complement strand
GATATTGTAAATGCAGCCATAGAAGTAAGCAGGAGGAAGGATAAACAATGAAAAAAGTTATTCTAGGATCAGACAAATCAGGATTTGAACTTAAAGAAGCAATTAAGGAGCATTTACAGGCTCAGGGCTATGAAGTAGAGGACTGCGGAACCCAGGACCCAGACAAGCCTATGCCCTACTTCCAGGTAGCACCTATACTAGCTAAGAAAATTCAAGACAAGGAATATGAAAAGGGAATCCTAATCTGCGGAACAGGTATGGGAATGGCTGTAGTAGCCAATAAGTTTAAGGGCGTATACGCAGCAGTAGTTGAAAATACCTACGCAGCAGAAAAAAGCAGGGCAATTAACAATGCCAATGTAGTAACCATGGGAGGCTGGATTACAGGTAGTATAGTAGGATGCGAAATTGCAGATACCTTCCTAGGTACAGAATTTACCCAGGGCCTTGAACCTTGGAGACAGGAATTCCTAAAAGATGCTTATGCCAAAGTAGAAGAAATAGAGGATGAAATATACTAAGGAAAATAGGAGGTTATACTTATGAAATATTTTTTAGACAGCGCTAAATTAGATGAGATCAAATATGCCTACGAAAATTATTGTATAGACGGGGTAACAACCAATCCAAGACATATCCAGTCAAGTGGCAAGCCATTTTTACAAGCGGTAGAAGAACTTGCAAGCTGGGTTAAAGAAGAGGGAATAGAAGGAGTAGATGTCTTCCCAATATCCATAGAAATCAATCCTCACCTAGATAAATGGCAGGACATGCTAGAAGAAGGAAAGAAGATAGCATCATACTCACCAAACTATGTAATCAAAATCCCTTGTACAGAGCAGGGCCTAATAGCAGCCAAACACCTAGAAAAAGAAGGAATTAGAACTAATGTTACCCTGGTTTTTTCACCATCACAAGCTATTCCAGTAGCCAAACTTGGGGCCAAATTCGTATCCCCATTTGTAGGCTGGAAGGAAAACTGCGGTGATAATGCCATGGACTATATAGAAGACATTGTTAAAATCCATAAAAACTACAATATAGATACAGAAATTATAGTAGCCTCCCTAAGAAACGGAAAGCAAATCGGGGAAGCGGCAGTTATGGGAGCAGACATAGTAACCTGCGGACTTGATGTATATAAGGCAAGCTTTGAGCACCCATACACAACTCACGGAATAGGTATATTCACAGATGCATGGGACAAAACAGCTAAATAAATCATAGAAAAGGAGTGAAATTATGAGTTACAAAGGCAAATTACATGAAACCGTTGAAAGATTTCCACAAACAGACATATGGTGTGATACATCTGGCATCAAGGAACTTGCCTACGCCCTTGACAGGGGAGCAGTAGGGGCAACAACCAACCCATCTATAGTTCTTAATGTTATAAAAAGCGAAATAGACACCTGGGAAAACAGGATTATTAAGGCAATCAAAGACAATCCAGAACTTAATGAAGACGAAATTGCCTGGTTAATTATAGAAGATTTAGGAAGGGAAAGATCAAAACTTTTACTGCCAGTATATGAAGAACATAAGGGGCAAAAAGGTAGACTATCCATCCAAACCAATGCTAAATACTATAGAAACTGGGAGATGATGGCAGACCAAGCAGCCAGATTCAATGAACTAGGCAAAAACATGCAGGTAAAAATGCCAGCATGTGAAGCAGGTATTAAGGCCTTTGAAGAAGCTACCTACAGGGGAGTTAGCATTAATGCAACAGTTTCCTTTACAGTAGCCCAGGCAGTAGCCGTAGCCGAGGCAGTTGAAAGAGGCCTGGAAAGAAGGGAAAAAGAAGGCCTACCTACAGACCTTATAAGCCCAGTATGTACAATAATGATTGGTAGAACTGATGACTGGCTTAAGGAAGTAGTTAATAGAGATAACCTTCTAGTAGACCCAGAATGCCTAGAGTGGGCAGGAGTTGCAGTTATGAAAAACGCCTACAAAATATACAAGGAAAAAGGCTACAGAACCAAACTACTTTCAGCAGCCTACAGGAACCACCACCACTGGTCACAGCTAGTAGGCGGAGATCTAGCTATGACAATTCCATATGACTGGCAGCAAAGAATCAACGAAAGCAATATAGAAGTAGAGAACAATATAGATAAGCCAGTAGATGAAAAATACATGACCCAGCTTAGGCAGATACCAGACTTTATTAAGGCCTACGAAGCAGACGGCATGGCCCTAGAAGAATTCGAAGAATACGGAGCATTCAAAAACACACTAAGAGGCTTCCTAGGTGGTTATGACGACTTAGTTAAGCTAATTAGAAGCTATATGATTCCATAGGAGGTCCCAAGATGACAAAATTTCAAGTTGCCTATATTCCAGTTGGCGTACCAACCTTTCATTTAGAAAGCGCAAACGACCAATTTGATAAATCTGTTAAGATGCTAAAGGGGCTAACAGAAGATGGAGTATACCCAGATAAGCCCCTACTATCAATAGAAGACCTAAAAGACTACCTAGATACCCTAAATCCGGATCTAATAATCTTCCAAAACAATACATTTGCAAACTCAGCATATGCAACAGAAGTAGTAAGGAAGTTTGACTGCCCAGTACTACTTTGGACCCTAAGAGAACCAGTTATAGACGGAGGCAGGCTTCGCCTAAACTCCCTAACAGGAGCCTACTCAGCAGGTAACCTTTTCCACCATACAGGCAGAGAAAACTTTGAATATATCTACGGCGGACCAGAGGAAGATAAGGTAATAAGACAAATAGATGCAACAATTAAAGCAGCTAATATAAAACACTCACTTAAATCCCTAAACGTTGCAGCCATTGGCCATACACCCCAAGGCTTTGGCTTTGGTAGAGCCCTAGATGCAGATGTAACAAGAGCATTTGGAGCCAGCCTAGAATCCATAGAAGTAAGGGAATTAATTAATAAGGCAAAGAGCTATGAAAGCCATGAATACCAGGACCTAGCAGAAAAATCCAGCACAGTAATGAAGAACCTGGATAAGATCCCAAGTGAAAATGTAGATGCCTACCTTAGACTATATAAGGCCTACACAGAATTTGTAGAATCCAAGGACATAAAAGCAATAGCCTCAAGATGCTGGCCAGACCTATTTACAGAATATGGAACCCCAGTGTGTAGCGTCTTAGGCATGCTAAACGACGACCTAGTTGCAGCATCATGCGAGGCAGACCTATACGGGGCAATAAGCATGTATATAAGCATGGAACTATCAAAGCAAGCAGTGTTTTTTGGAGATCCAGTCTCCCTAAATGAAGAAGATAATACAGTAACCTACTGGCACTGCGGAATGGCACCATGCTCCCTAGCTAGAGAAGATACAGGAGCCGAAATAGGAGTCCATCCAAATAGAAAAATAGGACCAACCATGGAATTTGGCTGCAAACCAACAGAAGAAGTAACCATATTTAGAATAGGCAGAGAGCCAAATGGAGACTTTAGATTCTTTATAGCTAAAGGAAAAGCCCTAGATGTTCCCAAGCAATTCCTAGGAACATCAGTAGTTGTAGAGACAGATAAATCAGCCCTAGACCTAGTAACAGGTAGCGTAAAAGATGGCTGGGAAGCCCACTACGCCGTAGCCTACGCAGACATATCTAAAGAACTAGAGATATTAGCTAATATGCTAAATATGAAGGTTTATAAGTATTAATAAGAAGAATAAAATCCCCTTCCCCACAAAAACCCGTTGGATTTTAAAAGTGGTGAAGGGGATTTTATTCTTCTACATAGTTAGTCTCCGTTTTTACTCCTCTATTGGAGGAATAACCCTATGAAGCCAATCAAGAGTATCCACATAAACCTCATAGACACCCTCCTTAGACAACCTAAAATTCACATTATACCTAGGCTCCGATACCCAGCGCATAATCTCAAAGGTCCTCTCCTGTATAATAGGCGGAACATACTCAGAAGCTGGCAGCTTAGATAATAGGAAACTTATATCATGAGTCCTATAAAGCCTCCTTGCCATATCCTCCCCATTAAGTTCTAAAAGCCCCTTAAGAATCTTCTCAATTGCCTGGTGAACATGATAGGCAGCATAATTAACATCCACCTCATCACTGCACTGGGTAAGCCCAAAGTTAGCATACTTTAAATCAGCCTTTGCTAGATGTAGATAACTGCTCATACACCCTCACTCCCTTCCCCATAATCTCCTGGTAAAACTTATTACCATCAAGCATTTCTAGAAATTTCTCTTTATTATAAGCAAAAAGGTCTACCTCTCCGTAATTATACAAGGGTAGCCTAGTAGTAAAATCTTCAAAAGTCCCAAGTATAGCAATATCAATATCACTAAAACTATCACAAAACAAGGTAACAGTGCTACCAAAGACAATAATATCAGTAATCATCCTATCCCTATCCTCATCAAGAAGGGAAGCAACTAGCCTATAAACCGTCCTTTGCTTAACTGGATGAATGTATTGATAGTTAGGTAAACCAATAAGATTAGTAAATATATATCTAGTATCAGGTGCATCAGTGTGTAATACTTTATCAAGATATTTAAAATCTCCCATAAGTACACCTCCATAACCTTTATCTAACCCTATTATATCATCTAGTCCATATAATTAACAGCCAGCATCTTACAGGAAAAGAATTTCATTGAATAAGGAAAGAATTTGACGTATAATAAAGTGTGGCGCACATAAATTAAGGAGATGAAAAAATATGATTGCATATATATCCAAGCTAATTCTAATAATAATGGATATTACATTAGTAAACGGAGCATTCTTCCTATCCCTTTTACTTCGCTTTGATGGCAAAATAGATTCGCAATACATAAGCCTATATAAGGAGAACTATATAGTACTTACACTAATTATGATAGTAATATTTTTTGCATTTAACCTATACCGCAACCTTTGGAGATACGCAAGTGTTAGGGAAATGATGCAGGTTATTTCAGCCTGTATTGCTGGATCCGTAGCCCTACTTATAGTAGGCTACCTTCAAAACAGTCTATTTCCAAGATCAAGCTACATTATATATATGTTTATAATAACAATATTTATGCTAGCCAGCCGATTTGGCTATAGGCTACTTACTAACCTAGGCAAATACTCTAAGAACTTTGCAGATATACTAGCCCATAGGCCAGAAGCAATTAGGAAAAGAAGGGTTATGATAGTAGGAGCAGGAGAAGCAGCCTCCATTATAATAAAGGACTTTAAAAAAGATCAAAATGGCAGAAAAATAGTAGTAGTTATAGATGATGATAAGAAGAAAATCAACGCCAATATTCACGGAATCCCCATTAAAGGTGATACCAATATGATTCCAGGCTTTGCAGCCTACTATAAGATAGACGAAATCATAATAGCCATGCCATCAGCATCCAAGAAAAGGATTGCAGAAGTGGCTAAGATCTGTAGTAAGACAAGTGCCAGCCTAAGGATATTCTACGGAATAGAACAGTCCATTGAAAATGGCCAAAAAAATAAAATAAGACCAGTTAAGATTGAAGATCTATTAGGCAGGGAAGAAATTCAGATAGATAGTAGAAAAATAAAGGAAAACCTAAGGGAAAAAATAATTTTAGTAACAGGTGGTGGTGGAAGTATAGGATCAGAGCTTTGCAGGCAGATTCTAAAGTTTAATCCTAGCAAGCTCGTTATATTAGATATTTACGAAAACAATGCCTATAGCCTACAAAATGAACTTATTAGAAAGGGAATACCAGCTGATAAGGTGGACGTTATTATTGGGTCTGTAAGGGATAAGGAAAAGCTAAACCAGGTATTTGCAACATACCAGCCTAACATAGTTTTCCATGCAGCAGCTCATAAGCATGTTCCCCTAATGGAATTTAACCCAGAAGAAGCAGTCAAAAATAATGTGCTAGGTACCCTAAACACTGCCCAGTGCGCAGTAGAATGCGGTGTAGATAAGTTTATTATGATATCTACAGATAAGGCAGTTAACCCAACCAATGTAATGGGGGCAACCAAGAGACTTTGCGAAATGATTATCCAGTCCATTAACCAGGTGTCAAAGCATACAGACTTTGTAGCAGTTAGATTTGGTAATGTACTAGGAAGTAATGGTAGCGTAATACCCCTATTTAAGAAACAACTAGAAGCGGGAGGGCCCATAACAGTAACCCACCCCGATATAATTAGGTACTTTATGACCATACCAGAAGCAGTAAGTTTAATACTAGAGGCCAGCACCTTTGCAAGTGGCGGCGAAATCTTTGTACTAGATATGGGAGAGCCAGTTAAGATTGCAGACCTTGCTAGGAACCTTATTAGCCTATCAGGCCTTAAAGAAGGCAGGGATATTGAGATTGAATACACAGGCCTAAGACCAGGTGAAAAACTATATGAAGAATTACTTATGGACGAGGAAGGACTTACTAAGACCTGCTCAAGTAAAATCTTTGTAGCCCAGCCAGGAGATATAATTTATGAAGATCTACTAGTAGATATTAATAACCTAGAGTATGGACTTAGGATAGGTAAGGACGTAAGACTTATGCTTAAGGAAATTGTACCTACCTATGTACTGCCAGAAGAAATTGTAAACAAGGAAGAAGTAGTTTAAGTAAAATGCCAGGATAATAAATAAAATTATCCTGGCATTTTTTTAGTTAGAGAGTAAATTTTTAGTTTCATCTATATGTATATACTGAAGTAATAGTGCATCTTTCATCTTGTTATCTACAG
>JAAYSX010000114.1 GCA_012518255.1 Candidatus Epulonipiscium sp. | reverse complement strand
TAGGTTTATTAAGCTTATTTAAAATATAAATTATAGATCGTTACATTGTATAAATACAGGATTAGTATTCTAATATTATTTACAAAATTATTTTTTAATTGTTTTCCAACAATTACTTGACACTATCTTCAGACCTAATATTATCACAAAAATTAAGTGGATGTGATATACTATAGAATGGATTAAACGCTAATATAGATATATAGACAGTAGGGGGATTGAAATACTATGAAAATGCTAATAGTTGATGACTCTAGATTTACTCAATTGACAACATCAAAGCTATTGGAAACATATATTGAAGACTTGGATATTGCATTTGCTAAAGATGGGGAAGAGGGATTCAACAAATACAAGGAATTAAAACCGGATTATGTGTTTGTCGATTTACTTATGCCTAACATAAGTGGACAAGAATTGATAAGGCTAATAAAGGATTATGATAGAAACTCAAAAATATTCGTAATTTCAGCTGATGTACAGAAAAACGTAAGAGAGGAAATTGAATCCCTTGGTATAATAGAATTTATTAACAAGCCTTTTACTGGAGAAAAGGCGAAATCGGTAGCAGAATTAATTAGAGGTGATACCCATGAATGAAAATGATCTAAGCTATGATATATTAAAGGAGATATTCAATATTGGTGTTGGGAAAGCTGCTAGCATGCTTTCGGAAATTGTAGGCAAAAAGATAATATTGGATATTCCCAATATAATCATAGTAGAATCAGAAGAGCAGAATAAGGATATAGGCAAACACTTTTCTGCATTACCTCAAGGCGCATTGATGGTTTCCTCAATTAAATTTGAGGAGAAGATAACTGGTGAAGCCAATCTACTTTTTCCAGCTAATAAGATGAGAAGCTTTATAAATCTATGTATAGATCAACCAGAATATATGGGTTGTGATGATCTGAACTTTACCGATATGGATTTTGATATTATAAGAGAAGTAGGAAATATTATACTAAACTCTATAGTAGGAGAGCTTGGAAACACTTTCCAGGTAAGTCTTAAATATACTCTTCCTGAGGTAAAATTGTTTAATGCTGATAAATTTAAAAGGAATTTAAAAAGCCAGGAAGATCTTTGCATATTGCTACTTTTTATTAGCTTTATAATAGAGGATGTTAAAATAGAAGGAGCTGTGATAATCAATTTAACCTTAGATTCCTTAAATGAATTGATGGAGATGACAAAGAAGATGGAAGATGATCTTAATGGATAGGACATTATTTGATATATTGAATCATGTAAATGAAGGTATCATAATAACAGATGACCAATTGAATATAATATTTTGGAACACCCAGATGGAGTTTTTAACTAATATAAAACAGGAAGAAGCCATAGGTTTCAACCTATATGTAAAACTACCAAATATAAACAAAAATTACTTTAGAGAATCTATAAACTCTGTTATAGAGAAAGATTATAAATATTTTTTTCCTCGTCTATTCATGAAGGTTTAATATCGGACACCAGAGAAGTAAATGTAAGAGTCAACGGATTTGAAATAGATAATTCAAAATATGTTATCATCGAATGCATAGACGTTACCAACCAAATACTTAGAATCAATCAACTAAAAAAATATAGCAATGAATTATATCTGCTAAACAAACAATTGAGGGAAAAGGAAAAGGAAATAGAAAAATTAGCCTATTATGACCATCTTACTGGCTTAGCCAATAGAACGCTTTTTTATAATATGGCAGATAAATTTCTGGAAGAAGCAAAAAGAAATGGTAGCAAATTGGGATTGATGTTTATAGATATAGACCATTTTAAAAGAATAAACGATATGTATGGGCATAAGGTAGGAGATCAGGTATTAGTGGAGGTTGCTAATTTATTAGGAAAAAGCACCAGAAAATACGATATTATATCTAGGCATGGAGGAGATGAATTTTTAATTCTACTTCCCAATATCAAACACTATTCCAACTACAGGATTGTTGCATCTAGAATATCTAATGCAAATAGGAAGATCATAGTTTCAGAGAATGTGGAAGTGCATATTTCCTTAAGTATAGGGGTTAGCTTTTATCCAAAGGATGGAAACACCATTAATGAGCTAATATCAAAGGCAGATAAGGCTATGTATTGTGCCAAAAATAGAGGCGGAAATGGATGTATTCAATATCTTGCCAGATAAAAACTATAGTATATTGATGTTACTAGAGTTTTTTTAGTAATCTTATTATCAAGTAGGCTATGCCAGACCCAGTCAATATACCTACAGGAATTCCTCCAAAAAAAGTAACGCCAATAATAGAACCTACAATAATACCTGTAGTGGCTGAAGGATTGCTATCCATTAGCTCCAGCCCCTTAGCTGCAATTATCACAATAAAAAGACCACTTAGTAGGGATACTAGTCCTTCAATGCTTAGCCAATCCTTAATATCAATGGAAACCATATCTTTTTCAGTTTGAATGATTGGCATAAGCATCCATATCATAAGTAAGATCAATCCACCGTTTAGGAAAATATTCTTATCTAGTTTAAGCAAATAGGTCCTATCTAAAAAGGATAATGCTAAAACTATGATGCCTCCTAAAAACAAGGCTTTGTTGTTCCCAATAGCTGCAATACCTATTAAAAATACCAATATTATTCTATTAACCACAGGCATCTCCCCAATAATAAACTAACTATTCCTATAGTATATTCCCAATCCTTTCATATGATGAATGGATCATACGAAAAATCTATACTAAAGGTTTAGCTATAGATATTTCATATTTTACTTTGCATATTTTCATATATATAATACATGTTGATTGATAAATAGAAGGATACAGTATCCACTTTGTATATGAAAGGAGAAAAGCCATGGATTTACCAAAGATATTTGACGAATTTAGCGAAGCTAGGAGGGATTCCTTTATAAGGGTAAAGGAGTACAAGGATTCGGGAAAGCATATAGTAGGAACCTTCTGTACCTTTACTCCTGTGGAAGTAATATATGCAGCAGGGGCCTATCCCATATCCCTATGCGGCATGAGCGATGAAACCATCCCCGATGCAGAAAGAGATCTACCAAAAAACCTATGTCCCCTCATAAAATCTAGCTATGGATTTGCACTAACGGAAAAATGTCCTTTTACCTATTTTGCAGATATAATAGTAGGTGAAACCACCTGTGATGGTAAGAAGAAGATGTATGAATACCTAAATCAGATAAAACCCATGCATGTAATGCAATTACCCCAAGCTACAGATAGAGACCATGCCCTAGCAGTTTGGAAAAGTGAAATTATACTATTAAAGGAAAGATTAGAAAAAGAGTTCAATGTCAAAGTAACAAATGATGATTTAAGGCAAGCTATAAAGAAGTGCAACGAAGAAAGGCGAGTATTAAAGGAACTTTACTCCTTAAGCAAGGAAGATCCTGTTCCAATAAGTGGAATGGAAGTTCATACTGTTTTACACGGAGCTTCCTTCACCTTTGATAAGGACGAACAGAATAAAAAAGTAATGGATATAGTAAAGGGATTAAAGGAAGAATCAAAGGATGAGGCCAATAGTAGAGGACCGAGAATTTTAATAACTGGCTGTCCAATGGGAGGGGTAGCAGACAAGATCATACCTATTATAGAAGATAGTGGAGCAGTAGTGGTATGTTATGAAAATTGTAGTGGTATAAAGGAAAAGGTACGATTAGTAGACGAAGAAAAAGACCCAATAGATGCATTGGCTGAAAAATATATAAATGTTGGCTGTTCCGTCATGGCACCAAATGACAATAGGATAGAATTATTATCGGAACTAATAGATGAATATAAAGCTGATGCAGTAATAGATGTTATTCTACAAGCATGTCATACTTATAATGTAGAAACTAGAAGGATAAAGGATTTTGTTACAAATGAAAAGAAAATTCCATATATGAGCATAGAAACGGACTATTCAGAAACAGATAAGGGGCAGCTACAGACTAGAATAGCAGCCTTTTTAGAGATGCTATAATCATATATAATAAGAAAAACATCTTCAATCAGATTGAAGATGTTTTTCTTATTATAGGGTGTTGTACAAAGTGCTGAACATAGTTGCATGTTCTAGCTCATCTACCATAGCAAAATAAAAAGTGTCCCTTATCAATTTATCCATAGTAGAAAGCTGAATATCTCTATAAAACTCTCCTGCTTCAAGTTCATCCTTTAGAGCCATCAATATACCTTCCTTATAACTAGAGTATACAACAGGAGTTATAGTATATTGGGGCATATGCCCTGTTAAATAACAGTATAGCCTAGTAAAAGCATGTAAATGCTCTAATTCATCATCACGCGCATGTTCAATAAACTCCCTATGCAATTCATCTGGAGCATCTTCCAGCAATCTCGTATAGAATTCAGCAGCAGTAGCCTCTCCTACTATAGCCTCATAGATGAATTGGATTATTTGATGAAAGGAATAGGGGCCTAATATAGGCATCTGGGGTATTTGAACATTATAATACATGAGGAACCCTCCTAAAATATATGTTTTCTATACTTATAATATAAAATTTAGGATTAAATGTGACTAAAAAGTTGATTTTGTATGGAGCAAATTATTGCCTTAACACCCACGGTATATAATTTGAAGTATCTATTTTCTGTATTTTATAAAATATATTTAGGAAAACGTTGACAAAACAATCCTTTATATCGTATACTTTATATGTAATGGATTACATTGTTGAATTTTCAATGTTATAGACGTATTATTCGATTATTTTAGGAGGTAAATATGCCAACTATTTCAGATGTTGCAAAGGAAGCCAATGTGTCAGTAGCGACAGTATCACGTGTCTTAAATAATCACAGTTCAGTAAGACCTGAGACCTATGAGCGTGTACATAAGGCTATTGAAAAACTTTCCTTTGAACCCAATATGTCAGCGAGAAATTTAAGAAGAAATGAAACTAGAGTAATACTCATTGTAACACCGAATATAACCAATCCTTATTATGCACATATACTTACTGGAATAGGTGATAGAGCAAGGGAATATGGATATAGTGCCTTAATATATAATACTGCTGGCAACGAGGCTAGAGAAAAAGAAGCCTTAGAAATGCTAAAAAAGAAAAAGGCAGATGGTGCCATACTTCTAGCCTGCAATGTGAATTCTATATGGATAAGAGAGTATGCTGATAAATATCCTATAGTCCATTGTTCTGAATATATACCTGATTTAGATATACCCAGGGTATCGGTTGATAATTATAAGGCAACACAGGATGTTATGGAATATATAATAGAACTTGGGCATAAAAGAATTGCCACAATTAGCAGTTCAAACAATTACATCTCTACACATCTAAGGCTTAAAGGATATAAGGATACTTTGAAAAAACACGATATTGAGGTAAACAATGATTATATTGTTTTAGCAGATGACGAATATTCATTTAAGAGTGGAAAAGCTGCAGCATATAAATTGCTAGATCAAAAAATAAGGCCGACAGCTATATTTTGTATTTCAGATACTATAGCCCTTGGGGCCATTACAGCAGCTAAAGAACTTGGCCTTCAAGTACCCAAGGACCTGACCGTCGTAGGCTTTGATGATGTTGATGATACAACTAAATTTCATCCATATATAACAACTGTAGCCCAACCTTGTTATGAACTTGGAGAAGAATCCTTTAAGATTTTATACGATTGTATTAATGATACAAAAGATATGAATAAAGAGGTAATACTTTCCCATAAGTTTGTAGTGAGAGAATCGTCGGCACCATTTGTTAAACGCTATCATGAAAAAGTATAAATAATTATGAAAGGAATGATTTAATGAAAAGGATAATCGGAGTTAATTCAAATACTTATCATGGATATAGCATAGGAGAAGCAATAGCGGGAATAAGTGAAGCGGGATTTAAATACATTGAACTAACAGCCACTAAAGGATGGACAGAGCATGTATTTCCTACTATGACATTCGAAGAACTTCATAAAATAAAAGATAATCTAGAAGATAATGGTCTCATCCCCATCTCTTTAAGTGGGCATAGCAATTTAATGGATAGAAGTCGTTTAGAGGATTTTATATTTAATATGAAGCTTGCTAATTTCTTTGGATGCAAATATATTATCTCTTCAATAGGTGAAGCTCATCTTGAAGATAAGGCGGAGGTTTCTGATAGTGAAGTAGCCGAGCATATTAAAGAGATTGTACCTTATCTTGAAGAATATGATTTAAAACTAGGTTTAGAGAATCATGGAAAGCATGCTACGGGAAGACAATTAAAGTCGATCGTTGAGTTGGTAAATTCTCCTAGGGTTATGATAAATTACGATACAGCCAATGCAATATTTTATGGAAATGTAAACTTAGAAGAGGATATAGACTCTTGTATAGATTTGATTGGCCATATTCATTTAAAAGATAAAGCTGGTCCCTATGATGAGTGGAACTTTCCTCAGCTAGGAAAGGGTTATGTTGATTTTAAGATGATACTGGATAAATTAGAAAAAGCTAATAACAATTGTCCATTAAGCATAGAAATTGAATTTACTGAAGAAGGTGCAAAGGACCTTAATGAAGTAAATGGAGCAGTGAAAGGTTCTTTTAACTATTTGAAACAACTTGGAGTAAATATTTAATCATAGTACTAGGGTGACTTTTGGGGGGAGATAAATGTTAAGGATTGGAATTGTTGGCTTGGGAGGTATGGGTATTGTTCATTACAAGAACTACCTTCATATTGATGGATGTGAAGTTGTAGCAGCTGTATGTAATTCAGAAAGGAGTAGAAAGAAAGCTAAAGAGTTTAATTTAACTCCTTATGATGATGTTAGATCCATGGTTACTAATGAGAATATAGATGTGATAGATATTTGTACTCCAACCTATCTTCATAAGAAATATGTAATAGAGAGTTTAAACTTAGGAAAACATGTTATTGTGGAAAAACCTATTGCTTTACATAAAGAAGACGCCCAAGAAATGTTTGAATTAGCAGACAGAAAGGATTTACTTCTGTTCGTTGGACATGTAGTACAATTCACAAAGGAAACTGAGATCCTTAGAGATGCAGTAATAAGCCAAAAATACGGCAAAGCTTTAGATGGATATTTTAAAAGATTAACGGCAAGACCTCAATGGACTAAAGATGGCTGGCTTTTTGATAAGAATAAAAGTGGAGTACTTCCTTTCGATCTCCATATCCATGATTTGGATTTGATCATCAGTCTCTTTGGGACTCCAAAGGACTATAATTTTTCAAGTTGTGGAAGAATGGAGTTGGACTATAAAGAGGCATATAGATTTAACTATGAATTTGAAAATTTAAATGTAACAGCTGAGGCCGCTTGGTATAATGCAGATTATCCCTTTACTGCAACCTGGCGTATATATTTTGAAAGGGCTGTACTAGAATATGATGGTGTAGATCTTATACTATATCAACCAAATAAAGAGCCATTCTATTACGATTTAAAAGAAGAAGTTGTTATATCTACTGGTATAAACTTGCCTCCAACAGGTATGTTTTATAACCAGCTATCACATTTTATATCTTGTATAAATCAAGGTATTCCATCAGATATAGTATGTGGTAGGCAAGTAATTAAAGATATAGAGATTTTAGAAGATATACTGAAAAGAGAATAAAAGATACTGATGAAATATTATAAAAATTTTTACCTTTAATGTAATGGATTACATTTTAAAACTATATGCAACATAATTGATACTTTATTAATGGATATTATTGTTTTAATTTGAGATTAGCTGGGATCAAATGATCTGCAGTTAATATAAATTGAGATTAATTATTTCAAGGAGGTTATTTTATGAAAAAAACTATTGTATTAATTTTAACACTAGTATTAATTTTGACATCCTTAACAGGTTGTACTACAAAGCAGGCTGGAGGAGGAGCAGATAAAAAGTACAAGATAGGTATTCTTGCACCAGCAGTTACACATGGGTGGGTAGCAGCAGTAGCTTATCATGCAGAGGCCCGTGCCAAAGAACTATCTGATGAGATTGACTATCAGATACAGACAAGTAATAATGCTGAAGAAATGACAGCACAATTAGACGATTTAATGACCTGGGGAGCTGACGCAATTGTAGCATTTCCACAGTGGGTAGGGATGGAAGAACCAATACAAAGAGCCTTAGATGCTGGTATTGAAGTAGTAAACTTTGATATTGTTATAGACCTAGATGGAGTTTATCGAGTTTCAGGAGACAATGAAGATATGGGAGTACAGGGTGCCCATTATATCGTGGATAAAGTTGGCACAGAAGGGACAGTGGTTATGTTAGAAGTACCTTCATCTGGATCAGTTTCCGAACTAAGAAAAAAAGGTTTTGTGGATACTATAGCTGAAATAGCACCAGACCTAGAAATTATTACTTATGCTACACAATTTACACGGGAAGATGGATTGAAAGACTTTGCCGATATATTGACAAGCAATCCTAAAATTGATGCAGTGTATTCGATGGATGATGAAACCTCTATTGGTGTATTGCAGGCCATAGAAGAAGCTGGAAGGACAGACATAAAAGTTGTAACTGGCGGTGGTGGTATGCAAGAATACTTTAAAATGATGCCTGAGAATGAAGATATTTGGATACAATCAGCTCTATATAGCCCTGCTATGGTAAAAGATGCTGTAGATGTAGCGCTTAAAATACTTAAAGGTGAAGAGGTCTCAAAAGTTACAGTTATTCCAACAACTGTTGTAGACAGAGAAAACTACGAAGAATTCCTGGATGAAAATTCGCCATACTAATTTTTAGAATGAATTAAGACTCTATAGAAAAGTTTGTTAGGAAAGGTTATGGCATTGTCATAACCTTTCCCATATAAAAGGAATGGGTGTGATTTCATGAAACTTGAGATGAGAAATATATTTAAATCATTTGGAAGCAACGAAGTTCTTAAAGATGTATCAATTTCAATAAATGAAGGGGAAATATGTGCACTTATTGGTGAAAATGGGGCAGGAAAGTCAACCCTAATGAATATATTGGGTGGAGTATTAAAAATGGATTCAGGTTTAATATATTTAGACGATAAAGAAGTAGAGTTTAATAAGCCTGCTGATTCATTAGACGCAGGGATAGCATTTATCCATCAAGAGCTAAATCTCATCAATGATTTACCCATTTATGAAAATATGTTTTTAGGTAGGGAAATCAAGACAAAAAGAGGTAGATTGGATTTAGAGAAGATGATTAAAGAAACGGAGAAGATATTTGAGAAAATAAATGTGGACCTTAATCCAAAGACTATGGTCCGGGATTTAGATACTTCTTATAAGCAAATCGTTGAGATATGTAAAGCTATAATGATGAATGCTTCTATTATCATTATGGATGAGCCAACCACTTCATTGACTGAGCCTGAAATAGAAAGAGTTTTTAATATGATGAGGACATTAAAAGAACATGGTGTTGGCATCATATTTATCTCACATAAACTAAATGAGGTCATGGAAATCTGTGAAAGGTACATGGTATTAAGGGATGGAAAACTTGTAGCAGAAGGAGAAGTTAGCCAAGTAAATACCGATGATTTAGCACGTTTTATGGTAGGATATGATGTTAGAACAGAACAATTTTCTAGAGATAAAAGCTTAGGGGATGAAATATTACGGGTAGAGAATCTGACCCATCCAGATGCTTTTAGAGATATTAGCTTTTCTGTCAAGAAGGGAGAAATTTTAGGTGTAACAGGCCTTCTAGGTGACGGACGAAGCGAGCTTTTTAGATCTATCTTTGGAGCAGAAAAATTTTCGTCTGGAAGAATATACTTAGATGGCAAAAAAATAAATACATATAGTACTACACAAGCCCTTAAGGAGGGGTTAGGATACCTTCCTGGAAATAGGAAAGAAAATGGAATTATAAAAGATATGAATATTTTTGAAAATGCTTCAGTTGTAACATGGCCTAAGTATGCAAAATATGGTGTTATCGATAAACAAAAACATAAGGAGATGTTTGGAGAACAAATTAAATCCTTACGAATAAAGTTGGAAAAGGTAACCGACAGCATCAATAGTCTATCTGGTGGGAATCAACAAAAGGTGGTTTTGGCAAAATGGCTTTCATCAAATCCAAAAGTTCTTATTTTAGATAATCCTACCCAAGGTGTGGATGTTGGAGCAAAAGAAGATATTTATGATATTATTTTAGAACTTGCTGAAGAGAATATTGCTATTATAATTCTTTCAAGTGAAGCACAGGAAATCATCCGTCTATGTGACAGAGCTATTGTTATGTATCATGGTAAAATACAAGGAGAAGTTTCAGGCGAAAACATGAATGAACACGATATTATGAGATATGCCACAGGTGGGGAGTTAAGAATAAGCCAAGAGGAGGGAATGGAACATGCTTAAAACTGAGAATAAAAATAAGAAAAGTTTTATAGAATGGTTTAAACATAGATGGACAACAGAACCACTATTTAGTACTGCTATAGCGCTTTTGATAATGATTGTAATACAAACGGTAGTTTTGGGATTTGATTATGATTCCTTTGGCAGTTGGTTTAGCTCCTGGATTAGAAATTGGATTAATATACTGAGAAATAATGCAGGTGTTGGGATAATATCCCTAGGAATGACCTTTGTTATCATTTCTGGAGGTATAGACCTTGCAGTAGGATCTACATTGGTAGCCGTTGGAGCAATAATCATGATGCTTATCGATACAGGACCTAAGGGTATATTAGCAGGTATTGGATTAACAGGGGCTCCTGCTTTTGCAGTTGCAATATTAATAGCGATCGCCATCGGATGTTTATTCGGTACAGGGATAGGTTTACTGATTACTAAGGGCAAGATACCCCCATTTATTGCAACTTTAGGGGCTATGAAGATTTTCAGAAGTTTAACACAGCATTTTATGCAAGGTTACAATCCTACGGTGCCTAAAGGTTTTCTTCAAATATCCAGCTTTAAAATAGGGAACTTAATGTTGATGCCAATTATCTATTGGGCAATTGCTGCATTTATTTTAAATTATGTCTCCAAACGAACGGTTTTTGGAAGACAGGTAATAGCAGTTGGCTCCAATGAAAGGGCAGCAAAACTCTCTGGGATCAATGTAGTAAAAGTAAAGACTAAAGTATATTCACTTATGGGTGTTCTTGTAGCTATAGCAGCTATTATTCAAGTATCCCGTATTGGATCTATGGACTTTGCTAATGCAGGAAGTGGAAGCGAGATGGATGCTATTGCTGCTGCTGTAGTTGGTGGTACTAGCATGAGTGGTGGCAAGGGAACAATTATTGGTACAGTTTTTGGAATGCTGATCATAGCTGTTATGAATAATTTACTAAATTTATTTGGTGTGCCACCATTTTTGAGAGAGGCATTTAAAGGGATGCTTGTAGTATTTGCTGTACTTCTCCAAAGGAAGGAAGAATCTTAAAATGGAGGGGATAATATGTTAAATATAGGGATTGTTGGATGTGGAAAGATAGCACAAGTAAGACATATACCTGAATACATGGATAATAAAAATTGTAAAGTTGTGGGTTTCTATGATAGGACTTTTAGTCGGGCAGAAGAAATGGTGCAAAAATATGGTGGGATAGCCTATAGATCCTATGAAGAACTTCTTGATAATAAGGATATAGACGCTGTTAGTGTTTGTGTTGCAAACCATCTCCATGCAGAAATTACTATAGCTGCTCTCCGTTCAGGCAAACATGTACTTTGTGAAAAACCAATGGCCACTACCATAGAGGATTGCGAACTAATGGTTAAAGTAGCTGAAGAAACTGGGAAAAAACTCCTTATTGGACATAATCAACTGCTTACACCAGCTCATAAAAAAGCAAAAGAGCTAATAGA
Organism: Candidatus Epulonipiscium sp.; assembly: GCA_012518255.1. GTDB lineage: Bacteria > Bacillota > Clostridia > Lachnospirales > Cellulosilyticaceae > JAAYSX01. Next base: position 1,881 of record JAAYSX010000114.1, on the reverse strand, counting down.
CAATGATATCATTGGAGATATACTAACCTTTAAAACTACATTTGGACATAGCGGTCCTGAAACTTGGAGTATAAATCCAGGGGCTAATACATGGTTCTTCGATAAAGATGCTGCAGTAATGGGTGTTATGGGGGATTTAGGCGTTCATAAAACAGATTTAATCAGATTTTTAACTGGTGAAACCATTGTAGAGACTACAGCTAGGCTTGTTACTTTAGATAAAAAAGATCCAGAGGGAAGACTTGTAGGAGTAGATGATAATGCTTTTTGCATATACAAACTTGGCAACAATATAATGGGAACTATGACTGCTAGCTGGACCTACTACGGGCCTGAAGATAATAGTACTATTCTATATGGTACAAAGGGAATAATGAGAATTTACGATGATCCAGATTATTCAATAAAAATCCTGCTTCATAATGGAGAAAAGATTTATTATGAAATCGAGAGCATTCAAACTAATGTTAAACAGTCGAAGTCTGGAGTTATTGATTTATTCATAGAAAGTATCATAGAGGATAAGGAAACAGAGCTTTCAGGTAAAAACATATTAGGTTCCATGAGAGCCATATTTGCTAGTATAGAATCATCTAATAAAGGAAAAACAGTCGCCATTAAACAGGATTAAAGGGGGATAAATATATGAAACTTGGATTTGTTAGTGCAATATTGGCTAATTATAGTTTTGAAAAATTAATAGATACAGCAAGTGAACTAGGGTATAAATGCGTTGAAGTAGCATGTTGGCCAAAAGGTAAATCAGAGCGAAGATATGCTGGAGTTAGTCATATAGATGTTGAAAATATAACTGATAAAGAAGTGAATTATATAAATAATTATTGCAAAGAACGGAATATTGAAATCTCCTCTTTGGCCTTCTATCCTAATACCATAGGGAATGATATGGAAATGAGAAACAGGAATGTATCTCATTTATATAAAGTAATAGATGCTAGTGCAAAACTAGGAATCAATATGGTAACTACCTTTATTGGAAGAGATCAATTCAAAACTGTTGAAGAGAATATAGAATTGTTCAAGGAAGTTTGGATTGATATTATAAACTATGCAGAAGAAAAGAATGTAAAAATAGCTATTGAAAATTGTCCTATGTTGTTCGATAAGGGGCAATGGCCTGGTGGACAGAATTTATTCACATCACCAAAGATATGGAGAGAATTATTTGAAATAGCCCCAAATAAAAATTTTGGCATTAATATGGACCCAAGTCATTTTGTTTGGCAGAAGATGGACTATATAAGTCCAATCTATGAATTTAAAGATAGAATCTTTCATGTCCATTTCAAGGATATTAAATTATATCCTGATAGACTCAAGGAAGTCGGTACTATGGCATATCCACTTGACTATATGAGTCCAAAGCTACCAGGATTAGGAGATGTAGACTGGGCTGCCTATGTATCTGCATTAAATGATATAGGATATAGAGGATATGCTTGTATAGAAATTGAAGATAGAGCCTTTGAAGACAGTGAAGATAGGGTTTTAGACAGTTTAAAACTTTCAAAAAAGTATTTAGAACAATTTGTAATATAGCACTAGAGAATAACAGTACAACAACTTCATTGGCAGGTTAAAACCTCTTATGTAATATTATATTACAAGGAGGTTTTTTCATAAGGTTTCATCCTCATTTTCATCAGCTTCAGACTTTCTTTTTTTGGTTTTTTCGTAGTATTTGTTTTGTCATCTTTAAAACAATGCCATACGTATAAGATCACAACAAGAAGCCTTAGTGTAAAATAATTGTTGGACAAATAAACAAAAAAATATAGAGAATAATCCTCAATTTGATATAATGTAATCGTCGAAATCACAAAAAAGGAGGATATTCTCTATGAATAATATTATACAATT
>JAAYSX010000023.1 GCA_012518255.1 Candidatus Epulonipiscium sp. | reverse complement strand
TTCACAGATGACAGAGGCGGAACTTTTAGACTCTGGTATTAAGCCAAATACGGTACGCCTATCAATTGGTACTGAGAATATTGAGGATATTATTGAAGATTTAGATGAAGCTTTTAAAGCTATCAATGAACAAAATGGCTAACGCCACGTTAAAGTCGATTAGTCAATCTAATCGGCTTTAAATTTTATCCGTAAAGATAGATCTTTGCTTAAATAGGCTATCCTATGGCTCGTCCTAGCTTAATACTTATTGTCCCAACCAGGCTTTCTCCCACCTACCACCTATATTTTACTTGAAGCACTTCGATGAAAACCTAATTCTACTGTATATTTTTTGAAAAGATAAGTTTACTTATTATAAGATCCATTAAAAAATGCTCTAAATGCTAAGGGATATAATACTCCTATAATTAATATTGATTTAGCATTTAAATTTATACTAACTATAAAACCTATTATATAATTACAGATTAAAAAAACATATAAGATCATTAGAACTTTACTTATAACGTATTTTAAGCTGTTAGGTGGAAATTTATTTAAAAGAAAAAGGTTATAAATAAATTCTTTTGTCTTTGGTACTTTGTGTGTACTATAAAATACAGATACTATAATGCACGAACAGATAATTGAAAATATCGAACGTATATTTATGAACGGCATATATTTAGCTCCTTTTTATAAGATTAAAAGTAAGATTACCCCTAATTATTATAATGTGTCATCTTACTTTTGCATACTATATTTTGTTTTTAACATGTATTTTTAGTATTGTAAGGGAGTTATAGGATATCCAATAATACTAAATCACAATATGAAAATTCCACAAACAACTGTATCACGCCAATACCCCCAATAGTAGCCATCGCCTACCAATCCGTCGTGTGTTATTCAATACTATCTTTCTAGCTTGAATTCAGAAGTGACCTTGCCTTGGTCGTCAGCCCTAGTAAGTATAATACTACCATCACTCTCATCGCTTATATCACAGAATACCATAGCTCAGGTATTTTATACTACATTAAGGGTGCTATTAAATTCAGCACCTTCCCTATTAAGGTCATAATAATATTATAGCCTCTTATATCTTCCAGGGTCACCTTTTGTGAAATCTCTAAACATTCCTGGAAGTCTTTTTCTACATCTAGGATTGCCGGCACACCTTCCATATATACACCACATTCAAAGTGGTGATAAAGGCTTCTATAATCTAGATTAATTGTTCCAACTACAGCCTTTCTATCATCGCTTACAAAGGATTTAGCATGCATAAATCCTGGTGTGTATTCGTAAACCTCAACACCTGAATTAATAAGTTCCTTATAGTGGCTTCTTGACTGGGCAAATACAAATTTCTTATCTGGTATATGGGGCATCATAATTTTAACATCTACGCCCCTTCTGGCTGCAAATTGTAGGGCTGTTTTCATTTCCCCATCTAATATTAAATAGGGAGTCATAATATGGACATAATCTTCAGCCCTATTAAGCATATCCATATAAATCATTTGCCCTACCTTATCATTATCAAGAGGGCTATCACCATAGGGCAATATATAACCCTTATCAGGCCTTGCAAGTGGCTTGGCCCTATGGAAATTATCTATATAGGCCCTTTCTCTTTTATCAACATTCCACATTTGCAGGAACATTAGGGTAAAGCTATCTACTGCATCACCTTCAACCATTAAAACTGTATCCTTCCAGTGGCCATAAACTTCCTTTTCATTTATATATTCATCAGCTAGATTTATTCCACCAGTAAAGGCAACTCGGCCATCTATAACTAATATCTTCCTATGATCCCGGTAATTATAATGGGTTGATATAAAGGGCCTAATAGGTGCAAATACGGTACACTCAATGCCTAGTTCCCTTAATCTTCTTGGATAGCTACGTGGCAAAAGGGCAAACTCACATGTACCATCATACATAACTTTAACTTCAACACCTTCTTTAACCTTGTCAGAAAGTATCTTTAGGATTTTGCCCCACATTTGACCCTCTGCTAATATAAAATACTCCAGATAAATAAATTCTTTTGCATTAGATAGCTGGTATAACATCTCCTCAAAGGCGTCTTCACCTATTTTAAAGTATTTTGCTGATGACTTCTCATATATAGGGTAATTTTCTACATTATTAGTATAAGTGGCTAGGTTATATAACCCCTTATTTTCTACTTTTAGCTTTTCCATTAGATCATCTTGCTTTACTAACCCATCTTCTGATTCTTTTAAGATGGTCTTTAAGCGCCTTTTAAGTGCTCTATGTCCCACTTCTTTCTGTATGTAAATGTATAAAAGCCCACCAAAACCAGGCACTGCCATAATTAAAATAACCCAGGATAATTTTACACTGGTATTATGGTCTGTATTAATAACATAAACTACCATTATTACTGTAAATATAGCCAGAGTACCAACTAGGTAAGGTATAAGGGTTTGTAAAAACTGGAAGACACTCACTAATACAAATAACTGGGCTAGCAATATGCCCATTACGATTCCAGTTCTCCCAAATATTATTTTTAGTAGACCTCTTTTACCTTTACCAAACAGTAGAACTTCCGCTTGATTCATAAGTTTCTTGTCTATTTTCATTTTAGTCCATTCCTTTTCATCATAATAATGTAATAATTATATCACATAAGCCCTATTCTATCATATTTATCTATTATGTATATTTCTTTTTGTATAAAGACAAGATAATAATACAATGCTAATTTATTATTTAAAAAGGGGGCTGTATTTTGACTTTTGAAAAAACCTACAATCATTTTCTCACTAGAATATTTTTAATCCTTAATCCCTTAAAAAAATCTATTATTAATACCCAGTGCCAGGTTCATAAATACATTAATATAGAATCTCTACTTATTTTAAGGAATGATGGTTATTTAGATGAGTTTAATTTTTTTAAATCATATATTTCCGATATTAATGAAGGGGCTGTTTGGGCTGATCAGGACTTCAAAAGCTCTAATCATTTTTATAATCCCTATAAGCATAGGGGATTATTTGGCCGAAGTGATGCTATGACCTTGGGAATGGATTATTATAGCAATTCCCTTAGACTATACCAGCAAAATGAGTTTAGTAAATCCATGTTTTATTTGGGTGCTGCCCTTCATATTATTCAAGATATGACAGTACCCCAACATGCTAATATAAGGCTTTTAGATAGCCACCGCCAATATGAGACTTTTATTAAGCGAACTTATAAATATACCAAGGATTTTAAGGTCTATAATGGTGCCTATATTCTTTACACTATTGAGGACTATATACGATTTAATGCAAGAGTTGCAATGAAAATTTATAGACATTTTAATCATATTAGGGATAGGGAAGGGCGCTATTATAAGGTAGCTAAGTGCTCCCTCCCGCTAGCCAAAAGAACAAGTGCTGGGGCTATGGTTATGTTTTATAATGATATTCACACTATAATTTAGATTTGTTAAACCTTCTTAAAATGGATATACTATACTTAATATAGAAAGGGGTTGTATTATGAGCAAGGAAATATCTACACTTCTAAAAAGAGAAGACGTCAATATAGAAGATACATGGAATCTTAAGGATTTATTTGAATCTGATCAAGTATGGAGGGATAAATTCAATGAAATGAAGGATATCATCTTCAAACTAGAAACTTTTGAGGGTACTTTAGGAGAAGGCCCTAAGACTCTCCATAAATGTCTAAGATTCTATAATGAGCTAGCATATGAAATTGAAAGGCTATATGTGTATGCCAATATGAAATTACACCAGGATGGTGCCAACAGTCACTATCAAGGTCTTGCAGATATGTCCGAAAACCTAGTTACTGAGTTTTCAACTATCTCTTCTTTTATAGACTCTGAAATAATTGAGATTGAAGAAGATAAGTTAAAGTCATTTATAGAGGAATTTGATGAACTTAAATTATACCAGCATTACATCCAAAACCTACTAGATAATAAGGATCATATTTTGGATAGTAAGATGGAAGGGGTACTTGCCCAGGTAGGAGAGATTGCCCAGGCGCCTGAGGCTATTTTTGCAATGTTTAATAATGCAGATATAAGCTTTCCTATAATTGAGGATGAGGATAATAATAAGGTACAAATTACACATGGCCGTTTTATTGCCTTTTTAGAGAGTCCTGACCCTAGAGTTAGGAGAGATGCCTTCAAAGGTCTTTACTCTACTTACGAGGCTAATAAAAACACCCTAGCAGCTACCTTTAGTGCCAACATAAAGCAGTATGGTTTTTTTGCTAAAATGAGAAACTTCAGCACCCCAATAGAAGCTGCATTGTCCCCTAGGCATATACCATTATCTGTATATGATAACTTAATTACAACTGTCCACGATAATCTTACTTATATGCATGACTATGTATCCCTCCGTAAGGATTTACTTGGCCTTGATGAGCTTCACATGTATGATTTATATACACCTATAGTTAAGGATATTGATATGAAGATTTCATACGATGAGGCCTGGGATACAATTATAAAGGCACTAGAACCTATGGGTGACGAGTATATTTCTCTCCTAAAAGAGGGAAGATATAATAGGTGGATTGATATCTATGAAAATAAGGGCAAAAGAAGTGGAGCATATTCTTGGGGTGCTTATGGAACCCATCCTTATGTACTACTTAATCATACTAATAATATTAA
>JAAYSX010000113.1 GCA_012518255.1 Candidatus Epulonipiscium sp. | reverse complement strand
TGAGCCAGGATCAAACTCTCATTTTAAAAGTTTGTATAGCTCTTTTTATCACTGACGTGATTCTCATATAAAGAATTGATTTCATGTGTTATTAATCTTGCTATTTTGTTTTCAAAGTTCAAATAAATTTAATTTGTAATGCTGTATCTACCCAATTGCTCCAATTTAAAATTAAATTGGCGGAGAAGGAGAGATTTGAACTCTCGCGCCGCTATGAACGACCTACTCCCTTTCCAGGGGAGCCCCTTCAGCCGCTTGGGTACTTCTCCACAGCTATATTAAACATTTATAAGTTATACTTTTAAATTGGCGGAGGGGGTGGGATTCGAACCCACGGCCCCTTGCGGAGACACTGGTTTTCAAGACCAGCTCCTTATAGCCACTCGGACACCCCTCCAGAAAATAAACGCTTTATTAATATAACATATTATAATGTTCCTTGTCAAGCACAATTTTTGATGTTATTTGATATTCCTCGCCTGACGCTTATATAATATATCACAGCATTTGTTTACCGTCAAGTTCTTTTTTGTTTTAATTTTAAAAACTTGGATTAACCATTATATTTTCGGCTATTACTAGATCTTCTGGCGTTGTAATTTTAATGTTATCATATCTCCCGCTTATTACTTTAACAGGGTAACCTAAAGCTTCAACCATCATAGAATCATCTGTTGCAGATAGTTTCTTCTTAAAGCCTTCCTCATACGCCTCCATTATAATATTGTACTGAAATACTTGAGGTGTTTGAACCGACCATAAAGTATCCCTTGAAGGTGTTTCAAGTACTTGTTGATTATTATCACATATTTTTATTGTATCCTTAACAGGTACTCCTACAACACATCCACCTACTTGTCTAGCAACCTTTATACTTTCTTTAATTTGTTCATCTCCAATTAAGGGTCTAGCCCCATCATGGATAAGTACAATTTCTGTTTTCTCATCTAGTTCCAACAAACCATTGTATACAGAGTCTTGCCTTGTCTTTCCTCCAGCAACTATCTTTTTAACCTTATTAAACCCATATTTCTTACATATACTTTCTTGGCAAAACTCTAATTCATCCCCAGCAGTAACAACTATTATTTCATTAATGCTACTAGACCTTTCGAATTTTTCTATGGTATGGGCTAAAATTTCCTTCCCATCTAATTTTAAATATTGCTTATTAATATCTGCTCCCATTCTTCTTCCTTTACCAGCAGCTACTATTATAACGCTAGAATACATATATTCCCCCTTACTATAAATCAACTATAAGAAGACAGTTGCTGTTTAGCTTAATTTTGTAAATATCATTCTCCCTGCCGATGTCTGTAGAACCGTTGTTACAATTACATCCATCATATTGCCTACATGTTTCTTTCCACCTTCAACGACAATCATAGTGCCATCATTAAGGTAACCTATACCCTGCTCATTTTCCTTGCCTTCTTTAACAATAAGAACCTGCATTTCTTCTCCTGGTAGCACCACAGGTTTAACCGCATTGGCAAGTTCATTAATATTAAGTACTTCCATCTTCTGAAAGCTAGCTACCTTATTTAGATTATAATCATTAGTAACTAGTGATCCATTTAACTCCTCAGCAAGTTTAACTAGTTTACTATCTACTTCTTCAATGCTCTTATAATCCTTATCTACAATTTCAACCTCTACATCCAACTCTTCCTGGATTTTATTTAATATATCAAGGCCCCTTCTTCCCCTATTTCTTTTTAAACTATCAGAAGAATCCGCAATATGCCTTAATTCTTCCAGGACAAAAACAGGGATTACAATTACTCCTTCCATAAAACCTGAGCCTATAATATCCATAATCCTTCCGTCAATAATAACACTTGTATCTAATATTTTAGGACTGGCCATATTACTTGGAGCAATAGGTTTTTTGGAAAACCATTTTTTTATTTCATCTATCTTAGCGTGGGCAATATGAAATCCAAAATATCCAAGTCCTATATATAAAAGAAGCATAAAAGATACATATTTTTTATTTTGTCCAAAGGCACTTCCTATTAGATTCGCAACACCAAGACCTATAGCTAGTGCTACTATATATATTAAAATTTCCTGCAAGGTATTTTCTTCTAAAATAATTTCAAATTTATCTGATAGTTTCTTGGCCATAGGCTTTGCTACTGTACAATAGGCTATACCTGATACAATAATAAATATAATAAGTTCAAGGTTTGAATATAAAAGATTAAAAATCCCAGTCATATCATCTGGTATAATACCCATCTCATCTAACTTAGACACGGGTAGTAAGCTTACAAAACCTATCATGCCAGAAAAAATCCAACGTAATACCTTATTCACATAATCACCTCCTTGTATATGTTTTGGTAGCTATTTGCCTTGTCCTAGCTTTAATCCTGGTACTGCATTTAAATCCCAACCATGTCTAGTTCCTTTTAAATATTCGAAATATGCTGCTGACCCTATCATGGCTGCATTATCTGTGCACAAATCCATAGATGGATACTTTAGCTCTATTCCCTCTTTTTCACAAGCCTCCTTCATTTTATGACGCAATCTTTGATTAGCTGCCACCCCCCCAGCTAAGGCAAGTATATTCGTATTCTTCTCTTTGCATAATTTTATAGAGTTATCTACCAAAACATCAACTACAGCTTCCTGAAAACTTGCTGCAACATCAGCCTTATTAATCTCTATCCCCTTCATATTGCACTCATTAACATAGTTTAAAACTGATGATTTTACACCACTAAAGCTAAAGTCATATGGGCTTTCTTTCACATTTGCCCTAGGAAACTCTATGGCTTTGCGGTTACCTTCCTTGGATAACTTATCGATTTTAGGGCCACCTGGGTATCCTAAGCCTATAGTTCTTGCCACTTTGTCAAAAGCCTCTCCTGCAGCATCATCCCTAGTCTTTCCTATTATATCATACTCCCCATAATCCTTTACATGAACTAAGTGACTATGTCCACCAGATACTATAAGGCAGATAAAAGGTGGCTCGAGATTTGGATCTTCTATATAGTTGGCCGCAATATGCCCTTCAATATGATGAACCCCAACAAGTGGTTTTTGCTTAACAAAAGCTAGGGCCTTAGCCTCAACAACACCAACTAGCAAAGCTCCCACTAGTCCCGGCCCGTATGTTACCCCTATAACATCTATATCATCCAAGCCTAGTTTAGCTACGTCCAAGGCTTCCTGAATTATTGGATTAATATTTTGCACATGCATTCTAGATGCAATCTCTGGCACCACACCTCCATATTTTTTGTGGGTTTCAATTTGTGTAGATATTATATTGGACATTACATAACGCCCATTTCTTACAACTGCTGCTGCCGTCTCATCGCAAGACGTTTCTATTGCTAATACCAATGTATCTTCCACTACTCTTCCTCCTGAGTATCTTCTAAGCCTATATTCTCCCACCCAAAAATCTTCCACTCTTCAACATCTGGGGATTCCGGCATTTTTTCTTTTTCAAGTATATATTCTCTAGCAAGATCTTGGTCCTGCTTATTAGTGTAATGAACAACTTGCACCTTCATAGTACCTGGCGGATCATTGTAGGAATTCATTACCTTACTACCAATTACCTTTATTTCTTTTTCACTATTTAAAAATATCTCCCTGCTAGTTTGTACGATATGGCTTTCTAATGGGTTCAGATCCAGAAACGCCCTGCCATACAAACTTCTTTGCAATTCAATAATTCTTTCAACTTCTTCATCCTTTAAATCCTTATTATATAGAATATTCACAAGTTCATTATGGATTTCCACAACATCTATAGGATTACTTGGATAATCCTCCTCTAATTGCTCTTCTATACTTGTAATTGTACTTTCTATATCTTTTTTTGGTTTGGCTTGTGGTTTCTTCTCTAAAATAGACCTATAAAAAATAAATACAAAGACAACCATCATCAAAACAGCTATTACCTTTCGCATAAATCTCCCTCCTCTTTATTTACTAATTAATCATCACTAAAATTTAGTTTTTTTGTCATCCTATCTTTACCTAGTTTAGTATTTGAAAAAATAGCTTTTGCATTATTCAGGCCCTCCTTAATATTTACATTAGCTGGGCTATAATGTGTTAACCATAACTCCTTAACATTTCCTCCTTTAGCAAGTTCAGCTGCCTCTGAATATATCATGTGTTTATATTTTGCAGCCTGGGATTGGCTTTCAAGGTCCCCATATAATCCCTCACATATAAAAAGGTCTGCATCTTTAATAAGGTTAATAACCCTATCATTAGGTCGTCCATCTGTAAAGTAAGCTACCTTTAAACCTCTTCTCTTATCCCCTTGCACCATGCTAGGCTTATAAACCTTCTCCCCTTCTACCACGGTTTCCCCATACTGTAATCTTTTCCAGTATTTTTGCGGAATCTTATTTTCTTTTGCCTTATCTACAATAAAGAGGGGTTGTCTTTTAAATTCTATTGCATAGGCAAAACATGGCAAACCATGATCCACTGGTGTTACAGAAATATTAAACTCCCCAACCTCTAGGGCCTGCTCCTTATTGGGTAATTCCTTAAATATAATATCAAAATTTAAATCTTGAGCCACCACTAAAAGACCATTAACTACTTTCCTAAGTCCTGGTGGCCCCACTATTGTAATAGGTTCAGTCCTCCCCGAATTATTTATAGTTAATAATAAACCCGGTAGCCCAGTAACATGGTCACCATGGTAATGGGTCAAACATATTACATCTAAAGTCTTATAACCCCAGCCTAAAAGTTTCATTGTAACCTGGGTTCCTTCACCACAATCTATTAAAAGCTTCCTTCCATTATATCTTACCAACATTGCAGTTAAAAATCTATTAGGTAGTGGAAGCATTCCTCCTGTTCCAAGCAAACATATATCTAACATTTAAATCCTCATTTCTAATTTTCAGTAGTAGCCTTAATATCCTATAATTTATTAGAAAAAACCACGCTATCTGCGCGGCTTCTCATTATGCTAGCCCAATTGCTTCTTTTGCAAGCATATCGGCTTCTTCATTATACTTATCTCCACTATGGGCCTTAACCTTTACAAATTCTATTTCAATCTCCTTCTTCGATTCCTCATAGGCCTCAGCATACATTTGTGTACCTTTCTTATTAGCCTTCCAGGCCTTAGTACACCACTTTTCTATACCTTCATAATCATAATATATTATTAACTTTTCAGCCTTATTTTTGATTGCATACTCCATGGCCTTTTGGGCTCCAATAATTTCACCAGCTACATTTCTCATGTCGGCAAGCTCAGCTGTATCTCCCATAAAGTTATAGGTTTCCTTCTGTCCCTTCCACAAAATCACTAGTCCAGAACCATACCTATGATTAGCCACATCGTAACTTCCATCTACATAGGCAACTACAAGCTTATCACTCTTATTGCTATCATCTGAATCAAATACAATTTGTGTATTTTCTTTGCTTTTGCCTTGTAGATACTCTTCTGCTTCTTCTAAAATCTTAAAACTTTTATATTCTGCTCCAGAAAACCCAATTACTTGCTCCCTGCATTCATCCCATGTATTAAATATACCAGTTTTCCGGCCTTTCCTAACGGCATAAACTTTACGTGGTGCCACCATAGCCCTCCTTTTATATTGCGTACCTAAAGTCTGCATCCAATATCTCTTCGATTTGATCTGGCGCAATAGGTTTACTAAAATAATAGCCCTGGGCAAGTTCACATTCAGACTCTACAACATAGGATAATTGCTCCTGTGTCTCTACCCCTTCTGCAACTACTTCTAAATTTAATGACCTAGCTATCTGAACAACCACCTCTACAATTATTTCTTCCTCATCAACATTTTTAATATTATTAATAAATGTCCTGTCTATTTTTACAACATCTAGGGGCAATCTCCTTAGATATGTAAGGGATGAATAGCCAGTACCAAAATCATCCAAGGCTACCTTAACCCCTAAGCTTCTTATTTTCCTAAGGGTCTTTACCGCCATATCCATATCAGTCATTACTGATGTTTCTGTAATCTCTATTCTAATACCTGACCCATCTACTTCATAAGTCTCCAATAGCTCCTCGATTTCATCAGCCAAGTCTCCCCTGGTTAAACTTATTCCTGATATGTTTACAGAAACAATAACTTCAGGATAACCTTGTAGCTCCCATTCCTTTTTTTGTTTGCATACAGTCTCTAAAACAAATCTTCCAATTGCATGGATTTCTCCAGTTGCCTCTGCCAATGGAATAAAGTCATTGGGCGGTATACAACCTTGCTCTGGATGTTTCCACCTAATTAAAGCTTCCATACCTGCAATTTCTCCAGTTGTTAGGTTTATTTGCGGCTGATAATAAACAACAAACTCTTCGTTCTTTAGGCCCTTTCTTATTTGGTGGGCTGTTTGTATATATTCTGCCCTCTTGGTTTGCATATCTGCATTATAGAAGCAAGACCCATCTTTTCCATGTTTTTTGACATGCCACATGGCAGTATCTGCATTAACAACCAGACTATATAAGCTTTCCCCATGTTCTGGATATAATACAATACCAGCACTAAATGTAATAAATATCTTATGTTTTTTAAATTCCCAAGGTATCTTGAACTCATCCATAAGGTCTTTAGTCCTTCTTAGCACTTCATTCCGGTCCTGAATATTATCTATTACAATAGCAAAGTCATCTCCACCTAAATGGGCGCATAAGTAAATTTCATTAGAGTATTTATTCATAATACCGGCTATATACTTTAGAAGCATATCCCCTACCTCATAACCCCAGGTATCATTAATACGCCTTAGATTATCTATATTCATATATATAATAGCAAACTTTTCTTCTGTACCTTTATACTCTCTAATCTTTTCATTAACCTTTTGCTCAAACTTTGACCTATTTGGCATACCAGTTAATACATTATAATATGCAAGAGCATATATTTTTTCTTCCATTTCCTTATGCTTATTTACATCTAGCATGCTTTCAAGTTTATGTCTTTTCTTCCTAGTAATAAGATAAACCACAAGACCCACAAGTAGCACATATACTACATCTTTATATATTTGTATTTGCTTGTATTTGGTTATATCTGTTAGGTATTTAAACAATAGTCTATTGGATAAATTAATCCATATAATTCCTCCCAAAATAAATAAAAACACATTCTGTAATATTTCTATATGTGATTTATTCCTTCTTTTCATTCCTACCCCCCAGCCTTACCTCTAGTCCATTTTAGTCTTTAATAATTTAGCTTTTATTTACTTTTACCCTATTATAAATCATATAGGGCAAAAAAGAAAGTGGTACAATGTTTAAATTTTGTACCACTTACCTTATATTATTCAACTGTAATTGCATCTACTGGGCAACTCTCTTCTGCTTCCTGAGCACTATCTAACAAATCATCTGATATTTCAACATCTTTTGCATTTGCTAGGCCATCATCTTCCATAAAGAATATTTCTGGACAAATCTCAGGGCATAATTCACACCCTATACAAGTTTCCTTATCTACATATGCTTTCATCGAACTCCTCCTTTTATATTAAAATTATGATAATCCCCTCTTGAAAAATCAGGGGTATATCCAGCTTCTTTAATTCTACACCTTATATCTTCTATATGATTTGCAGATTCATCTCCCGTTGATCTTTTATTATCATATAAGGAATAATACTCCCTAACTTCACCAGGTGAAAGATTGGGCATTACTACATTAGCTCCTGCATTTAGGGCCTTCTCCCTTCCCATACTATCAATTGTAGCTAAGGCCGTTGTTGCAGGTAATAATGATTTGGGTAAAAGCAATCTAGTAAGGGCTATCATGACTATAGTATCTTCTAAGCCCCCTGCTTCTTTAGCTGCAAACCTGGTATCTTTATGGGGTATAAAAGGCCCTATACCAACCATATGTGGCTCTAACTCCTTTAGAAACAAGAGATCATTAACTAGATTATCAATAGTCTGGTAAGGAGAACCTACCATAAAACCAGCACCTACTTGAAATCCTATTTCCTTTAAGTCATAAAGGCATTGCTTCCTACTATTAAACTCCATTCCCTTAGGATGCAATCTTTCATAATGGGAATCTGTGGCACTTTCATGCCTTAAAAGATATCTATCTGCACCAGCCTGATAATACTTCTTATAGGTTTTATAGGGCTTTTCGCCAAGAGAAAGGGTAAGGGCGCAGTCTGGATATTCATTCTTAATACTGTCAATTATATCAGCTACTCTATCATCACTATAATAGCCATCCTCCCCGCCCTGAAGGACAAAGGTTCTAAATCCCATATCATAGCCTTTCCTGCAGCAGGCTAATATATTCTCCTTATTAAGCCTATACCTATCTATCTTAAGATTAGCACCTCTTATGCCACAGTACAAGCAATTATTTTTACAATGATTACTTATTTCTATTAGCCCCCTAAAAAAGACTTTGTTGCCATAGTAGTTCTCCCTAGTCTTCCTTGCAAGCTTTAATAATTTAGGGTCTATTCCTTTAAGATTATCCTTGATTAGCTGGCCTAGCTCTTCCTTAGGCAGATTATTGTTATTATATAGTTTATCAATCATATGCTAGTCCCCTATCTTGCTTAAATATCTGGCTGCATCTAGGCAGTATCCCATTTAAGTATGCTAATATTACCCCGTAATTAGTAACCGGAACACCAACCTCTTCACATATGGAAAGTCGTGTAAGAATAGCCTTTTTGTTTAGCATGCATCCACCACAGTGAACTATCAAATCATAGTCCTTAAGATTGCTAGGAAAATCATGGCCTGAATAAAAATCAAATTCTAGATTCTTGCCTGTATACTCCTTAATAAGGTTAGGTATCTTAACTCTTCCAATATCTTCATGGGTATGGCTATGTGAGCACCCTTCAGCCATTAAAACCTTAGCCCCTTGGGGAAGTGTCTCTAAATAAGATGCCCCTTCTATTAACTTGTCTAAATCACCTTTCTGCCTGGCAAGAAGCATTGAAAACGATGTTAAGGGAATTTCCCTTGGTAATATCCTATCAACCTCCCCAAATATCTGGGAATCTGTAACAACTAGATCAATCTTATTTAAATCCTTAATTGCGCCTTCTAACTGTGTTTCCCTAACAACAAGGCAATTAATCTCATAATCTAAGCACTCCCTAATAAACTGAACCTGGGGCAAGATCAATCTCCCCTTAGGGGCTGCCTCGTCAAGGGGAACAACCATTATAACTGTGCTAGATTGATCTAATAAGTCACCAATAATTGGAAGATCCTTGATTTCTAAGTTCTCTAGCTTCTTGCCTATTTCTTCTTTTAATCCTTCTATAGAAGCAGGCTGTTTAACTGATGTGAATATAGCATCTTCATATAGGTCCTGTATTCCTTGCCTTTCTTCCCTAGGGCATAGATCTGATTTAGTAAAAACCAGAATATGGTCTATCTTGTATTTCTTAAATTCCTTTAACATTCTTAGATAGGCACCCTTATCAAAATCACTTATATCTGCAGCATATATAGCAAGATCAATCCTACTTAAAATACCAATTGTCTTCCTAATCCTGCTACTTCCAATAATTGTATCATCGCCTAAACCTGCTGTATCAATAAGGGCAATAGGACCAAAGGGGTTAAGTTCCATTGCTTTAATGATAGGGTCTGTGGTTGTCCCCTTATGTCTTGATACAATAGCTATATCTTGCCCAAATATAGCATTAAATAAACTTGATTTACCTGAATTTGTCTTTCCAAATATCCCAACATGTAATCTTGACGATATAGGAGTCTTTTGCATTGTAACCTCCTTTATTATATATATAGATCCCTTTCCCCTGCCTTAATTTTTTCTATGTTTTTCTCCACTAGTTTCCTTACCTTTTCATTTTCTATATCGGGTAGCTGTTTCCTTATTAATTCCTCTGCATTTTTTGTAAACTCATCATTAGCAAAGTCCATCATATACTCGGTGAGCGTCATAAGGGCATTGGGCAAACAAACATTCTTAATATTGCCTGTTTTGGCCAGGTCCATAAATCTATCACCTGTTCTCCCTTGCCTATAACAAGCTGTACAAAAACTCGGTACAAGCCCATCCTCAACAAGCCAGCTTAATATATCCATGGCTGACCTACTATCCGTTACCTCAAACTGGGAATTACTATGCTCCCTTGTAGAATATCCTCCTACATCCACAGCTGAACCTGCACTGACCTGAGAAATTCCTGTTTTAATAAGATCCCTTCTCATCTTTTCATCTTCCCTAGTGGATATAATCATTCCCGTATAAGGAACTGCAAGACGTATAATTGCCACCATCTTCTTAAAAGTTTCATCATCTACTAGGTGCTTGTATTCACTTAAATCCGAACCACTAGCTGCCTTAAGTCTTGGAACTGATATTGTGTGGAAGCCAGCCCCATACTCCCTTTCAAGATGCTCATTGTGAAGCATAAGGCCAAGAACTTCAAATTCCGGTTTGTAAAGGCCAAACAACACTCCACCACCAACATCATCAATCCCAGCCTCCATAGCTCTATCAAAGGCATCTAAGTGATATTGATAGTTATGTTTTGGACCTACTGGGTGTACTTCTTCATAGGTTTCCCTATGGTAGGTTTCCTGGAACAAAATATAAGTTCCTATATTAGCGTTCTTAAGCTTTCTAAATTCCTCTACTGTAGTAGCTGCTATATTTACATTAACTCTCCTTATTTCACCATTATCTAGCTTCATATCATATATAGTTTCTATGCAGTCCAATATATAATCTATATCACAGTTAACAGGGTCTTCTCCTGCCTCTAATGCAAGTCTTTTATGACCCATTTTTTCTAGTATAGCAACCTCCTCCCTTACTTCATCCATGGTAAGCCTTTTCCTTTGAAAATCCTGGTCACACTTGTAACCACAGTACTTACATTTATTTACGCAGTAATCTGATACATATAAGGGTGCAAAAACAACAACCCTATTACCATAGATATTTTTCTTTATCTTACCTGCTATCTGATAAATCCTGTCTATATGCTGCTTTTTCCCAGTTGTAAGTAAGGCTGCTACCTCCTCATGTGTAAGGCCTTGTAACCCCTCTGCCTTATCTAGTATTTTCTTTATATCTTGATCAGTGCTTAGCTTAGATTCTGCCAATAGGTTTTCTATATACTTATTATCAATAAACATAACTACCTCCTATATTTCTTTCTTAGAAATGGCTGTCTTAACTGTTACATAGGGAATATTACCTAGCTTACCTGTTAAGCTATTAATTTCATTAATATCTCCAACAACAGTAATAGATACAACTGAAACTCCTTCTTTTTCAAAAGGAATTCCCATCCTCCCCCTTACAATGTTTTGGAATGATGCAATTGCATCATTAAATTCATGTTGGATCTTCTTAGGTTCTTCTAAAATTACGCTAATTACTGCAACCCTTTGCATTTTATCCTCCTTTATAAATAAAAAATCCCACCTTAAAAGGTGGGACTCATAGATATATTTAGGCACAACTATATGCCCTAATATATAATATTATATGTCCGTTACCTTTCAAATTAGAGTATCCTCTTTTTTGTTAGGAACTTACTTATCTAAACACTTGCTAAAAGATTTCTCTCTTAGTAAATGAATTGATTGTTTTAATGTTTCCATTCATCTTTAGGCATCATTACAAGTAACACAGGAGCGGACGACCCATTAGGTAGGGAATAGGTTAGCGTCCTTGTTTCTCCCGCCTTAACAACCCCTATAAGAATACCTTTACTGCTTTCTCCCATAACATAACCATTATTTGGAGCTAGGAATGCCTCCCCATCATCCCACTTTAATGCACCCCTAAATAATCCACCTCTTGGATTAATTAAGATTCCCATATCTTCCTCAGCTGTTATTTTTATTTCATAGTTCATCGCATAATTCCCTCTGTTTTGAACTGTTTTTCCTGTTAGTGCATCATGACCATAAACCCATTCTTCTACTCCTGCACCTAGCTCTATATATGTTGGCTTTTTATTATCTGCTTTTACATCATAATAAAAATCCAAGGCGTTGAAGGTTCCCCTTTGGTGTGCATCTCTTTCAAGTTTTGGCAGCTTCTTTATATCATCTATACTAGATTTCTTGGACATAGATGCACTTGTTAAAGTTACTTGTCCAACTATATCAAAATCCATTTGTGATGATAGGAGTTGCTTATTCCCCCATGTAGTATTAGCTGAATCATATAATAGAATCTTTTCTCCAGGCTCTAGTTTATAGGTTTTTGCTGGACCACCCTTCAAATAGTCATATAATAACTGACCACCAACAAACAGTACATCTGACGATGGACCTCTATCAGCCCTATTTGATATTGTTATAATAGCTGGCTTATCACCGTTATTTTCTGCTAGAAGTACAAGCTTTTTGGGATCATTTATATTTTCTTCTTCTGTAAATTGATTATAGTGGTGGAGTAATATTCTCCCAACACCACTTACCGTATCCCTATAAAGTATACCATTATACCTAACGTTTTCTGGTGAGTTGCTCACAAACAAGGTACCGGGTTGTGAGGACACTTTATCTGGTTCAACTTTATCATAGTCACGATAATTGAAGTGATGAAAATTATCTATTATATCTCCTGGTTTTCCTTCCGTAAATCTATATTCTAGTTCTGTTATAAGAGATTTTTCACTTATCTCGACATAAGTTTCTTTAATATCAGACCAATTGCCAAAGTCATCTTGAAGCTGTAGGGTCACTATATATCTACCTGACTGGAATATACGCTGGGGTTTCTTAATAACAGATTTGCTAATCACTTCCCCTTCTTTCCTATAGGTCCACCTTGCTGTCTTTATGTCTTCCCACGACTCATTATCATAAGCATATTCAAAACCCATAAGCTCTCCACCTGCATATATTGGTTTGCTTGGTTTTAAGCTTGTTATTACCGGTTTTTGGTTAGGCTTAACTACAACCTCCCTACTTGTCCATTCACTCCAGTTGCCTTTACCTGCTTCAACCTTCAAGGATACTAGGTAGGTACCAGCTTTAGGTTTATTAAATATATTTTCAAGGTTAGTATTTGCCTTGCTTTCGTCAAAACCTACCATCCACAATTTATTAGTTATAGCCTTGCCTTCTTCATGAAAGCTTTGGTCTATGGCCTTAACTACTTGCCCTTCTGTATAGGTATCCATATCAAATGAAAACTGAGCTACGGGGGCCTTTACTTCTGGTGGACTAGGCACTTGGTTGTCTTCTTCTTTTTTATTGGTAAGTATAACCCTTCTAGTTTTTTCATCATAATCTGTATGTATACCAAACAAATCTGATGTTGCCCGTACTGGTAAATAGGCTGAATCTTCTACTATAATGGGTGTTTCTTCCATGTAAAACTTATCTCCATTTATATAGGCTTCGTTACTTCCTATGGTTATTTCTGTCTTTTTGTTATCTTTACTTATTACCACTGTCTTAGTTTCAGACTGCCAATCAACTTTTGCTCCTAGAACCATATCACCCATAAACCTAAGTGGTAAATAAGTTCTATCTTTTATTACTCGTGGTTTAGCTATTAGCGTATATTCTACCCCATCAACCCACGCTAAAGTATCATCTAATTGTAAAATTATTTGTTTTTGACTTGCCTTTGCAGTCTCACTAGCTATAGGTTCAGTGGCAAGTAAGGTAAAACTACTTGTTATAAATATTGATATAGCTAGTATGACCGTTAGTTTTCTCTTCATAATTTTCTCCTTTATTCAGTATGATTAATTTAGATAATTTATCATACACCAGAAAAAACCATTACACAAGTGAATATATTATTTTGTTGTCATATCTTAATATTTGTCTTTAATTAGTAATCTTATGGCTTCAACTGCAATTTCTATAGCTGCATCTGAGCTATGGTTATGAGGATTACTTAATCCCAGTTT
>JAAYSX010000112.1 GCA_012518255.1 Candidatus Epulonipiscium sp. | reverse complement strand
TTTCAGAAACTAGAAAGGGATTATGATGATGGTGAACTACTTCAAATGATTAAAATCCTTGAAGATGATGAAATAATAGAGAAGGAAGATTATTTGTAGCCTAGGGGCACTCTAATCCTCACAATCTCACGCTATCCACACCGCCGCCCCCTCATACGCTAGAAATCGCATAATCGGCAAGGGGGGATGCTAGAATATAATTTAAAACACCTCAAAGCCTTATAGCCACTACGTTTTGTAGTGGTTTTGTTTTGCCAAAAAGTGTACTAAAATAAACTGCTTTTATACAGATAAGGCTTGCTATTATGTGCCTTTTGAGTGATATATAGAGTACCAACACAAACAAGAAAGGGTGGTTATATCATGAGAAAAACAATAGCATACGGAGCACAAGGAGCAACTAGAAAGGAACTTGCAAAGGCACTTAGCGGGGTTTTAAACACAGTTTCAACTTACAAGGGCGTACCGAGTTTTGCATATGAAATTGGGGGCTTGATACTTGATAGGGAAGGTACAGTTATTCTAACAGAAACCATGACCCCAGTAGAAGTAGAAGATCTAGCTAAGAAGCTTGAAGAAAAAGGCTTCATACCTACCAGCTACGAAGAACCTACCTTTGACGGCTTAGAGGTAGCAATGCCAAGGGAAATGTTTACAGACAAGGCACTTGAGAACCTAAGAAAGATTGTACTTGCCAAGGGGGAATTAATTAGCAAAGCCATAGGAACACAGGATTTAAGAATTATAGAAGATAATGAGCAAGTGCAGTTCCCTTGGTATCCCAAGACAGAAGATGCAGATGAAATAAACTACTACCTACAACTCACAGAAGCCTTATGTAAAATGGCAATCGAAAGAACTAGGGTAACAAGCACAGCTAAGGCAAGTGAAAATGAGAAATACGACTTTAGATGTTTCCTTTTAAGGCTAGGCTTTATTGGAGACCAGTACAAGGGATTTAGGAAATTTATGATGAGAAATTTAACAGGGGATGCAGCCTTTAAGAAGCCTAAAAGAAGGTAAAAAACAAGGCAGGAGGGATAGCAAATATCCTTTCTGCCTTTAAGGGGTTTAGGCTATTTTAAGAAGCTTGATAGCTTCTGGCAAGATAAGTTTTCCATCTAACCTTTCATAGCTAATGAAACCAACTTCGCCGTAGGGACTGTATAATTCTTTTAGAACCCTGATGGTAAGTGGCTGCCTTTGAATAATCCAGTAGTAGCTAAAGTCTCCTACAGCAATGGGAATGCTACCACTTTCTATATTTGGCATATAGCTTGAATACTCTACAGGCTTTCCGAGAATGGTATCATCTGCATGATTCCATAGGTAGTTGCCGTTTTCGTCTTTTAAGGTTCTAAGAATATAGGCAGTTTCATCATTCATAAGCCACACAGCGTTTCTACGGTGTTCTTTGCCGAGGGAGAAGTACAGGCTAATGATACTTTCATAGGTTAGGCTAGAGGCCGTTGAAGCGATTTCTCCCCCACCTGTAGCGTTTAATATACCTGTAGGCTCATCAGCCCCACTGCCATTAATAAAGGCATTTTCTTCGGCTCTGCCAAATCTTCTAGCAAACTCATTGGTAAGATAGTGTTCAAGACTGAACTGATTGTCGCTCATAAAGTTACTTTTAATTCTAGATAGACTGGCTAGTTTATAGGAAAAGGCAGGTATTTCCTTAAAAGTGTCCTTGCCCTCTGGTATGGCAGCCATTTCACTGACCCACTGGGCTATAGATGTAGAAGTCACAGTGTTGATCTTCCCTCCTGCTATAGATGTACTAATGGTTGTGGCTAGTCTTCTAAATACATTTTCCTTCTTTAAAGCTTGCAGGTACTTTTCATTAAAATCAGATGGAATGATATAACCACCTGAATCGGCTACTCCTTCTTCCATATCTGCATATGCCTCTTCTTTACCTCTCATAGCATTCCAGAATGCCTTGTTATAAAATGTTGTTGTCTTCATTAAAATTCCTCCTTTGAATGTTTATTTTCCTTTACAGATTACACACTGGTAGTTATTAGCCGTTACCCTTACAAGCTTTGAACTACACTTTGGGCATCTTATGGTACAGTTGGTGTTAGTGTTATTTGGATTGACATTAAATAATTCAAACCTCCCCCTTCCTTTATCTTTAAGGGTGTGTCTGTAATGATTACTTTTTTCGCCGATTAAAAATATATTTCCAAAGTATATCTTTGGTCTAAAAGTTCCATCCTCTGTTAATTCTAAAACATAATGATTCATGGTACATTCTCCTTTTTATAAATTTTTAGTGAATTTAGTGAAAGTGAGGTGAAAGTGAAATGCCTATACATTCACCTTGTTAAAGCTAGTGTTTATAAGGGTTTGGGGCATATTAGTGAATTTAGTGAATGAGTTTCTGAGTTTATATTATATATAATCTTATACTAGCTATATTGTTATATATATTTCACATATACCTATATTTTTTTCCCCACTCTTAGAACTTTAAAAGTCTTTCACTAAATTCACTAAACCCTTGCAAAGCTTGTAACCATAGGCTTTAGTGAGGTGAAAGTAGTGTGGTTTTGCTTTCACTAAGCTTTCACTAAATTCACCAACTTTAAGCAAATAATGTGAAATCGTCATAGCCATAAGCCCTTCTATAGTTTTCCTTTGTTTCATCTGATAAGGTGTATTTAATATAAAAGTTACCGCCTTTGCCCCTTCTAGTAATTAAATCACTGTGAGGTGTTTTTAAATAGTTGGATAAATCCTCCCTAAACTCTTTAGCTGTTTTAGAGTAGCCATGATTATTATCACTACACCATGCTTTATAAACATCATATACTTTGCCAGTGGTGCAGTTATCTTTAATTTTAAGATCAGGTCTCTCTTCCATACATTCGTTAAAGAAGGTAATCACTGTATTATTTTCTGCCATATATGATTTTCTTGAAGCAATAACGCTATCAGGTTCTGTAAAGAAGTAGCCATTACTTATGACATTTTTTAATGCCATAATAGCCTTATAGACTATACCATTTCTCTCGGCATACATTTTGTCAAGTAGGAGCTTATCTTGTTTTTCTAGGGGGATAACATTATTACAGTTAATTTGAATAATCCTGTTATAAACCCATTCACCATCATCGCCGCTAAACTTAGGCAGCTTGTTCATGCAGAACCATAATAGTCCTTCATAGATAAATTCAAAGCCGTTTTGCCCCTTAAATTCTGCAAAGACACTATCGCCACCAGTAAGCTTTTTGAGAGTGCTTAATTCATTAACGGTTAAAAAACTCATATCAGAGCTTCCGGCTAACCTTTTATTATAAATATTAGCCGTTCCAAATCTTGCTTCAATCTCTTTAAGATCTGTACTTGTAAAATTTCCTTTGCCAAGGAGTTTTTCAGTAAGGCTCTTTAACTGGGATTTACCAGTGTCACCTGCTCCAACCATAAATAAGGTCTTTTTCATTCTGTGACCTTTTACATTAGAGATAGCAACACCTATAAATTCAAGCAGGAGATTTTCTATTTCCTTATCCCCATTCGTTAGTGTAGATATGAAGTTATCAAATATTGGTGTAGGTTCTTTACTATCTGTCCAGTTACAAGGAATTTGTATAGTAGATAAAATATCAGGGCTATGGGGTAGTGTTTCCATATCCGATAGCCTAAGGATACAGTTTTCAAAGTTGATGATATCCTCGTCTGGATTTAACTCATCGTGGGTTTTAAATACTAGATCAGTGGTTAGGTTTTGGTAGACCTCATTGACATCCCCCATTCTTAGAATACCCTCATCAAAAGAGGTAATATAGGATTTAATAACACCCTTTAACATTTCGCTAGTATACAATCTATAGCAGCCATCCTCATATACATATCTTAAAATGCCCCCTGTGGCACTATCCTTAACAAATATATAATCTAGGTTTTCACGGATATGCTTGGCTAGAAGCGGAGGACTTACCTTGTAGGCTTTATCAAAGTAAATATATTCAGGTAAGGTTCTAAAAAAGTGACCGTTGCAGCAGTTAATAGCATTGGTAATAGTTGCTTCCTTATAATCTTCCCTATCCCATTTTTCCCTATAAAGCTTAGATTTTTGGAACAGCTCATCTATCTTTTCAAAATCACCTCCCATGTAGAAAGCCAAGATGTTACAGAGTGCTTGGTCTGCTTCTGACTGGCTGCCATAACCTGAAATATCCCCCTTATCAAAGAGTCTAGAGAACTTTTCACCGTTTTTGGCTCTTCTAGCAATGGTCAATATGCCTTGCGGGTCAATAACTATCTGCTCATTTTGTTTTGAAGTTTTAAAAAGGCTTCTTTTCATATAAGTTTCAAGTAGGCCTATTATCTTATCTGTAATGTCTATAACATCTAAGGTATTAATGGTATCACCTGTAAAGGTCATATAACGGTTGGTAAGCCCTCCAAAATAGATTTCCATACCATTGTGTGAGTTCTTACAGTAGTACTTAGAATCAAGCTTACTTTTGTTTTGGGGGACTTTATCTGTGTCTACATATGCAATAATATGAAGTCCATTGCCACTAGGAGAGCTTTCAGCGTAGCTGTTTGTTAGGGATAATATCTCCTTGGCAAAAGGATCTACTTGCTTCATATTATCTAAGTCAATGACTACTAGGCCTCTAGGTATGACAAAGCCCACACCGTTAAAATTACCTTGTTCTAAGGCAGATATGGCAGCCTTATAATCTACCCATTTGTTTTTATATTTTTCGTTTGTACCACATCTTCTACCGTCAGTAGAGTATAGGACTTTGGAAGGACTTCTATTTATATTTTCCATTTTCCATAGAACCCATATCTTTTGCTGTTTTAAGTTTTCCATATAGCCATCCCCCGTCTTCTAGTTTTTTCATTCTTCTGGTCTTTCTGAGCCATCTAATTGTGATAACTGCTCACATAGTTTTTCATAATTGATAAAGGCTTTTTTTCCTACAAAGATAGCAGGTAGTTTTCCAGCTTTTAATAATAGCCTTAGTGCGTGTTCGGGAAGTATCCCTGTTCTAGCGGTCTGTCTTATTGTCAGCATGGTTGGTTTGTTAGTTTCCATAAAATCTCCTCCTTGTTATATTTATTGATATACAGATTGTATAACATTAGTGAGTGAAAGTCAACAGGATTAAATACAACACAAGATATATGGAAGATATAAAATATTAGAGGGTGGTTTGAAATAAGTAACAAGATAGCCTATAAAAGCTAGCTAATAGGGTAATTTAGCATTGATAAGCTATTAGGTAGACAATAGCGAAAGTGAGCAAATGATACTTGACAATGTATAACAATAGTAATATACTTTATGTAATATAAATTGGAGGGATAAAGTATGACATTAGTAGATAGGTTAAAAGAGCTGCGTAAAGAAAACAATATGACCCAAAGTGAATTAGCAAATATGTTAGGCATGGCAAAAGGGACAGTTGCTATGTGGGAGATGGGTAAACGCAATCCAAGTTTTGAATCATTGGAGAAAATGAGTGAAATATTCGATAGGCGTGTGGATTATATATTAGGAAAGTCTGATGACAGTTCATCCCCAAAATTAAGTGATTCACAGATTCAAGAACTAGGCAGATGGCAAGCTGAAGAAGATTTAGCTGAAATTGTTATGAAATATTTAAGATTAGATGAAAGGGGTAAAGCATCAGTAGAAGCACTGATTAACACAGAATTTAATTTTTGCCGTCAAGAGAACATTTTGCTTCCAAGGGAAGACTACCTTCTTTCTATTCGGACTAAGAAAGAATAAGTGACACAAAGCCTTATAACACTTGACTTCTACCTACTTATAAGTGATATATAGACTACCAAAACCATTTGAATGTGGTTATGGGATTATCCTTAGGTGATAGAAAGGAGTAGATATTATGATTTTAGAAAAAGCATTAGAATCATACAAACTAAATATGGAGCAGCAGGAAAAAAGTCCAAGGACAGTTTCAGGCTATATGCAAGATTTAAGTTTTTTTAGAAAGTGGCTGGAAGAAGAGTGGAATGGGCCAGTGTACCTAGAGGATATTGAATTTAAGGATGTAGATAAGTTTGTAAGATATCTTAAAGAGGAAAGGGATTATAAGCCTGCCAGTAGAAAAAGGATGTCAGTAGCACTAAAAATGTTCTTTAAGTATGCATGGAAAAAGAAACTATGTGCAGAGGATATCGCATCTCAAATTGAAGGGGTTAAATGCATCCCCAATGAAAGGGACTACCTGACCGAAGAAGAAGCTTTAGCCTTTATTAAGGAAATAGGTCATCCATTAGTAGAGATATTTACAACGACCCTATTTTATACAGGCATGAGAATATCGGAGGCTTTATCACTAACCTTAGATGATGTAGACATTAATGGTGGATGGATACATGTTAGAGAAGGTAAAGGGCGTAAATCAAGGAAGATTCCAATTTGCAAGAAGCTAGAAATAAAGCTAACAGACTATATGGAGTGGAGAGTCCATAGCAATAAATTCTTTGCTACAGAAAAAACAGGTGGCCTTTCAGCAGGACGAGTCCAAGCAATTATAAGAGAAACAAGAATACGATTAGGTTGTAAAAAACAAGTAACAGCCCATATGTTTAGACATTCCTTTGCCAGTCAACTTGTAAAAAATGATGTTAACATTGTTAGCCTTTCAAAGCTACTAGGCCATTCAAACTTAAAAACAACATCAATTTATACCCATGTTTCCAAGGAGCAGTTAGTAGATGCCATCAATATGCTATAGGTAAGAAAGGAAGGTCTTATGAAAGAGTTTAGAAACAATGAAGAAAAAATACAGTATGTATTATCGAGCATAGATACAGGGAAAGATACGGATTCTATTGCCAAGGATTTAGGGTATAAGAACTATAAATCCCTTGATATGTTTATGCGAAGAGAGGGTTATGTAAAAGAAAAGCGCTTAGGAAATTACTACCCTAAAAACGGAAGAGGAATTATTCCTTTTGAAACGGATTCACATAGGGCGAGTGTTACAGCTAAGACTGTGGAAATTATCCAAAGATTTACTAGCGGCGAAATGACCCCCAAAAGAATAGCCCATGAGTCAGGATTTGAATCGGCAAAAGAAATGGCAAACTACATGAAGTCAAAAGGGTTTATATGGGATTCTAGCAGAAACAACTATGTAGCAGAAAATGGAGAAGAAGTAGAAACTGATAAGATTGAAGGAAAGGAAGAACTAGTAGGCCTGGGTAATTACATCCACCTACTGGCATACCTAGAAAGTAGGAAGGAGAAAATTGTAGAGCTACTAGAAGGGGATGCCACAGGGGAGGCAGGGATCTTGCCAAGATATGTAGTGCCGGGGATTTTTATTACAAAATCAGTTCATATGAGCAACCAACTAGACCAAATGGTTAGGGATTTTAGCGCAGATGGTAACATCTCACAAAAGGATATTTTCGAGGTTGCCTTAATAGATTTTTTCAAGAAATATGGATACCATAAAGAGATAGAGACCATGTTAAGCAGCATAGACTAATATAAAAGGCCATGTGGAAACTACAGAAATGTAGAATCTGCATGGTTTATTTTTGTGTTTTGGATAATACTAGCATAAGTTATGGTAGAATAGCACTTTTAAAAAGCTTAGGATACCTAATGATGAGGGGTATAAAGTGATAGTCCTGTTAGGTTGTCATTAGATATAAAACTTACTACGAATATAAAAAAAGGGGAGATTAACAAGCCATAAAAGCTTTAGTTCACGGGGATTGAAGGCTTGGGGGGGTAGAAGATTTGTGGGTAAAAATAGAGAGGAAATTTTGTCGGTCAAGCCATACCGTCAGTTGGGAATCGCTAACACAGGTAGTGCTAAATCAATGGAGAAACTATCTTCAGGATACAGAATTAACCGTGCAGGAGACGACGCAGCAGGTCTTGCAATCTCTGAAAAAATGAGAGGGCAAATCCGTGGTCTTAACCAAGCTTCAAGAAACGCTCAAGACGGTATTTCTCTAATCCAAACAGCTGAAGGCGCGTTAGACGAAACACACGCAATCCTTCAAAGAATGAGAGAACTTGCAGTTCAATCATCTACAGACACAAACACAGATGCTGATAGGGCTAATATTCAAGATGAGATTGATCAGTTAGCATCAGAAATTACTAGAATCTCCGAAACTACTCAATTTAACGCTATGGAACTATTAGATGGTTCATTTAAAGAAAAAGTGTTCCATATTGGTGCTAACGCAAATCAAAAAGTTGATTTATCCATTGGTGATATGGGAGCAATAAAATTAGGGATAACAGAAGATTTTACCAACTACTCATCAACACTAGGTACTGGAATTAATGTAACAGGCCAAGGAGATATTGAAAAAATTACCATAACACTGGGAACGGCAGCGACATCAGGTGGAACATCAACAGATTTCGAGGCAAAACCATCTTCAGGTGGTAGTACTATTGAAGTTACATTAGGAACTGAGTGGGATGCAGATTTAACTACACCGGCTAGTGTAAATACAAGTACATTAAACGATGTTATAGATGCACTTAAAAAGCATGGCTTAGAAGTTGAAGTTACAAAAGACTTTACAGGAAAATTAGATGATATTATAACCGCAGCGCCTGCAATATCTAGTGAAAAAGCTGAAGCTGTTAAAGACGGTGCTATAAGAGTTAACACTCAAGAAAAAGCAAATGGTGCTATCACAACTATCAACAATGCTTTAGAAAGCGTATCTAAAGAAAGATCTAAACTTGGTGCTATGCAAAACAGATTAGAGCATACAATCAAGAACTTAGACACATCAGCTGAAAACCTACAAGCTTCTGAAGCTAGAATCAGAGACGTAGACATGGCTAAGGAAATGATGGAGCAAACAAAGCAAAATATCTTACAACAAGCTTCAACAGCTATGTTAGCGCAAGCTAACCAAGCTCC